>JBAZOW010000023.1:0-20568 GCA_041648495.1 Patulibacter sp.
TGGTCTTTTGACGGCGGCAACCATTTGGCCGGCGCCGGGGGGCGCGCCTTCTCGTCGGGTCGCCCGGCCCGACACGCCGTCATCCGGCCGCTCCACAGGCTTCGCGGGCGCGGCCGGCGATGCGCCCTCAGATTCCGCCGCGCTCGACGGTCACGCGCAGCGCGAGGAAGCAGATCACGAACGCCGAGACGGTCATGATCCCGACCTCGCGGCGGACGATCTCGCGGACGACGCCGCGCTGCCCGGCCTCGTCGAGGCGGTCGACGTCGGCGGCGCCTTCCAGTCCGCGTCGTTCGAGCACCTGCTCGGCGGCGACGATCCGCAGCTGCTCGGCGATCATCGAGATCGCCACCGGCAGCAGGCAGTAGAGCCAGAACAGCCACGGCACGTCGGACGTCCCGCTGACCCAGACCACGCCCGCGAGCAACGCGAGCAGCAGCGCGCCGACCTGGGTGGCGCGGATCGCGATCCAGTAGCGGTCCTGGGCGGTGAACCGCCACCACAGCGCCGCGCCCCACGCGCCCGTGAGGAAGCTGATCCCGGCGACGAGCAGCGAGACGGTCAGGACGGCGGTCGACATCGGCGGTCGATGGTGCCACGTCGCGCGCCTGCTCGCCCGGCCGCGACCGGAAGCGCGTCGCCTGGTGCGCCGTGGCGGCACGTACCTCGACGCGCGCGGCGAGCCCGCCCGGTGGACGTCCGTGCACCACACCGGCGGCCGACTCTAGTAAGGTCTCCCTAACCTTAGCCGCGTGCGAATCGTGACGCGGCTCGTGGCACCGCGCACGCCTGATCGTGCCGTTGAACACGAAGTTCACGCGAGATCGTGTGAACCTGCACAACCGCTGCAAATCCCGGCTCCGGGAGCCGGGGAAACGACGCGCGGAGTGATAGAACAACGGTAGTGCTGCGGTCGTATCTGCCGATCTTGATCTTCATCGTGCTCGCGAGTGGCGTGGGTGCGCTCTTCGTGTACGCCAACTCGCGTCTCGGTCCGCGCTTCAACCGCCGACCGACGACCTTCACCGAGGACGCCTACGAGTGCGGCCTGCCGTCGGAGGTTCAGAGCGGCTTCCGCTTCGGGATCAGCTTCTACCTGATCGCGATCCTGTTCCTGCTGTTCGACATCGAGGTCGTCTTCCTCTACCCGATCGCGGTCGAGCTGCAGGCCTTCGGCACCTTCGCGCTGATCGAAGCCGGCGTCTTCATCGGACTGCTGCTGATCGCGTTGATCTACGTCTGGCGGCGAGGAGCCCTGGAATGGAAGTAATCCGACACGGTCGCGTCGACGTCGACGCCACCGCGGGTGGGGCGGGCGGTGCTTCCGAGCTGACGCCCGCCGACAAGGCGGCGTTCCGCGCCCGCCAGTCCCGCGCCCGCGATCTGCTGCGCGGCGACCTCGAAGGCCAGGACCTCGAGGCGCAGGTGCGCGAGAGCGTGCTGACCACCACGCTCGACAAGGCGTCGAAGTGGGCCAGCGGCAACTCGATCTTCCCGCTGACCTTCGGGCTGGCCTGCTGCTCGATCGACCTGATCAACCTGGTCGGGTCGCGGATGGACATCTCGCGCTTCGGCGGCGAGGCGATGCGCGGCACCCCGCGCCAGGCCGACATGATCATCCTCGCCGGCCGCGTGTCGATGAAGATGGCCCCGGTCGTGCGCCGCGTCTACGACCAGATGCTGGAGCCGAAGTACTCGATCGCGATGGGCGCCTGCTCGTCGTCGATGGGCGTCTTCAACAACTACGCGATCGTCCCGGCGGACAAGTTCATGCCGGTCGACGTCCACGTCCCGGGATGTCCGCCGCGGACCGAGTCGCTGGTCTACGGGATCCTCAAGCTGCGCCGGATGATCCAGGACGATCCCGAGATGGGTTGGCGGGACCGCTACCGCGCCCACGGGACCGAGGAGAATCCGCGCCAGCCGCTGATGTCGATGGACGAGCTCGAGACACGAGCCGCCGAGGCGACCGAGCGCGAGCGGATCCTGCGCGAGGGCGGCACCGGTGCTTGACGTCGAGGAGCTCGAACGGCTGTCCACCGTCGTCGGCGGCTCCGACTCGGCGGTCCTGGGGACGACCTTGACGTCCTGCCGCGCCGAGCTGCAGGTCCGGCCGGGCAGCATCGTCGACGTGCTCGAGCGGCTGCGCGGCGAGGGCTACAACATGCTGATGTCGCTCCACGGGGTGGACTACTTCCCCGAGGAGCCGCGCCTGGGCGTGGCCTACGAGCTGCTCTCGTTCGAGCACCAGCGTCGGCTCAGCGTCAAGCTCCGCGTCTCGCTCGACACGCCGAACGTCCCGTCGGTCACGCCGACCTGGCCGACGGCCAACTTCCACGAGCGCGAGGTCTACGACATGTTCGGCGTCGTCTTCGACGGTCACCCGGACCTGCGCCGGATCCTGATGCCGGAGGACTACATCGGTCATCCGCAGCGGCGGGACTTCCCGATCGGCGGCGAGCCGGTGCTGTTCACCGGCAACGAGGACGGCAACCCGGGGTGGTGGAAGTGAGCACCGAGCGCACCACCACGACGGTCGAGTACCGCG
This sequence comes from Patulibacter sp., assembly GCA_041648495.1. Taxonomy (GTDB): domain Bacteria; phylum Actinomycetota; class Thermoleophilia; order Solirubrobacterales; family Solirubrobacteraceae; genus Patulibacter. Next base: position 2,549 of record JBAZOW010000023.1, read on the forward strand.
CCGGCGAGGCGTCGATCGACTTCGCGGAGCAGCTGGGCACGGTCGTCCAGCACGAGCAGGCCGAGCTGCTGACGGTCAACTTCGGTCCGCACCATCCCGCCACGCACGGCGTGCTGCGGCTGCTGACCACGCTCGAGGGCGAGGTCGTCCGCGACGTCCAGCCGATCATCGGCTACCTGCACACGGGCATCGAGAAGACGGCGGAGGACAAGGCCTATTGGAAGGTCGTCCCGATCGTCGAGCGGATGGACTACCTGGCGTACTACTTCAACGCCATGGCCTACTGCGGGGCCGTCGAGGACCTGCTCGGGATCGAGGTCCCGAAGCGGGCGCAGTACCTCCGGGTGATCCACATGGAGCTCAACCGGATCATGAGCCACCTGGTGTGGCTCGCGACCACCGCGCTCGACGTCGGCGCGATGTCGATCCTCTGGTACGGGTTCCGCGAGCGCGACACGATCCTCGACCTGTTCGAGTACTCGTCGGGTCAGCGCGTCCACCCGCGCTACTTCCAGATCGGCGGCGTGATGGAGGACATCCCCGCCGGCTGGGAGGCCAAGCTGCGGCGCTTCCTCACGGAGATGCCGAAGCGGATCGGCCAGTACGAGTCGATGCTCTCGAACAACGAGATCTTCCTGCGCCGGATGCGCGACGTCGGCGTGGCCGACGCCGAGACGCTGCAGGCCAAGGGCGTCGCCGGTCCGCTGCTGCGCGCCGCCGGCGTGCCGTGGGACCTGCGCAAGACGATGCCGTACTCCTCGTACGAGGACTTCGACTTCAAGGTCCCGGTCGGCACCCGCGGCGACAACTACGACCGCTACCTCGTCCGGATGGCCGAGATGCGGGAGTCGTTGAAGATCATCGAGCAGGCGATCGACAACCTGCCCGAGGGTCCGTACATCACCGAGGACCGCAAGGTCGCGCTGCCGCCGCGGCACGAGCTGGCGACCTCGATGGAGGCGCTGATCCACCACTTCAAGCTGGTCACCGAGGGGATGCGCGTCCCGGCCGGCGAGGCGTACCACGCGATCGAGGGCCCCCGCGGCGAGCTCGGCTGCTTCGTCCGCTCGGACGGATCGAGCAAGCCCGCGCGGGTGCACATGCGCGACCCCTCGTTCGTCCACCTGCAGGCGTTCGGCGACATGGCGCGCAACGAGTACATCGCGGACATGATCATCACGCTCGCCTGCCTGGACCCGATCCTCGGAGGCATCGACCGATGAGCATCCGACGCGACCCGCCGGGTCCGGCCGACCGCGACCTGGCGCGGCGCACCGCGTTGGCCGAGGCGGCCGGCGCGACGCTCGACTTCCTCGACGATCCCGCCAGCTACGAGCTGCAGGTCACGCGCTTCGACCACGGCTCGCGCGTGCCGGGGTTCCGCGAGGCGACCGACCCGACCAAGGATCCGGCGCAGGTGCCGGACCCCGCTCAGGTCGACGTCCCGGCCGATCTCCGCGCGGAGATCGAGGACTACATGTCGCGGTACCCGGACCACAAGTCCGCCGCGATCCCGGCGCTCGCCGCCGCCCAGCGGTTGCACGGCTGGTGCTCGCCGGTCGCCGTCGAGCAGGTTGCCTGCGTCATGCGCTTGACGCCCGGCTACCTGACCGCGGTCGCGACCTTCTACGACATGCTCGAGACGACGCCGGTCGGTCGCAAGACCGTCTACGTCTGCACCAACATCTCGTGCTCGCTGCGCGGCGCCGACGCGGTCCTCGCGCGGCTGCGCGAGGAGCTCGGGCACGACCCCGACGTCAACCTGCGCGGCTTCGAGTGCCTCGGCGCCTGCGACATCGCGCCGATGGCGTCGATCGACGGGGTCTACGTCGGGCCGATCGACGACGAGGACATCGCCGTCCTCGCCGGTCAGATCCGCGAGGGTGCCGACCCGCTGCCCGCCAAGCAGCTGGTCCGCCGGCGGGTCGCCGATTCGGCCGCCAACACCGACGAGGTCTCCCGGCAGTCGGCGGACGCCGGCACGCTGGACCCCGTCGACCTCTCGGGAGGACAGGCATGAGCACCAAGCTGCTGTTCGAGAACATCGACGAGCCGGGGCTCCACACGCTCGACGTGTACCGGCGCCGCGGCGGCTACGCGATGGCCGAGCAGGCGCTGGCGATGGCCCGCGACTCGCTCGTCACGGCGCTCAAGGACTCCGGGCTGCGCGGTCGCGGCGGCGCCGGGTTCCCGATGGGCCTGAAGGCGTCGTTCATCCCCCAGGGGAAGATGGACAAGTACCTCGTCTGCAACGCGGACGAGTCCGAGCCGGGGACCTTCAAGGACCGCGAGCTCATGCAGAAGAACCCCCACAGCCTGATCGAGGGCATGATCATCGCGGCGTACGCGGTGGGGGCGAACAAGGCGTTCATCTTCATCCGGGGCGAGTACGTCCAGCAGGCCGAGATCCTCGAGGCGGCGATCGCCGAGGCCAAGCAGGCCGGGTTGCTCGGGCCGAACGTGCTCGGCCGCGGGGTCGACCTGGACATGTGGGTCCACCGCGGCGCCGGTGCCTACATCTGCGGCGAGGAGACCGGCTTGCTCGACGCGCTCGAGGGCCGGCGCGGCAACCCGCGCCTGAAGCCGCCGTTCCCGGCCAACCAGGGCCTCTACCAGGGGCCGACGCTGATCAACAACGTCGAGACCCTGACGGCGATCCCGTACATCCTGCGGATCGGGGCCGAGGCCTACGCCGGGCTCGGCGTCGAGAAGTCGTCCGGCACCAAGCTGATCTCGGTCTCGGGCAACGTCAAGCGTCCCGGCAACTACGAGATCGAGCTCGGGATGACCGGGCGCGACATCATCTACGGCCTGGCCGGTGGGATCGAGGACGACCGCGAGGTCCTGCTCTGGTTCCCGGGGGGCAGCTCGTCCCCGGTCCTGACCAAGGACGACCTCGACACGGTCTACGCCTACGACGAGCTGGCCGCGGCCGGCACGATGCTCGGCTCCGGCGCGATCATCGTCGTCGACGATCGCCACTCGGTGGTCGACGTCGCCGTCAAGACCGCCAGCTTCTACAAGCACGAGAGCTGCGGCAAGTGCACGCCGTGCCGCGAGGGCACGAGCTGGACCACCAAGCTGCTCCAGCGGATCCAGATCGGCGAGGCCACGCCGATGGACCTCGACGTGATCTCGTCGGTCTGCGACCAGATCATGGGCAACTGCCTCTGCGTCCTCGGCGACGCGATGGCGATGCCGGTCGCCTCGATGGTGACCAAGTTCCGGCCGCAGTTCGAGCAGCACCTCGAGCGCGCGCGGAGCGAGAACGAGGCCCGCCTGCTGGCGGAGCTTCAGACCACCGAACCCGTCCTCCTGGGAGCCGGCGCCCTGGCGTCGCAGCACTGATGCCCCGTCCCGAACTGCAGCAGATCACCTTCACGGTCGACGGCCGCGAGATCGAGGCGCCCGCCGGCACGATGCTGGCCGACGCGGCGAAGCTCGGCGACGTCGACATCCCCGTCTTCTGTTACGAGCCGAAGCTCGGCGCCCCGGTCGGCGCCTGCCGGATGTGCCTGGTCGAGATCGAGGGCATCCCGAAGCTCCAGACCGCCTGCTCGACCCCGGTCCGCGACGGCATGGTCGTCGACACCGAGAGCGCCCGGGTCAAGGCGGCGCAGGAGTCGGTCGTCGAGTTCCTGCTGCTCAACCACCCGCTCGACTGCCCGGTCTGCGACAAGGGCGGCGAGTGCCCCCTCCAGGACATCTCGTTCGGCTGGGGCCGCGGCACGTCGCGGTTCCAGGAGCCCAAGCGGCACTTCCAGAAGCCGGTCGAGCTGAGCCCGCTGATCGCGATCGACCGCGAGCGGTGCATCCTCTGCTACCGCTGCGTGCGGTTCTCGCAGGAGGTCTCTGAGGACTACCAGCTGGTCCTCAACGAGCGAGGCGCCGCGACCTACGTCGGCACCTTCGACGGGCACCCGTACGTCGCGCCGTTCAGCGGCAACATCATCGAGCTCTGCCCGGTCGGCGCGCTGACCAGCCAGGCGTACCGCTTCCGCGCGCGTCCGTGGGACATCGAGCAGTCCGGCTCGGTCTGCACGATGTGCCCGGGCCAGTGCAACATCAGCTACACCGTCCGCGACGACCGCGTGATGCGGGTGCTCTCGCGCGACAACGAGGACGTCGACGACGGCTGGCTCTGCGACCGCGGGCGCTTCGCCTACCAGTCGACCTACGTCGACGAGCGGATCACCCAGCCGCTGGTCCGCGAAGCCGGAGAGCTGACCCCGGTCAGCTGGGACCGCGCGATCGCCGAGGCGTCGAAGCTGCTCCAGGGCTCGGTCGGCCAGGTCGGCGCGCTCGCCGGCGGCAGCACGAGCAACGAGGAAGGCTGGCTGCTGCGCCGGCTGATGACCGAGACGCTCGAGAGCCGCGACTTCGACAGCCGTCCGTCCGGCGTCGTGTCGGTCGGCCTGCAGGCCGCGCTCGACGCGCCCGAGGCCCAGGCCACCGTTCCCGACCTCGAGTGGGCGCACGCCGTGCTGGTGCTCGACACCGAGCCGGTCGACGACATGCCGGTGCTCGACCTGCGCCTGCGCAAGGGCGTGCGGCGCAACGGCCTGCGCCTGGCCGTCGCCAGTAGCCGTCCGTCGAGCCTGGACCCCAACGCCGAGCTGTCGGTGCGGTTCGCGCCGGGCGCCGGCGAGGCCTTCGTCTGCGCGCTCGACGCCGCGATCGGCGGCGTCGGCGACGTGACCGGGCTCTGCCAGGCCGCGGGGGCCGACCCCGAGGCCGTCGGGGCGCTCGGGCGGATGCTGCGCGAGGCCGGCGAGGACGTCGTGGTCGTCTGGGGCGAGCGCCTCACCCACGGTCTCGGCGACGGTCCGGCGCGCAACGCGGACAACGCGGCGCGCGCCCTGCTCAAGCTGTCCGGCCGACTCGGCCTGCTCGACGGCCGCACCGGCGCGGGCCTGCTGCAGGTGCCGTCCGGCGGCAACTCGCGAGGCCTGCGCGAGATCGGCTTCCTGCCGAACGTCGCTCCCGGCTTCAGCGACCCGGCCGCGGTCGGCCGCGGCAGCCGCCAGATCGCCCAGGCGGCGATCGACGGCGAGATCCGCGCGCTCTACCTGCTGCACGCCGACCCCGTGGCGAGCTTCCCCGACCGCGCGGTCTGGGAGCAGGCGCTGGGCGCCGCGTCCGGCGTGATCGCCCACGCGGCGTTCCTGACCGACGGCGTGCGCGAGCACGCCACGGTGGTCTTCCCGTCCGAGGCCGGTGCCGAGAAGGAGGGGACGATCACGCACCCCGACGGTCGGCTCCAGCGGCTGCGCCCGGCGGTTCGCCGGCAGGGCGACGCCCGTCCCGCGTGGCAGACGCTGACCCAGCTGCTGACGTCGCTCGGCGGCGAGTCGACGGCGTTGACCTCGATGATGGTCACCTCCGAGCTGGCCGAGGCCGTGCCGTTCTACGCCGGGATCACCCACGACGAGATCGGCGGCTTCGGCGTGCGCTGGCAGGACCGCGACGCCGCGGCGTCCTTCCCCGCCGGCGACACCGGGCCGTTCACCCTCGACGCGCCGGTCGCGGCCCCTGCGGTCAACGGCGCGCTGCGCCTGGGCAGCTTCCGCTCGGTCTGGGCCTCGCCCGAGGTCGAGCACGCTCCGGCGCTCAAGTTCCTCTCGCCGAAGCAGCGGGCCGAGCTGAACCCCGACGACGCCGCCGAGCGCGGCATCCGTCACGGGCAGCCGGTGCGGGTCTCGGCGGGCGGGGCTGCTGTCCACGCGGTCGCGCACCTGCGCACCACGTCGCCGCGCGGCAGCGTCTTCCTGGAGACCGGGATCGGCGCGCGCAGCGCCGACGTCCTGCGCGACGACCGGGACGAGGCGGGCGGCCTGCCCACCGTCTCGGTCGAGCTCGTCGGGAGCGAGGTGGCGGCCGGATGATCTCGCTCGCCGCGATCAACTACGCCGAGCCCTGGTGGGCGCAGTTCCTGAAGACCCTGGTGATCTTCGGGATCGGCTTCTCGCTGGTGCCGGTCGCGCTGCTGCTCGAGCGCAAGCTGCTCGGCCGCTTCCAGAACCGGCCAGGACCCAACCGCGTCGGCGTCTTCGGATCGCTCCAGCCGATGGCCGACATCGGCAAGCTGCTGTTCAAGGAGCAATTCAAGCCGCGCGGCGCGATCGGCTGGCTGTTCATCCTGGCCCCGCTGATCTCGATGGTCGCGGCGCTGGCGACCTTCGCCCTGGTCCCGTTCAGCGGTGCGCCGCAGGACATCCTCGGCACGAAGTTCGGGCTCTACGTCCTGGACTCCGACATCGGCCTGCTGGTCTTCTTCGCGTTCAGCGCGATCGGGGCCTACGGCGTGCTGCTCGGCGGCTGGTCGTCGTCCTCCAAGTACTCGTTCCTCGGCGGCATGCGCGCCGCGGCCCAGCTGATCTCGTACGAGGCGGCTCAGGCCCTGGCGCTGCTCGGCGTCGTGATGACCGCCGGCTCGTTGTCGCTCTCGGAGATCGTCGAGCACCAGGGGGACAACCTCTGGTTCATCGTGCCGCAGATCGTCGGCGCGGGGATCTTCTTCCTCGCGACGCTGGCGGAGATCAACCGCGCGCCGTTCGACCTGCTCGAGGCGGACTCGGAGCTGGTCGCCGGGTTCATGACCGAGTACGGCGGCGGGCGCTTCGCGCTCTACTACGTCGCCGAGTACACGCACCTGGTGATGGCCGGTGCGATGTTCTCGACCCTCTTCCTCGGTGGCTGGACGTTGCCGTTCGGGATCGACGCGCCCGGCTTCGTCGACCCGTTCGTCGTCCTCGGCAAGACGTTCCTGATCGTCATGCTGATCGTCTGGATCCGCGCCAGCACGCCGCGCGTGCGCTACGACCAGCTGATGTCCTTCGGCTGGAAGATCCTGCTGCCGCTCGCCACCCTCAACGCTCTGGTCACCGCGATCGCCCTCGTGGCGTTCTAAGCGGACCTCGGAGGCTTTTCCCTCATGTCCTGGCATCCCGGTAACGACGTCGTCGAAGTCCAGCGTGGCCCCGAGCCCGGCGGGCTCGGCGGGGTCTACCGCGTCTTCGGCGAGAGCCTGCGCGGTCTCAAGACGACCTTCGGCCGCGTGGTCGAAGGCACCAAGACGGTCGAGTACCCCGAGGAGAAGACCCCGGTCTACCCGCGGTTCCGCGGCCGGCACCGCCTGCACAAGTTCGAGGACACCGGCCTGGAGAAGTGCGTCGGCTGCTCGCTCTGCGCCGCCGCCTGCCCGGCCGACTGCATCCGCGTGGTCGCCGCCGAGAACGACCCGCTGGACCGCGTGTCCGGCGGCGAGCGCTACGCGGCGGTCTACGAGATCAACCTCAGCCGCTGCATCTTTTGCGGCTACTGCGAGGTCGCCTGCCCGTTCGACGCGATCACCATGGGGCACGACTACGAGATGGCGGACTACAACCGCTCGGACCTGATCTTCACCAAGGAGATGCTGCTCCAGGAGCCGCAGGTCCGGACCCCACTGCGGGCGGAGGGCGAGTAGTCGATGGACGAGATCCTCTTTTTCCTCTTCGGCCCGCTGGCGGTGCTCGCGGCGCTCGGCGCCGTGGCCCTGCGCAACCCGTTCTACGCGGTGCTGTCGCTGGTCCTGCATCTGCTGTCGCTGTCGATGCTGTTCCTGCTGCTCTACGCGCAGTTCGTCGCGGTGGTCCAGGTGATGGTCTACGTCGGCGCGGTGATGGTGCTCTACGTCTTCGTCAACGCGTACGTCGGCGGGACCACCAACGCGGACGGCTCGGTCAACACGCCGCAGGGCGGCAACGGGCCGAGCCTGCGGTTGCTCTCCTACGGGATCGCCGCGCTGCTGGCGATCACCGTCGGGATCGCGGTGCTCGGCACCGGCCTGCAGGCGATCGACGACCAGTCGTCGTCGGTCAGCGCGGAGTTCGGCTCGCCCAGCCAGATCGGCGAGCTGCTGCTGACCCGCTTCCTGCTGCCCTTCGAGGGCGCGTCGTTCCTGCTGCTGGTCGCGGCGGTCGGCGCGGTCGTGCTGGCCCGGCGCCGCGGTGGCGTGCTGCCCGACGAGGATCGGATGATCGCCGCCTCCGAGCTGATGGCCCCGATCGGCGTCGCCTCGATGCGCGAGGGCGTCGGCGCGATCAACACCAATCCGGGCGCGCGCTCGGTCACGCTCGGCTCGTCGTCCGACGCGCCGTCGGGCCCCGGCTCGTCGTCCGGTAGCGGCCCCGGCACGCCGTCCGCCCCGGACGCACCGACCACGGGCGATCCCGCGTCGCGCGGTGAGCAGGCGGACGATCGACGCCGCGACCGCGAGGACGACGCCCCGAACGACGCTCCGCCGTCCGAGGACGCGCCGCCGGCCGACGTCCGGAACCCCGGCTTCGATCCGCCCACGCCGGCCCCGTCCGACGAGGTGCCGCCCACGGGCGCGTCGCCCGAGGACGGTCGCGATGACAAGGACGCACGATGAGTAGCGGCTGGTTCCTGGCGGTCTCCGCCCTGGTCTTCGGGATCGGTGCGATCGGCGTGCTGACGCGCCGCAATCCGCTGCTGGTCCTGGTCAGCCTCGAGCTGATGCTGAACGCCGGCAACCTGGCGCTGATCACCTTCGCGCGGATGCACAACGCCGCCGAGGGCCACATCTTCGCGATGGTCGTGATGGTGGTTGCCGCGGCCGAGGTCGCGATCGGCCTCGGCATCGTCGTGGCGCTGTACCGCAACCGTGTCGCGGTGGATGTCGATGAACTGCGGGAGCTGCGCGGATGAGCCCTACCGATGCCGCATGGATCGTCCTGATCCTGCCTCTGCTCGGCGCCGTGATCCTCGGCCTGGGCTTCCGGGTCTGGACCGGCCGCGTCGCGGGCCTGATCGGCACCGCGTCGGTCGGCCTGGCCTTCGTCTTCTCGCTGGTCTCGCTGTTCAGCCTGCTCGGGCGCGACGGCGAGGGTGAGCGCCAGATCGCGTCGTCGCTCTACGACTACGCGACCGTCGCCGGCGTCGACGTGAAGATGGAGATCCTCGTCGATCCCCTCTCGCTGATCATGCTGCTGGTGGTCACGGGCGTCTCGACGCTGATCCACCTGTACTCGATCGCCTACATGAAGGGCGACGCCGGGTACACGCGGTTCTTCGCGTACCTGAACTTCTTCGTCTTCTCGATGCTCGTGCTGGTGCTGGCGGGCAACTTCGTGCTGCTGATCGTCGGCTGGGGCTTCGTCGGCGCGGCCAGCTACATGCTGATCAGCTTCTGGTTCCGCCGCGGGACGGCCACGTCCGCCGGCATCAAGGCGTTCGTGATCAACGTGGTCGGCGACATCGGGATGATGCTCGGCGTCATCCTGCTGCTCCGGCACACGGGCACCGTCGACCTGCTGGAGACCTTCGCGATCGCGGAGCCGACCTTCGGCCCCGAGTCGGGCAACACCGGCGCGCTGACCGCGGGCCTGTTGCTGATCATGGTCGGCGCCTTCGCCAAGTCCGCGCAGCTGCCGCTGCACACCTGGCTGCCGGACGCGATGGAGGGCCCGACGCCCGTCTCGTCGCTGATCCACGCCGCGACGATGGTGACCGCGGGCGTCTACCTGATCGCCCGCCTGCACCCGCTGATGGAGCTGGCCCCGACGGCCCAGCTGGTCGGCATGATCATCGGCGCGCTGACGCTGCTGGTCGCGGGCACGATCGCGCTGGTCCAGACGGACCTCAAGCGCGTGATCGCGTACTCGACGATGTCCCAGATCGGCTACATGATCATGGGCGTCTCGGCCTCGGTCTACGTCGCCGCGATGTTCCACCTGGTCACGCACGCGTTCTTCAAGGCGCTGCTGTTCATGGCCGCCGGCTCGCTGATCTCGGCGATGGCCGGCGAGCAGTCGATGGACAAGATGCGCGGCTTCAAGAAGGCGATGCCGTTCACCTACGGCGCGTTCATCATCGGCGGCCTCGCGCTGGCCGGTATCCCGCCGTTCTCGGGCTTCTTCTCGAAGGACGAGATCCTGGCCGGCGTCGCCGACCAGGGCGGCTGGTACTGGCTGCTCTGGGCGGTCGGATACATCGGCGCCTTCCTGACCGCGGTCTACACCTGGCGGATGATCTTCCGCGCCTTCTGGGGCACCCCGGTGCCCGAGGCGGTCGAGCTCGAGGGTGGTCACCTGCACCACGCCGCCGAGCACCGCAACCCGAAGACCGGCGAGATCGAGGACACCGAGGTCGGCTTCCCCGGCCCGGAGCACCACATCGCCGAGCGCGCCCGTCCGATGAAGATCGCGATGTCGCTGCTGGCGCTGTTGGCGACCGTCGGCGGCCTGCTCGGGATCCCGCACGTGCTGATGCCGCTCGAGCACTTCCTCGAACCGGTCTTCCACCACGACGCGCCGCAGCACGTGGCCGGCGGCGGCGTGACGATCCTCGGCCTGGTGCTCGGCACCGTGGTCGGCATCGCGGGCATCTTCGTCGCCTACCGACTGTGGGCCGTCCCGCCCGCGCCGAAGGACGAGGCCGCGCGCCAGCGCGTCGCCGACAACCCGGCGCTCGAGGCGACGACGATCTCGGCCGGCTACCAGGCGCGGTTCGCCGGGCTTCACCGGTTCTTCCTGAACAAGTGGTACTTCGACGAGCTGATCGACCTGCTGATCGTGCGCCCGGTGCGCGCGGTCGGGCGGGTCTCCCGCGACGGCTTCGAGCGGATCGTGATCAGCGGAACGCTGGTCGGCGGCACCGCCGGAACCGTGCGCGGCGCCTCGGCGCTGGTCCGCCGGATGCAGTCCGGCTACCTGCGCTCGTACGCCGCGGTCACGCTGGTCGGCGCGGCTGCGGTCCTGATCTACGTCCTCATCCAGAGCTAGGAACGGACGACCCATGCTCCACCTCTCCATCCTGCTCTGGCTGCCGCTCGCCGTCGGCCTGCTCGGCCTGCTGGCGCCCAAGCGCGCCGCGCGCTGGGTCGCCCTGGTCGGCGGCCTGCTGGCCGTCGCGCTCTCGGTCGCCTTCGTCCTGGACTTCGACAGCGGCAGCGGCCTGCTGCAGCACGTCACCAGCGATGCCTGGATCGAGGCCTTCGGCGTCCGCTACGACCTGGCGCTGACCGGGCTCAACGTCTGGCTGATCCTGCTGACCACCGTCGGCTTCGCGTTCGCGACCGGCTGGCTGGCGACCACCGACGACGGCCGCGGCGATCGCGCCCGTCAGCTGTTCCTGCACTTCGGGATCGCGCAGACCGCCGTGATCGGCGCGCTGCTGTCCCAGGACGTGATCCTGTTCATCGCGTTCTTCGACCTGATGCTGATCCCGTTCTTCTTCCTGACGGTGATGTTCGGGAACGGCGACCGGGTCCCGGCCGTGATCAAGATGGTCGTCTACACGCTCGTCGGCTCGCTGCTGATGTTGGTGGCGGCCGTCGCGATCGGCGTGCTCTCGACCCCCGACGGGCAGCCGATCAGCTTCTCGATCCAGACGATCGCCGAGCGCGGGGTGCCCGAGGGCAGCCAGGGCTGGCTGTTCGCCTGCTTCGCCGCCGCGTTCCTGGTCAAGATGCCGTCCTTCCCGTTCCACGGTTGGCTGGCCGACGGCTACAAGGCGATGCCGCTGCCGGTGCTCGCGGTCTTCAGCGGCGTGCTCTCGAAGGTCGCCGCCTACGGCTTCCTGCTGATCGCGCTGCCGCTGCTGCCCGAGGGCGTAGCGGACCTGCGCTGGGTCGTGCTGATCATGGCCGTGATCTCGATCCTCTACGGCTCGCTGATCGCGCTGACCACGACCAACGCCCGCCTGGTGCTGGCGTACTCGTCGGTCGCCCAGCTCGGCTTCATCACGCTCGGCGTCTTCAGCCTCCGCACCGACGGCGCGACCGGCGCGCTGCTGCAGTCGGTCAACCACGGCGTCGCCGTCTTCGGCGCGTTCCTCGCCGTGGCGATCCTCTCGCAGCGGGCGGGCGGCTCCGAGGACCTGCGCGACATGGGCGGGATCGCGACCAAGGCGCCGATCTTCGCGGTCTTCTTCGTGATCGTCACCTACGCGGTGCTCGCGCTGCCGGGCACGGCGAACTTCCTCGGCGAGATCCTGATCCTGCGCGGTCTCTGGGAGGGTCCGTCGGTCGCCCTGGCGGTCGTCGCCTCGCTCGGTATCGCCCTCGCCGCGGTCTACGCACTGCGGCTGTTCATCCTCAGTTCACACAACCGGGTCGGCCCCCAGGCCGAGCCGCGCGAGGCGTCGAAGGCGCAGCTCGCGCTGCTCGCCGTGCCGGTCGTGCTGATCATCGCCCTGGCGATCCATCCGCAGCAGACGATCCGCGCCGCCGACGCCGCGGCGACCCAGGCGGTCTACCCGGCCGCGGCGGTCGTCGACCCGGTGGCCGCCGAGCAGATGGCGCAGGAGGCCGCGCGGTACCGCAACTGCACCGGCTGGTCGTGCTTCCGGTCCGCTCCGCCCGCGGCGTCCGACGGGGCCGAGGTCCCGGGTGGGACCGGGGGCGTGCCGCCGGAGGACATCGCGATCGACCCGAGCACCGGTCAGCCCGTCGCGCCGCAGGGCGCCGCCCCGGACCAGGGAGCGGCCGGCGAGGGCGAGGAGATCGTGATCGACGAGAACGGTGAGGTCGTGGGCGACGACGAGGAGATGGTCATCGAAGAGGACGCCCAGACGATCGAGGGGACGAACCGATGATCGCGCTCGCTGCCGCCAAGGCCCCGGAGATCGACTGGGCGGGGCTCTCCCCGCTGCTCGCCCTGCTGGGCGGATCCGTCGTCGTCCTGATGGTCGGGCTGATGCGCTCGCGCGCCGCCCGCCACGGGATCGTCCCCGCGCTGACGCTGGCGTTCTTCGCCGCCGCGATCGGCCTCGCGATCTGGCAGTGGGACGAACGCGGGACCTTGATGTCCGAGGCGCTGGCGCTCGATCCGCTCTACCTGTTCGGGATCGTCGGCGTAGCGGTCGCCGGCGTGATGGCCGTCTTCCTCTCGTTCGGCGCCGCCGCCCCGCGGGAGGCGTCGCACGGCGAGTACCACGCGCTGCTGCTCGTGGCCGCCGGCGGCATGGTCGTCTTCGCGGGCGCCCAGAACCTGATCACGGCGTTCCTCGGCCTGGAGCTGCTGTCGATCCCGCTGTACATCCTGGCCGCGTCCGAGCTGCACCGTCGCCGCTCGCTCGAGTCGGGGATGAAGTACCTGATCGTCGGCTCGGTCGGCTCCGCGACGCTGCTCTACGGCTTCGCGATGATCTTCGGCGCCACCGGCACCACCGACTACGCCGGGATCGCCGCGGCGATCAGCCGGGACGGCCTGGCCAACGACCCGTTGCTGATGGGCGGCGTCGCGTTCGCGATCGTCGGCCTGGCGTTCAAGGCCTCGGTCGCGCCGTTCCACCAGTGGACGCCCGACGTCTACGAGGGCGCGCCGACCCCGGTCACCGCGTTCATGGCGACGGCGACGAAGGTCGCGACGCTGATCGCGATGATCCGCCTGTTCGACGTCGCGCTGCCCGGCGCGTCCCACGTCTGGGGACCGCTGCTGGCGATCCTCGCCGCGATCGCGATGATCGTCGGCAACGTCGGTGCGCTCGGCCAGGAGTCGATGAAGCGGATGCTGGCGTTCTCGTCGGTCGCGCAGGCCGGCTACATGCTGGTCGGCGTGGTCGTCGGCACCCAGCTCGGCGCCGAGGCCACCGTCTTCTACGTGCTCGCCTACGTGGTGATGACCGCCGCGGCGTTCGCGGTGATCGACGCCTCCGAGCGCGAGACCGGTCACGACGGCGGCCAGGGCCTGGTCGGCCTGGGCCAGCGTCGTCCGCTGCACGCCGCCGCGATCAGCGTGGCGCTGCTCGGCCTGGCGGGCCTGCCCGGCACGGTCGGCTTCGTCGCCAAGCTGCGGCTCGTCCAGTCCGGCGTCGACGGGGGCTACACCTGGCTGATGATCATCCTGGTGATCGGCTCGATGATCTCGTTCGTCTACTACCTGGGCGTGCTCGCGCGGGTCTGGTCGACGTCCGAGCAGACCGACCTGGTGGCGGGGGCCGCCGGCGGCCCGGTCGGCGCGGCCGGTCCGGTGGCGACCGACCTCGGTGCGGCGGCCGTCCCGGCCGACCGTCAGACGTCGGTCCGCACGCCGTGGACGACGACCGTCGTGGCCCTGGTCGCCGGCGTCGCCGTCGTGGTGCTGGGGATCATCCCCGGCCCGCTGATGAACGCGGTCGAAGCCGTCCGCGACTCCCTGCCGGGGATCTTCTAGCGGCAGGTCGGCCGGCGTCCGCGGTGTGCGTGGTCCGCACCGCTGGACGCCGGTCGGACCGGTAGCGTCATCTCGTCCGTGCAGTATCCGATCGATGACCTGACCCCCTCCGAATCGGCGCGCCTGGCGCCGCACGTGACGCATCCGACGCGTCCCGTGTTCGGGCTGGTGAACCTGCCCGAGACGGTCAAGGGGGCGTTGTTCGCCCGCTACAGCCGCTACCCCGGCACGCTGCGGCGGCTGTTCCTCGACGAGTTCGCCGACTCGCTGCCCAGCGGAGACGAGGACGGCGCAGGGGGGGCGGGCGCGCTGGTCCCCGCCTACGACAACGCCGAGGGCACCCGCGCGTCCGAGCTCTACGACCGGATCTTCCTCGGCTTCGGCGACGACTCGGTCGCCCAGCTCGGCGGGCTGCACATCGCCGCCGAGTGGACCTCGAACGTCCTGACCAAGCTCCTCCAGCGGCCGCGGATCGGCGCGTACCTGGAGCAGTCGACCCGCTACATCGCCTACGACACGCCCGTCACGGCAAACGCGTGGCTGAGCGACGACGACGCGGCCCCGAGCGCCGCCGATCCCGCCGGCGGCTACCGGTACTACCGCGACCCCGAGCTGGGGCCCGAGTACGCGGCGGCGATGGACGACGTCTTCCGGATCTACTCCGATCTGCTGCCGCGGGTCACGGCGTGGTGCGCCGAGACCTACCCGGCGCCGGACGGCACGCCCGCCGCCGCGCACGCGCGGGCGACCAAGGCCAAGGCGCTGGACCTGATCCGCGGCCTGCTGCCGGCGTCGACGCTCAGCCACGTCGGGATCTACGCCTCGGGCCAGACCTACGAGCAGCTGATCCTGCACCTGCTGGCGCACCCGCTGCCGGAGGCCCGGCGCTACGGGCGCTGGATCCTCGACGCGGTGCAGGCGGTGACGCCCAGCTTCGTCACCCGGGTCGAGCGCCCCGACCGCGGCGGACGCTGGATCGAGTACCTGCAGCAGCGCGAGGACGCCGCCGACCGCTGGGCCGCGCAGCTCGGCCTGGACCAGGCGTCGGCCGCCGCCCGGACCGCCGACGAGGCCGGCTCGAGCGTGCGGCTGGTCCACGTCGACGGTGACGAGGACGACCTGCTGGCGGGCCTGATCTACGAGTCGACCGCGGTCGGCGAGCAGGACGCGCGCCGCGCCGTCGAGGGCCTCTCGACCGACGAGCGGGGACGGATGCTGGCCGACCTGGTCGGCGAGCGCGAGAACCGCCGCCACCGTCCGGGCCGCGGCCTGGAGCGGCTGCGCTACCGGTTCGAGGTGGTCAGCGACTACGGCGCGTTCCGCGACCTGCAGCGCCACCGGATGCTGACCATCCAGTGGCAGACGCTGACCCCGGAGCTGGGCGCCGAGGTGCCGAGCGAGGTCGAGCAGGCCGGGGGCGGGGACGACTACCGCCGCGCGCTGGAGCGCTCGGCCACGGCGTGGGGGCGGCTGCACGAGGCCGGACTGCCGAAGCAGGCCGCCTACGCGGTCTCGCTCGGCTACCGGATCCGGTACACGATGGATCTCAACGCGCGCGCCGCGATGCAGCTGATCGAGCTGCGTTCCGGTCGCGAGGGCCATCCGTCGTACCGCGCGGTCGCGCACGAGATGCACCGGCTGATCGGCGAGGCGCACCCCGCGGTCGCCGCCGCGATGCGCCACGTCGACGGCTCGGTCGAGCCGCGGCTGGAGCGGATCCTCAGCGAGATGCGCCAGGAGTCGCGGACGGCCTCGTCGTAGCGCGGCCCGCCGCGTTGGGCGGCACGGCCCCGGGGCGAGCGGGTGCGATCCGGACCCACCGGTGGCCACGATCGCACGCGGTTGGCGCCCGCGGCCGCGCGGCTCAGCGCGTCCCGCAGCGGTACCGGACGATCAGGTTCGCCAGCGCCTGTCGCGACGCGTCCAGCCGGTCCTGCGTCACCGTCGTCTGGAACATCGCGCGGTCGGCGGGACCGTAGAGCCGCTCGATGACCTTGACGGCGTCGGTGCGGCGCCCACAGCGCTCGAGCAGGTGCAGGTACTCGTAGTCCTCGCGGCCCTCGCGGATCCGCTTGAGCCGGATCGACTCCAGCGGCACCGGCTCGCTGGTGGTCCCCGCCGGACCCTCGACGCGCACGCGGCCGGGGTAGAAGAGCAGGCCGTCGCCATTGGTGCCGAAGTTCTCGATCCCGTACTGGAACCGCGGTCCCCGGTCGAAGCCCGACGTGGTGTCGAAGTAGCTCTCGCCCCGGACGTCGTAGAGGAAGGCCATCCAGCCCATCGCCGAGGCCTGGGACCCCGGCTGGTCGATCGAGTACGACGGCCAGCCCTCGTACTCGGGGTTGCGGACCGCCTGCGGGTCGGTGCGTCCGCCGTCGCAGCCGCCGGTCGGGCACGCCAGGTAGAGCCAGAGCTCGGTGCCCGGCCGCGCGGCGAAGCGGTCGTAGCGCGGGCGGGTGTCGCCGCCGTCGCGGGTCACCAGCGACGTCACGTCGGGAGCCAGTACGTCCGCCGCGGACGGTCCCAGGCTCGGCGGGTCGACCTTGCCGTCCGGGTACAGACCGGGATCGTCGATCGTCGTGGTGATCTTCAGCGGGACGCCGGGCCAGCCGGCGCGTGCCGCGGCGCGCAGGCGCTCGCACGGCGCGTGCTGACGGGTGACGTGGCCGCCGATCAGGTCCCCCCACGGGGTCTGGTGCGCCACGCCGTCGAAGCGCGGCTCGTCGCAGATCCACGGCAGGAACCGCTTCGTCGCCTCGGGGGCGTGCTCGGCGAGGAAGGCCTTCCAGTCCGCCAGGCAGTCGCGGCCCCGACCGGGGTCGAGCACGCAGTTCCACTGGGTCGTGAAGCTGGTCAGTCGTGCCCCGGGGAGCGTTCCCTGGTCGCCCGTGCCGTCCAGCAGCGGTCGGACGTAGGCGTCGAACGCCTGCGCGGCGGTGGTCGGCGCTCCCCGCCGGGCGGGCCGGGGGACGACCGGCGCGTCGGTCGGTGCCCGCATCTGCGGGGTCGGGTAGGGGTTGGCGATCGAGATCCGGTTGCGCAGCCCCAGCCGCGCGAAGCGCTGGAAGATCCGCCAGGTGCCCTCCTTCGCCGGGTCGCAGCCGCTGCGGTCCGCGCGGGCGAGCTCGGTGTAACCCCCGTCGTGGTCGGCGCGCGCGGCGCAGACGTCGAACGGATTGATCAGGAAGAGGCTGCGCAACGACGACGTGGACGGCAGGCGGAACGGCCGGACCGTCAACCGGACGGGGACGTCGACGAGCCGTCGGCCGCGACCGTGCCGGATCCGCAGGGTGCCGGAGTAGGTTCCGGCTGCGGCCCGCGGGGGTACGGCGACGTCGACCCAGAGCGACGCGGCCCCGCCCGGGGCGAGCGAGAACGGGAACGCCCCGCCGTCGCCGCCCGTCAGCGGCTCGCGGTCGGGGAGCAGGGCGTCGGGCCAGCGCCCGGGCGATCCCTCCCCGTCGGTCTCCTGGGTGACGACGTAGTGGGACTGACGGGCGATGGTGACCGCCTCCCGGTCGATCGTCGCGCCGTTCGGCCCCGTCAGCGGACCGGTCAGCGCGGCGTCGACGGCGAAGATCGCCCGCTCGGCGGCGCGCAGGTCGACCTGGAACGACGCGCTCTCGTTGCCGGCCGCGGCGAGCACCGCGTCCGTCTCGCCTCCGGGGGGCCGGACGCGGTCGGAGCGCACCGTCTCCGCGGACCCGAAGACGGCGACCAGCGGGGCCGGCCGCCCCGGGGCGACGGGCGCGGCGAGCGGCGCACCGCCGGGGGCGACGGAGCCGGGGCCCTCGGTCGGCGCGGGGGCGCGGTCCCCGGGGGCACCGGTGGCCAGGACGACCACCGAGGTCGCGGCGACGA
>JBAZOW010000024.1:0-20544 GCA_041648495.1 Patulibacter sp.
TGGGTACGGGGTTATCCGGACCCGAGGGGGCGACGAAGGTCGCGTTCTCGGTGCTGACCGACCCGTTCGCGTTGGTCGCGGTCACGCGGTAGTTGTAGGTCGCGCCGGGGGTGAGGTCGGGCAGCGGGATCGTGAACGGCTGGGCGCCGGTGCCGCTGACCCAGACCGGGGTGGTGGTCGAGCCGTAGGCCGTGGTCAGGCCGTAGTCGACGGTGACGTCGGTGTCGATGCCCAGCGGATCCACGCTGCCGACGACGCGGGCCGCGCCGGTCGTGGGCACGCTCGCGGCCAGGTCGGTCGGCAGGTCGAGGTCGTTCAGCTCCAGGGCGACGTCGTCGATGTCGACGTTGCCGGAGGTGACGGCCGAGACGTTGGTGGTGTTCGAGGTGGCGATCCGCACGCGGTAGGTGCGGCCGGCGGCGACGGCGCTGACCGGGACGTCGACCGAGCGCACGCCGAACGAGGCCGACGCGGCGGTCAGCGGGATCGTGGGCAGCACGGTGGTCTTCGAGTCGTCCGCCACGTCCACGATCGACGCCCTGACGTTGACTGAGCCGATCGCGAGCAGGCTGGCGATCTGCGGCCGGAGGTTGAACCGCAGGGTCGCGGTGTCGGTGCTGGAGGGCGCGACGAAGGTCGGCGAGGTCCAGCTGATCGTGGTGGTCGCCAGGACGCCGAGCATCGTGCCGAAGGTGTTGCGCAGGTGGCCGTCGGCGGCACCCCCGGAGCCGCCCGTCGACCGGTAGCTCGGGTTGGCGGTCGGGCAGGTGACCCCCGGGATGCATTGCAGGTTGCCGTAGTCGACGGAGCTGCTCCAGCCGCCGTTGGTGGTGGCGAAGGTCCGCGCTTCGGCTGGTGACGGCTCGGTCGTGGTGGTCGCTGCCGTGGCGGTCGAGCTCACGGCTAGAGGGACGACGGCGAGCAGCGCGAGCGCGGCGCGTCGAGCGGTGGTCCAGGGCATCGGGTTCCTCTTGCGGCGGGGCGTATTCGCCTCGAACGTCGAAGCGGATGGAAATGCTACCGCCGGGGCGGGAGGGAGGTGAAGCGTTTCCGTCAGGTAGGTACCGCTAGACGCGGCTAGGTGTCGAATTGGTCCATCGGGGAATGTCCGAAGAGGCGCTCTCGTCGTGGCTTCGCCGAAGCCGCCCCTCGTTCCACAACGTCACGTAGACGGCGTTCTTGGCCTAAGGGTAGGGCGCCCTAAATTTGTCCTTGACGAGCGTTTCGCTCGTAGTTAGGGTGCCCAAATGCAGGGGCCGTCCGGCTCCTGAAATTCCACAAGGAGCACTCCATGTCATTCCTCCGGAAGTTCGCTGCCGTCGCCACCGCCGCCGTTGCCACCGCCGCGATCGGCGCGTCGGCCGCGAACGCCGCGGTCACCGTCAGCGACAGCACGCCGCAGTCCGGCGACACCCTGTCGGTGACCGTCTCGTCCCCGCCGGCGGGTGCGGTGCGGTACGGGCTGGCGCTCTGCGACACGACCGACGCGACGCCGCTGAACTGGGGCAACGACTGCAGCAGCACGGCCGGTAGCGCGACGTCCCTGGCGTTGATCTCGGGGGGCACGACGAAGTCGCTGCTCGTCACCGATTCCTTCACCAACCGCTCCTTCATCCCCGGTGGCGCCCCGCTCTACGGTCCGGATACGGACTGCGACGGCACGGCCGGGACGGACCCGTGCGCGGTGATCGCCTCGTGGTACGACGCCGCGTACAACCCCGTCGGGGTGGACGCCGCGCCGTTGACGTTCGTCCCGTAGGACGGATCGGAGGGGACGGCGGTCGACCGTCGTCCCCTCCGTAGGCACCATCGACCCCTTCGGCGCGGCGCGCCGGAGGGGTCTTGCCGTTCCGGGCCCGGTCGCACCCGTAAACGCATTGATTCGGTCGCCCTAATAGCATGCGGTCGCGATCGCGTTCGCCGGCCCTGACGGTCGGCGTCGCTCGGCTCATCACCGTCGTCCGAGAGGTGTCCCCGTGACCTGCCGCCATCCTGCCCAGACCGTCGCGATGCGCGGCGGCTCGTTGGCCGCCGACCGCCCACGCGCACGGTCGCTCGGGGCGCTTGCGCTCGCCGCCTTGGTTGTGTTGGCGACGCTCGTCGCGGTCCCCCGCGGAGCGCACGCCGCGCCGGTCCCCGTCACGGACGCACCGGCCCTGACCTGGGGCTTCAAGGGGTCCTGGCGCACCTACGCCAAGCAGCCGACCGTGGCGGGCGGGGCGACGATCGTGCCCGAGACCAGTTCCTCGGGCTACAACCTGAACTGGGACTTCGCATCCGGCAGCTACGAGGCGGACGCCCGTCGGACGGTGCTGAGGTACGCGGGCTCGGCGCAGTGGCGGAGCCACCCGACGACCGGGTTCCCGGTTCCGCCCGGCTACGCGGGACCGCTCGACATCGACCAGCTCGACCTGACGCTGACCGACCCCGAGATCACGATCGGCCAGGACGGCGCGACGATCACGGCCGAGACGAAGAGCCGCAACGCCGTGACCTGGCAGATGGTCGACTACGGCCGGATCCCGATCGTCGACCTGACGGCCGACGAGGTCGCGCCGGTCGTGGCGGGCGGGACGACGACGTGGAGCGGGATCCCCGCGGCGATCGCGCAGACGGCCGGCGCGCCGTTCGGCGAGGTCTACTACCCCGAGGGCACGCGGGTCGATCCGGTCTCGTTCTCGTACACCGGGCCCGGGGGCGCCCCCGACTTCAGCGATCAATTCGACGGTCCCGACGTCACGAGGCTCGGTCTCGACGGGGACAACGTCGAGCTCGTACCGAGCTCGACCGAGGTCGGGACGTTGCAGGTCGTGGCGACCGACACGGTGCGGAAGCTCGTCTACTACCGCGTCCAGCAGACCGTCGGCGAGATGCAGTGGGAGCACGAGTACCGGGTCTTCGACCTCGCGACGATGCGCGACGCCCCGATCGAGGGCCCGCCACTGCGGGTGCCGGTGGGCTCGCTCGGCGCGGCGCTGCTGGTCAAGAGCGACGACGGCAAGGTCTACCTCTCCCCGTCCAGCAGCCCCCAGATCCAGCACTGGATCCGCTACGACTCCACGCGTCGGGTCTGGGAGCAGGGTGACGACGCGACCGCGATTCCCAGCACGTCGGCCGTCTCCTGGGACCCCGTCGGGAAGCGGGCGTTCCAGACCCGCCTGATCGCCCCGGCCGGGGTCGGAGCCACGGACTACGACCGCCACGTCTGGAAGCTCGTGACCTATTCGAGCGACGACGCCGGCACCTGGACGCAGCGGGACTACGACCTGCCGAGCGCTCCGACCGGGCTGAACTTCCAGGTCTACAACCGCCTCGGGGTCGCGGCGAGCGACGGTTCGATCGTCGTGCCCGGGGCGCGCCAGCAGGTCCGCCCGGCCGGCACCGCGACGTTGCCGACCACCGTTCCCGGGGCGTACCGCATCGTCACGCACGACGACGGCACGGCCACCACGGCGCCCGTCGCCGGAACGACCGTCCCCAACGTCAACGGTGGACCGTTCACCGCCGCGCTCGCCGGACCCGACGGGATGGTCGCCCTGACGAGCGGTCAGTCCTCCGGGAAGGTGCAGCGCGTCGACGTGACGCCGCCGGCCGGGCAGCCGCTCCAGGCCGAGCCCCCGGTCGATCTCGGGTTTGCGGCCAGCGAGCTGGCGGCCGACGGCTTCACCGTCGACCCCGAGGACGGCACGGTCTGGGTCGCGGGCATGAAGAGCCGGCGGATCGTGGGCGTCGGGGACGGCCGGATCGTCGCCGACCAGGTCTTCGCGCGCCGCAGCGCCCGGGGCGGACCGCTCGTCGGGCTCGCCGCGAACCGCCTGGTGATGCAGTCCGGGGACGGGGTCGACGGCGAGCTCACCACGCAGGCGTTCGGGTTCCAGAAGCTCCAGCGCCTGGGGACGACCGCCACCGTGACGACGGACCCCGAGGACCGATCGGTGGCGCTCGGCGTCGGCGAGACGGCGCGGGACGTGACGTTCACCGCCGCGGCGACGGGCTCCCCCGAGCCGACGTTGCAGTGGCAGCGCAAGGCGCCCGGCTCGACGCGATTCCGCGACGTCGCCGGTGCCACGGACGGCGCACTGGTCGTGTCCGCGCAACCGGGGACGGACGGCACGCAGTACCGGGCGGTCTTCGCGAACGCCGCCGGACGCGTCGCGACCGAGCCCGCGACGCTGGGGGTGAGCTTCGCGCCGCGGGTCGGGTTCGACCTCGTCGACCAGACCGTCTCGCCGGGGCAGAGCGCGACGTTCGACGTGCTCGCCGACGGAGACCCGGCGCCGCAGGTCACGTGGCAACGCCGGGTGGCCGGGTTCTGGGCGTCGATCGATCCCGACGACGAGAACTTCCTCGTCACCGAGAGCCGCCTGACGGTTCCGGACACCAACCTCGACCAGTCCGGCGCGCTGTTCCGCGCCCGACTGCGCAGCGAGCTCGGCACGGTCTACACGCGCGCCGCGAAGCTCACCGTCCAGGCGCCGGCGGCCCGTGACCTGGTCGGCGTGCGGCTGGACTGGACCGGGTCGCAGGAGCTGCAGCGGAAGGCCCCGAACCTGACGGCGAACTTCTTCTCCGCCGGAACCTCCGACGGCACCGAGGCGACGTACGCGTCCGCGGCCCCCGGGGTCCGGGTGCTGCACGTCGCGGCGGACGGCACCGAGAGCCGACCCGCCTGGGGCGCTCGCGAGGCGTTCCTGGCCGGCGGCGGCTCGCAGCTGGTGCGGCTGATCGGCGGCATGGGACGCGTCGAGGCCGATGGGTCCTCCGTGGTCCGCTGGACCGGCAGCTTCACCGTGAACATGTACGGCGGTCTGGTCCCGTTCACCGTCTCGAATCCGGTGCTCGAGCTCGACGCGGACGGCAACGGCACGCTGACGGCGACGTTTTCCGGCTACGCGTCGTCGATCGCCAACCCGACGGCGCGGACCCCGATCGCGCCGGTCTCGGGCGTGCGCGTGGCGACGATCACCGGGGGTCGGATCGACCCGGGGGCTCCGAGCACGATCCGCCCGGACTACGCCGGGGTGCGGGTCGAGACCGGCGGCGGACAGGCGCCGCAGGACCGCGACGCCGCGGGCTGGGGCGCGTGGCCGCAGAGCTTCGTCGACGTGCAGTTGCAGACCGGGCTCGGCTCGTACTGGTACAGCTCCGGCGGGGCCGCCGATCCGTACAAGGCCCCGGACCCGTTCGTCGTGACGGTCACCGGGGAGCGGGACGACACGGGCGGCGACCCGCCGCCGATCGCCGTCCCGATCCCGCCGGTCACGTCGATCCCGCCGTTCGTGGCGCCGCCGGCCCCGCCGACCTCGCCCGCGGTCCGTGCCCCGGAACTCGGAGCAGCGAAGCGCTCGTCGGTCGTCGCCCGGCGGACGGGCAAGGCCACGGTGACGACCGTGACCTGCCGGAGCGGACCGTGCCGGATCAGCGCGCCGCGCACGGTTCGGGTCCGGATCGCCGGCCGGAGCTACACCGCCCGGGTGCTCGGCCGCACGACGGTCAACACCGGCCGGCGCCAGACGCTGCGCGTCCAGCTGTCGCGGGCCGCGATCAAGCGCCTGGCGGCGAGCAAGGGCCGCCGCGGCAGCTTCAGGGTGCGCGTCGTGGTGCGCTCCCCGGCGAAGACCGTCGCCCGGACCGTCACGGTCAGCCTGCGCTGACCGCCGGGCCCGGTCGGGCCGGGAACACTCCACCGTCGGAGCGTCCCCGGCCCTCGCGCGGGCCGAGCTACTGCGCCGCGTCGACCGTGTGGGTGCTGTGGTAGTTACCGCCGCCGACCGTGGCCCGGGTCTTGACCACCAGGCGCTGCGCCTCCGGAACGCGGATCTGCAGCGTGTAGGTCCCGGTGCGGCGGTTGATCTTCGCCGTGCCGACCGTCGGCAGGCGCTTGTTGTTGGTCGGGCAGCGACCGGTGCCGCCGTAGGCGGCGACCGCGGTGAACCGACCGTTCGCCCGGACCGTCACCCGGCCGCGCAGCGTGACCGTGTCACCCGAGCGGGCGACGGCGCGCAGCGCGTTGACCTGGCGCAGCCGCACCGACGGCGAGCGGCTGCTTCCGACGCTCGCGCGGTAGCCGACCCGAGCGCGGAGGGCCGCGCTCCGGGGCGGGGTGACCGTGGCCGCGAACGTCCCGGACGCGCCGACCGTCGCCGTGCCGACGCGCTTGCCGCCGGTCTCGTTGATCGTGACCTTCGTGCCCGGGGTGCGGGTCGTGAATCCCGTGATCCGCACCCGGTTGCCCTGCCGCTTGACGCTGGTCAGCAGCAACGCGGGCCGCGCGCAGGCTCCCGATCCGGTCGGCTGCGTGCCGGTGCCGGTGCCGGTGCCCGTCCCGGTTCCGTTCCCACCCGTGCCGGAGCCGGGACCGGGGTTGGGGTTGGGGTTGGGATTGGGATTGGGGTTCGGATCGGGATCGGCCGGGCGGGCGGTCTCCGCATCACCGGTGCTCCGGCTGTTGCCGGTGGCGTCGGTCTGGACGACCCGCACCGAGTACTCGCCGACCCCCGCCGGGAGCTGGATCGTCGCGCGGTTGCCGGTGGGGACCGGGACCGACAGCACGACCGTGCCGGCGGAGTTGCGGACCTCGATCGTCGCCGTGGCGGCGTCAGCGGCCCGCTGGAACGTCACCGTCAGGGCGTCCGGCGTGCCGGTCAGGACGGGGACCGGACCGGGGTCGGGGCCGAGCTGGTCGAGCGTGACCCGGCTGCTCGGCGACGCCGCGCTGTTGCCGGCCGCGTCGCTCTGCCGGATCCGCACGTCGTAGGTGCCGTCCGTCGTCGGCAGCGTGACCGTCGCGCTCCCGCCGGTCGGGACCGGGACCGTGTCGATCACCGCGCCGCCGGCGTCCAGGATCTCGACGGCGACCGTGCTCGCGCTCGGGTCGCGGGTGAACGTGACCGTCCGCTCGCGACTGGTGTCCGGTCCGGTCACCGTCGGCGCGGCTCCGGCGTCCGGCGCGGCGGTGTCGAGCGTCACCGGGCTGCTCGTGACGCCGGCGTCGTTGCCGGCCGCGTCCGCGACGGTGACGACGACGCGGTACGTGCCGTCGGCGCTGCCGAGGGTGACCGTACCGGTCGTCCCGGCGATCGTCACGGGCGACCCGACCGGGTCGTCGTCGGCGTCGATTACCTGGGCGGTGACCGTCGCGGCGTCGGCCGGCCGGACGATCGTGACCGTGCGGTCGCGATCGTTCGAGACGGCCGGGGTGACCGTCAGCGCGAGCGCCGAGAGGTCCGGGGCGGAGCGGTCGAGCGTGACGTCCGTCGTCAGGGTCGCCGCGGTGTTGCCGGCGGCGTCGGTCTGTCGGACGCGCACCCCGTAGCTGCCGTCGTCGTCGGGCAGCGTGATCGCGCTGCTTCCGCCGGTAGGCACTGGCACCGTGTCGATCACCGTCCCGCCGGCGTCGAGGATCTCGACCGCGACCGTGGTGGCGGTCGGGTCGCGGGTGAACGTGACGGTCCGGGCGCGGCTGTTGCCGTCGCCGGTGACCGTCGGCGCCGGTCCGGCATCGGGACCGGTGGTGTCGAGCGTGACCGGCGAGCTGGTCGCGCTGGCGCTGTTGGTGGCGGCGTCGACCACGGTCACGACCACGCGGTAGCTGCCGTCCGCGGTGCCGAGCGTGACGGTGCCGGTCGTGCCGGCGATCGTCACGGGCGACCCGACCGGGTCGTCGTCGGCGTCGATCACCTGCGCGGTGACCGTTGCGGCGTCGGCCGGCCGGACGATCGTGACGGTGCGGTCGCGATCGTTGGAGACGCCGGGCGTGACCGTCAGGGCCAGGCCCGAGAGGTCGGGCACGGACCGGTCGAGCACGACGCTCGTGCTCAGGCTCGCCGCACCGTTGCCCGCGGCGTCCGTCTGACGCACGCGCACCCCGTAGGTGCCGTCGTCGTTGGGCAGCGTGATCGGGGTGCTGCTGCCGCTGGACACCGGGACCGTGTCGATCACCGTGCCGCTGCCGTTGAGGATCTCGACCGCGACCGTCGTGGCGGTCGGGTCGCGGGTGAACGCCACGGTCCGGGTGCGGCTGTTGCCGTCGCCGGTGACCGTCGGCGCGGGACCCGGGTCCGGCGAGGTCGCGTCGAGCGTGACGGGATCGCTGGTGCCCTGGGCGGTGTTGCCGGCCGCGTCGGTCAGGGTCAGCCGGACGCGGTAGCTGCCGTCGGCCGGACCGACCGTCACGCTGCCGCTCGAGCCGATGATCGTCACCGGCAGGCCGACGGGGTCACCCGCGGAGTTCAGCACCTGGGCGACGACGGTGGTCGCGTCGACCGGGCGGGTGAACGAGACGGTGCGCTGGAGCGCGTTGGAGACCGTCGGGGTGACGTCGATCGCCAGGTTGGAGACGTCGGGGCCGACGCGGTCGAGCGTCACCGGGACGCCCACGCTGGTCGAGCTCTGGCCCGCGGCGTTGCTGCGCACGACGCGCACGCTGTAGTTGCCGTCGGCGGGCAGCGTCACCGAGACCGAGCCGTCGTTCTCGGCGTCGGGGTAGGTGTCGATCACGGTGCCACCGCTGTCGAGCAGCTCGACCGACGCGCTGGCGACGTCGCTGCCGCGCGTGAAGCTCACCGTGCGGGTGGGGGAGTTGCCGGCGCCGGTCACCGTCGGCGGCGCATTGTCGGGCGCCGAGGGGGCGACGAAGGTCGCGTTGGTGGTGCTGACCGAGCCGTCGGCGTTGGTCGCGGTCACGCGGTAGTTGTAGGTCGCGCCGGGGGTCAGGCCGGTCAGCGGGATCGTGAACGGCTGGCTGCCGGTGCCGCTGACGGCGACCGGGCCCGTGGTCGTGCCGTACGCGGTCGTCGGGCCGTAGTCGACGGTGACGTTGGTCGCGGTGCCCTCGGGGTTGACGCTGCCGACGACGCGGGTCGCGCCGGTGGTCGGGACCGAGGCGGTCAGACCGGTCGGCAGGGTCAGGTCGGTCAGCTGCAGCTCGACGTCGTCGATGTCGACGTTGCCCGACGTGACGGCCGAGATCGCGGTGGTCAGGGTGGTCGCGATCCGTACGCGGTAGGTGCGGCCGGCCACGAGCGCGCTCGTCGGCACGTTGACCGAGAGCTGGTTGAACGAGGCCGACGCCGCCGTCTGCGGGATCGCCGGCAGCACCGTCGTCGAAGCCGGGGTCGAGACGTCGACGATCGACGGCGTGACGCTGACGCTGCCGATCGCGAGCAGGCTGGCGATCTGGGGACGGACCTTGAACCGCAGGGTCGCGGTGTCCGTGCCCGTCGGAGCGGCGAAGGTCGGCGAGGTCCAGCTGATCGTCGTCGACGAGAGCACGCCGAGCAGCGTGCCGAAGCTGCTGCGCAGGAAGCCGTCGCCGGCGCCGCCCGCGCCGTTGGTCGCCTGGAACGAGGGGTTGGCCGACGGGCACGTCACGCCCGGAATGCAGACGAGGCCGTTGTAGTCGACGAGGCTCGACCAGCCGCCGTTGGACGTCGCGAAGGTGCGCGCCTCGGCTGGTGAGGGCTCGAGCGTGGTGGTTGCGGCGGTGGCGGTCGTGGCGGTGGCGGCCACGAGCACGACCGCGAGCAGCGCCAGCACGGCGCTTCGGGCGGTGTTCCAGGACATCGGTTCCTCTCGCGGGGTCGAGTGACGCGCACCGACCGGCGGTGCGACGGATCCCGTGTATCGGCAGTACGCAGCAGAGCCTGGAGCGTCGCCGGATCGTCATGGGCCGGACTCGACGAACGTCGTAGACGGGGTTGCAGTCCGGCAACGAGTTGCCGATCCCGCCGACGCCTTCGGGGGCGTGCTTGCCCGGGACGGCGTAGATCGCGATGATGGGCGCGTGCCGCGACCATCGACCGAGCGCCCCCGCGGCGACGAGGCCCCCCTGGCCCGCGACCATGAACTTGCGCTCCTGCGCCGACAGCTCGAAGCGGCTGCGTCCGGCCGCGGCGGGATGGTGAGCGTCGAAGGGCCCGCGGGCATCGGCAAGACCACCCTGCTCGACGAGCTCGCGGACCTTGCGGCGGCCCAGGGGATGACCGTGCTCCGCGCGCGCGGCGGCGAGCTCGAGCGGGACCATCCGCTGGGCGTCGCCCGTCGACTGTTGGCGGCGGCGATCGACGACGCGGATGTCGTGGCGGAGGCCGGCGTCGCGGCCGGACCGGCGATCGCCGCGCTCGACGCCTTGGGCGACGCGGCCGACGCGGTGCCGGGGTTCCCGGTGCTGCACGGCTGTTGGTGGCTGGTGCAAGGGCTCGCGGCTCGTGGGCCGTTGGTGCTCGTGGTCGACGACCTGCAGTGGGTCGACCCGGCCTCGTTGCACGTGCTCGGGCACGTGGCCGCCCGCCTCGACGAGCTGCCGGCGTTGCTGGTGACGGGGACGCGCGATCCCGACCCCGACGTCGTCCCGGTCGATCCGCCGTTGGCCCGGATATCGCCGCTCGCGACGATCGCCCCGTCGGCGCTCGGTGCCGACGACGCGGGCCGGCTGGTCGCCTGCGAGCTCGGCGCGGACCTCGACCCGGCGTGGGCGCACGCCTGCCGTGAGGTCACCGACGGCAATCCGTTCCTGCTGATCGAGCTGGCTCGCGCGTTGCGTCGCGACGCGCCCGATGCGGACGCGCCGCTGTCGGTCGAGCGGATCCGTGAGCTGGCTCCCCGATCGGTCTCGCGTGCGTTGCTCGTGCGGCTGAGCGGCCACGGTCCGGGGCCGATCGCGCTGGCGCGGGCGCTGGCGGTCCTGGCCGAGGACAGCGATCTGGGCGTGGTGGCGGCGGTCGCCGGTCTGGATCCGGACACCGCTGCGGCGGCCGCCGACGTGCTGGTGCGCGCGGACGTGCTGGCGAACGCGCATCCGCTCGGCTTCCGGCACCCGATCGTCCGCGCGGCGATCCACGCGGACACCGGACCGGCGGAGCGCGGCCGCCTGCACGCGGTGGCGGCCGACCGCCTGCTCGCCGCCGGGAGTCCGGCCGTCGAGGTCGCGGTCCACCTGCTCCACGTTCCGACGCGGGGATCGGCCGCGGCGGCCTCCGCGCTGCTCGACGCCGGTCGCGACGCGGTCCGCCGGGGTGCTCCCGACGAGGCGTTGCGGTTCCTCGAGCGGGCGCTCGCCGAGCCGCCGGACGACGCGACCCGGCCCGACGTCCTGGCCGCCCTCGCGGAGGCGGGGCTGCACGCCCGGCTCGACCTGCCGACCGCGGGTCAGCGGCTGGCCGAGAGCGCGGCGACGACGGTCGATCCCGAGCAGGCCGTCCAGCGCTGGCTGCTGCTGGCGCAATTGGTCACCGTCGGCCGCGGGATCCCGACCGCGGTCGCCGTGCTCGAGGAGGCGATGCGCCGGATGGACGACCACCCCGAGAGCCGCCGGCGGGTGGCCGTGGACCTGGTCGGCAAGGCGCTGCTGCACCCCGACACCCGAGCGCGGGGCGAGGTCCTGGCGCGCGAGGCGCCGGGAGTCGCGGGCGGCGACGCGACGATCGACCGGCTCGAGCGCTGCAACCTGGCGTGGGCGCTCGCGCTCGGCGGCGCACCGGTTGACGAGGTGGTGACGCTCGCGGAACCGACGCTCGCCCGCGGAGCGACCTCGCGCGAGACCGGGCCGTCGGCGCCGGTCTACCAGGCGATCGGGGCGCTGTCGCAGGTCGACGCCCTCGACGAAGCCCTGCTCTGCGCCGATGCCGCCGTGGCGATCGCCCGCGATCGGCACCAGACCCTCGGCCTCTACGGGGCGCTCAGCACTCGCGCCTCGGTCCACTGGCGGGCGGGCGATGTCCGTGCCTGCGCCGTCGATGCCGGTGCATCGCTCGATCTGCCGGGGGTCCCAGGGCCGTTTCGCGTGGTCTCGGCGGGCTGGCTCGCCCTCGCCCAGCTGGCGGCCGACGATTCCGACGGGGCGGCAGCGACGCTCGACGACGTCGCGGAGGTGCCGGTGGTCGAGAACGTCAACCAGCACGTGGTCGAGGCGGCGCGGGCCCTGCTCCACGCCGCACGCGGCGACGACGTCCGGGCGCTGGAGCTGCTCGACGACCTCGACCGCCGGCGGCGCGCGTCCGGCACGCGGGCGCTGCTGCCGTGGCGCGCGGAGCACGTGGCCGTGGCGGTACGCGCCGGGGACGACGCGGGCGCCGAGGCCCTGGTCACGACGCTCGCCGCCGACGCCGAGGCGATCGGCACCCCCGGGGCCCGCGGGCTCGCGCTGCGGGCCCGCGCCCGGATCGCCGACGAGCGCGAGCAGGAGGTGGCGCTGCTGCAGCGGGCCGAGACGGAGCTGCGGTCCTCACCATGCCGCCTGCTGCACGCGGAGGTCCTCGTCGAACTGGGAATGGCGATCCGCCGGGCCGGTCGCCGGGCCGAAGCGCGTCCGGTGCTCGAGGCGGGATTGCATGCCGCCCGCCGCTGCGGCGCGCTGCGGCTCGCCGCACGTGCCCACGAGGAGCTCACCGTGGCCGGAGCGCGGCCCCGGCGGCTGCAGTTCTCGGGAGCCGACGCGCTGACCCCGCGCGAGCGGCGGATCGCCGCGCTGGCCGCGGACGGCCGGACCAACCGCGAGATCGCCCAGGAGCTCTACGTCACCCCGAAGACGGTCGAGAACCAACTGGGTCGCGTCTACCGAAAGCTCGGGATCCGCGGTCGAACCGAGCTGGCCGACGCGCTTGGTTCACCGCTCGGTTGAGCGGCGGACGTACTCGTTGATCACGACTCCCGAGCGGAAGCGCGTCGAGTCCTCGAGCGCGAACGTCCGCGGGTCGTAGTCGCCGCCGCGGAACAATGCGGGCCCGTCGCCGAGCACGACCGGGTTGATCTTCAGGATCAGGCGGTCGATCTCGGGCAGCAACGCGGTGGCGAGCAGTCCACCGCCGCAGAGCCAGATGCCGCTGTCGTCCTCGGCCTTGAGACGCCGCACGGTCGGTACGGCGTCGTCGACGATCTGCGTGATGCCGTCCGGGAGCTCGCGTGGGCGCCGCGAGAAGACGTACTGGCGAAGGTGCGGGTACGGGTCGTCGATGCCGTGGGACAGCCCGGCCGCGTAGGTGCTCCAGCCCATCAGCACGGTGTCGAAGCGGGAGCGATCGGCCGTCAGGCCGGCGCGCTCCAACCAGACCCCGGGCAGCGTGTCGCGGTAGTCGCGGGCGATCAGCTCGATGTGGTCGCCCTCGATCGGGAAGGCGGAGAAGTCGTCGTCGGGGCCGGCGATCCGGCCGTCGAGGGACAGGGCGACGTAGTAGACGAGCTCGCGCATGGCGACTCCGGTCTCGTAGGGACGGCGGAGCCGCAGGCTACCGGGCGGGCTCGAGGCTCGGGAACACGTTCGTCCTTTGGGGGGTGACCCCCTCATGACCTCGTGGGGCGGCTCGGGGAGGGTGGTCGAGCCCCACTTTCGAGGAGAACCATGCAGTCGCATTCCCAGGACCCCGGCGCGGCACCACGGCGCCGCCGAATCAGCTCCGCCCACGTGATGTCCGGCCTGGCGCTGTTCGTCGCGCTGGGCGGTACCAGCTACGCCGCGGTCACCCTGCCGAAGAACAGCGTCGGCACGACGCAGCTGCGCAAGAACGCGGTCGCGTCGAGCGACATCCGCGGCAACGCGGTGACGTCGGCCAAGGTCCGCAACGGCTCGCTCGGCGTCGCCGACCTCAGCAAGAGCGCCGTCTCCAGCCTGAAGGTTCCGGGACCCGCCGGTCCGGCTGGCCCGACCGGACCGGCGGGTCCCGCTGGTACCCCCGGGGCTCCGGGTGCCGGCGGACCGCAGGGTCCCGCGGGCGACGACGGGATCGTCGCGCCGTTGAGCCTCGCGCCCCTCGGCACCGTCAACATGGCGGTCGGCGCGACGCAGACGGTGCTGTCGCTCGCGGTGCAGGGCAAGAGCTACGTCGTCCACGCCAAGCTCAACCTGTTCACCAACGGCGCCGACCAGATCGCCTGCGAGTTGCGCGGCAACGGCTCGACGCTCGACGCGATCAGCTGGAACCCGACGGGCTCCGGCATCCGGCTTCCGGTCGCGCTCCAGGCCGTGGTCCCGGAGGGTACGGGCCTGATCGACGTGCGCTGCACCAACGGCGACGCGGTCAGCAGTGCGTTCAACCGCAGCCTGATCGCGATCCCGGTCGGCTGAGCGGTCGCTTCGGACCGCTCGGCGTTCGCCCACGTGGGGCGGACGCCGAGCCGCCCGGTCGGGGCCCGCCGACCGCCAGGGCTTGACTCTCGCCCCCGGAGACGGTCCGTGTGATCCCGATCGGCCCGTTCGCCCGGCAGTCCCGCCTGAGCGTCAAGCAGCTGCGCGCCTACGACGCGCTCGGCCTGCTCGCGCTGGCGCGGGTCGATGGCGACAGCGGGTACCGCTACTACCACCCCGCTCAGGCCCGCAGCGCGATCACGATCGCGCTGCTGCGGTCGCTCGCCGTGCCGCCGGAGCAGATTCGCGACCTGCTCGTCGCGGACGGCCCGGACGCCGAGCGGCTGTTGGAGGCGCACCGGGCGCGCCTGACCGCCGAGCTGTCCCGCTCCGAGCGGACGATCCGGGCGCTCACGCACCTGCGCAGCGACGGAGGGCGACGCAGCGCTCGAAGCTCGACGCGGCGCCGCTTCCCGCCTGGCGATGCAGCCGGGATCTTCAACCTGCTCTGGGCGATCGTCGTGGTGCTGATGATCGTCCGGCCGGGGTCGACGACCGGCGCCTGGCCCCGACGCTCTCGGGCCGCTGGCACGCAGTCACGAAAACTCCGCAAGGGAGCCGGGAGTATTCCTACCCATGGTATGTACGACCGCGAAAATTAGGAGGGGGGAGAAGTACCCAGACGGTGCGACATGCCTTCAAGGACCGCGGTCCACGCCGCGCACCCGAAACTCCCACCCACCGAAGGACAACCATGACCATTCCGGTCCCGAGCGCCAGCGGCCCACGCATCCTGCGTCTGGTCCTCCTGGCGCTGGCCAGCCTCGCGCTGGCCCTGTCTCTGACGTCGGTCGCGCACGCGGCCACGCTCAACGTCGTCTTCGACAACACCTCCCCGGGCGCGAGCACCGGGTCGGCCCCCTTCGACGCGGACGATGCCCCCGGCAACGACTCCAGTGCGACCAACCACGTCGTCCGTGCGCACGACACGATCACCTACCACTGGGCGCTCAGCGCCAACGGTGGTACCTCGCCCAACACCACGGTCACGCAGGTCCTGCCCGCGGACATGGAGTGGGTCAACCTCCCCGCCTACTGCCTGACCGGCGCGGGCGTCGACCCGCCGTCGAGCCTCAGCGCCGACAAGCGGACGATCGTCTGCAACACGGGCCCCCAGGGCTCGTCGGCCGTCGACCTGTACCCGACCGCCCGCGTCCTCGGTGCGAGCAACGGCACGACGCTGACCACCGAGATCACGGTCTCCTCCAGCGACCCCGGCACCTCCGCGGTCACGTCGGCGCCGATCACCGACACCGTCTCGGCCGCGCCGCGCGTCAACCTGCAGAAGCGCAACTACTACAGCTACAACGGCAGCCACAACGGGGTCGACGGCGTCTTCCTCTCGTACTCGCTGTCGCTCGTCGTCAACGGCGAGGGCGGCAAGGGCCTGCGCGGCGCCGAGACGCTCGCGCAGCCGTTCACGCTGACCGACGACATCTCGGGGTACCTCCCGGGAGCCGTGTTCATCGGCCTGGCCGGTGTCTCGGGCGGTTCGAGCGTGCCGTGGTCCTACGGAGGGCTCGGGGCCGGCAACGGCGTTCCGAACTCCGGTGCGTGGAGCGGCGTGCAGGCGGCGCCCGGCGGCAACGTGGCGATCACCGTCACGGGGGCCGATCTCTCGGGAACGACCACGCCGACGACCTCGTCCAACGGCGGGGTGCTCCCGGCCGACGACAAGTACCTGGCGACCCAGGTGATCGACTTCTTCATCCCGTTCGACAACATCCCCGGCAACGAGCCGATGCCGTTCGAGAACGTGGTCCGCGACTTCGATCCGAATTCCGTCACGGGCCAGTCCAACTTCGGCCCCGGACAGGAGCCGCTGGAGGACAACGTCGTCGAGGGCCAGTACCTCAAGCCCCAGGGCGAGGGTGGCCTCGGCAAGTACTACCGCAGCGTCGACACCCCCAACGAGCTGCTGACCAGTGCGTCGAGCTACAACAGCGGGGACGGCCTGCTCTTCCCCGGCCAGACGTTCTACGGTCTGCACGACTGGGGCGCTCGTAACGGTGAGGCCCGGACCTACCACCGGCCGGTCCTCTGCGACAACTTCGACACCTCGAGCGTCGCGCTGTCGACCGAGAACCTCCCCGCCGGGGCGGGCGGGAAGCCCGCTTGGATCGACAGCACGCCCGCCGGCCTGTGGGTCGTCGAGTACGCCGTGACCGGCGTGCGCGGGGCGACCGATGCGTCCTGGGACGCGCCGACCGGCGCGCGCAACCAGCCGTGCGACGACGCCGACGCCGACGCGCAGGGCTGGGTCACCGACCCGACGACCCTGAGCGGCGGGCTCGACTCGGTGACCAGCGTGCGCATGCGCGCGACCACCGATGCGACCGGCATCACCTACCAGATCCCCCGTCTGCTGGTGAACTACAAGGTGCGGATCACCGACAAGTACACCGGCGACCCGATCACCGTCGGACGCAAGATCGCGAACTTCATCCAGTTCGGCGAGGACGGCGACAACGACGGCACCCGCACCTGGCGGACGAACACCTACGACCCGATGGTCAACAACAACGTGCTCGGGGCCGTGGCGACGATCGCGGGCGGGGTCGTCCGGATCGAGAAGGAGACCGACGCGCCCGGCCAGGTCAGTGCGCTGTCCGGCGGCACGGTCAAGTACACGCTGCAGCCGAGCGCGACCGCGCCGATCCCCAGCGGGGGGTCGTCGAGCGGCTTCGTGATGCACGACCTCAAGATCGTCGACACGATCCCGAAGAACATGACCTACGTCGACGGCAGCTCCAACCGGACCCCGGCCTCGGTCGTGGTCAATGGCGACGGCACGACGACCGTCACCTGGAACCTCGGCGACGCGCCGGTCAACGGCACGCTGCCGCAGGTCACCTACGAGACGCGGGTCAAGCTCTCCGCGCCGAACGGGGCGCAGGAGGTCAACACCGCGGTGATCTCGTCGGTGGACGATCCGTCCCCCCAGAACGCACGGACGGACACCTACACGATCCGGGTCGACAAGGTCTTCGGCATCGTCGTCGCGAAGTCGACGGCGACGCCGTGGATCGAGCCGCTGGACCAGGCGATCTTCGACCTGGAGTACGTCAACAACGCGGCGGACTCGGTGTCGTCGCTCGACCTGATCGACGTGCTGCCGTACAACGGCGACGACCGCGGCAACGACTCGGCGTTCCACGGGTCGGTCAAGGTGCGGTCGGTGACCCCCGACGACGCCGGTGACGTCGTGTCCTACACGTCGCGGGCGGCCGGGCAGGTCAGCAACAACCCCAACGACGCCAGCAACGCGCCGGCGGGTGCGACGAAGTGGTGCACCACGGTGCAGCTGGGCACGTCCGGTTGCCCGGAGAACGTGGCCGCGGCGACGGCCGTCCGGGTCACCCGCACCGGGACGATCCCGTCGGGTGAGGGCGGCAACGTGCGGATCGTGCTCGACACGGTCGGCAACGCGTCGGGCGACCGCTACGTCAACGACGCGGGCCTGGCGGCCGGCGGCGTGACGCTGCCGGCGTTCGCGAACCCGGTCGAGGTCCAGGTCGTGGCGTCCAACCTGGGCGATTTCGTCTGGGAGGACCGCAACTCCAACGGCATCCAGGACGCCGGCGAGCCGGGGATCCCGGGCGTGACGGTCACGCTGACGGGGACCGACAAGGACGACAACCCGGTGGACCGCTCGGTGACCACCGACGCGAACGGGCGGTACACGTTCGCCAACGAGGACGGGGGCTTTACGCTCCGGTCCGGCGAGTACCGCCTGACGTTCGCCAAGGCGGGCTACGGGTTCACCACGCAGGGCGCGGGGAGCGACACGGAGAAGGACTCCGACGCCGACCAGGTCACGGGGCGGACGGGCGCGATCACGATCGCCTCGCCGATCCCGGGTCGTGCCAACCAGCAGGACCTGTCCTACGACGCCGGTCTGGTGAAGCTGCCGGATCCGCCGGTCGTCCCGCCGACCGAGCCGCCCGCCGTGCCCCCCGTGGTGCCGCCGGGTGTTCCGCCGCTGGTGCCGTCGACGCCGCCGACGCAGATCTCGCCGGACGGGGTCGTCAAGAAGCACGCGTTGTCGATCGTCAAGCGGGCCAACCGCAAGTCGGTGCGGCCGGGTCAGCGGGTCGTCTACACGCTGAAGGTGACCGCGAGCCGTTCGGGCAACGAGGATGCGGTCAACGAGCAGCTCTGCGACACGCTGCCCAAGGGCCTGACGCTGGTCGACATGGCCGGTGGGAAGCTGCGCAACGGCAAGCTGTGCTGGACGATCAAGCGGCTCGCGCCGGGCAAGTCGTTCACGAAGTACTTCACGGTCCGGGTGGATCGTGACGTACCGGCGGGCCGGATCGTCAACACCGCGACGGTGTCCGATCAGGGCAAGAAGCGCACCGCCAAGCGGACGGTGCAGGTCATGAAGACCCAGGTCAAGCAGGCCGCGACCAGCTACGTCACCGGCTGATCGATGGCCACGCCGTCCGCACGCTCGGGTCTGGGTCGATCGATGGTCGCCGCGCTGCTGCTCCTGGCAGCGGCGGGCGGGCCGTCCGCGTCCGCTGCGGCGGTCGCGGATCCGGTCCTGGCGGCCGTCGAGGGCCCGGGCGTGCCGGACGCCGTGATCCGGGTGCCGGTGCCGTCGGACCGCGGCGCGTACGTCGCCAAGGTCCTCCGCCGGTCCGTGGTCCGGGCCCGCCCGGCGGGCGACGCCCGCCGGGTCGCGGTCGCGGGCGACCGCACGGACTACCTGCACCAGGGCAACCGGCTGATGGTCCTGGGTGCCCGTTACGACGCGGACGGCGAGCCGTGGCTGCGGGTCCAACTGCCGATCCGCCCGAACCAGACGGCGGGTTGGATGCGCGCCTCCGACGCCGTGCTCTCGCGTACCCGGTGGGCGGTCCGGGTGCGGCTGGGGGAACGGCGCCTGTCGGTCTACTCCCGCGGCCGTCTCGTGCGGACCGTGCGGGTCGTGGTCGGTGCGCCGGCCACCCCGACGCCGCGGGGGACGTTCGCGATCTACGAGGTCGCCCCGCAGCGGGAACGCCGCGGGTTCACCGGGCCGTGGGCGCTCAACCTGACCGGGTTCTCGACGGTCCTGGAGAGCTTCGGCAGCGGTCCGGGACGTGTGGCGATCCACGGTCGCGACGGAGCGAGCCTGCTCGATCCGCTGGGCACGGCCCGCTCGCACGGCTGCGTGCGGATCGACAACCGGATGATCGACTGGATGCGCCAGCGGCTGGCCAACGGGACCCCGGTGCGGATCACGTTGTGAGCCGCGGCGCGGTTGGGTCGAGGTCGAGGTTGAGCACGCAGGACGTGTCGAACCTCGACGGAGACGCGACGGGCGCCTACTGCGACAGGTAGCGGACGACCGCCAGCACGCGCCGGTGGTCGCCGCCGTCGAGCCGCAGGTCGAGCTGATCGTAGATCCGCGAGACGTGCTTGACGACCGCCTTCTCGGTGATCACCAGGCGCTCGGCGATCGCGGCGTTGCTGCGGCCCTCGGCCATCAGCGTGAGCACGTCGACCTGGCGCGGCGTCAGCTCGTCGAGCGGGTCACCGTGCGGGCGCGCGCGCCCGAGCAGGGTCTCGATCAGCTCGGGGTCGAGCACCGTCCCGCCGTCGCAGATCCGCCGCACGTCGTCGCAGAACCGATCGACGTCGGCGATCCGCTGCTTGAGCAGGTAGCCGATCCCGGACGGACGCTCGGCGAGCAGCTCGGTGGCGTAGCGGCGCTGGGCGTGCTGCGAGAGCACCAGCAGCGCCGTGTCGGGCAGCTCGCTGCGGATCGCCAGACCCGCGCGCAGGCCCTCGTCGGACTGCGTCGGCGGCATCCGCACGTCGGTCACGACCAGGTCGGGCCGGTGCGTGCGGACCTCGCGGAGCAGCGACTCGCCGTCGGCGGCGAGCGCCACGACGTCGAAGCCGGCGCGCTGGAGCACGAGCGAGAGCCCCTCGCGGAGCAGCGCCTCGTCCTCACCGATCACGACGCGCACGGGACCTCCGCGACGATCCGCGTGCCGCCGCCGGGCGGGCTGTCGACGGTCAGGTGGCCGCCGAGCACGTCGACCCGGTCGGCGATCCCGCGCAGTCCGCTGCCGCCGCCGTCGGGGCGTCGAACCGGCGTGGCACCCCCGCGTCCGTCGTCGCGGACCTCGATCCGCACGCCCTCGCGCGTCCGTACGACGAGCACCGCGGCGCGGTCCGCGTCGGCGTGCTTGGCGACGTTCGCCAGCGCCTCGGAGATCACGAACCAGAGCGCGCTCTCGACGGTGGTCGGGTACCGCTCGTCGCCGGCCTCGACCGTGGTCGGCAGCGGCATCCGGTCGGCGAGCTCGTCGGCGGCCGCCCCGAGGCCGCGCTCGACCAGCGCCGCGGGCAGGACGCCCCGCACCAGCTCGCGCAACTCGCGCATCGTCGCGTCCAGCTCGCGGCGCAGCGCGTCGGCCGAGCCGCGGACC
>JBAZOW010000025.1:0-20266 GCA_041648495.1 Patulibacter sp.
CGCGGAAGGCCGCCGATCCGGGGTCGCCGACCGCCGACGAGGAGCGTTACGGGTCCCCCGAGGCCGCGGCCCTGCTGCGTTGCCTGCGCGTGCCGGCGATGCTGATCGACGTCTTCGGCAGCGGCAACCGGACCCGGATCTACGGCGCGGCCGAGCAGCGGTTCGCCGGCCGGACCGCCACGATCGTGCTCGCGGCCGGCAACAAGCGGGTGGGCAGCGTGCGGATCGACGACACGGGCCTGTTCTCGACCACCGTGCCGCTACCGCCCCGAAGCATCCGATCCACCAACCGCGCGCGCTACTACGCGCTCGTCGACGGCCGCCGGACCAGCGCGCTCAAGTTCTCGCGGCGGATGCAGCTCACGGGTCTGGTGGCCCGGGGACGGACGGTCGCGCTGACCGGCCGGGTCACCGGACCCCGAGCCGCACGACCCGCTCCGGTCGTGATCGAGCAGCGGATCGGCTGCGGGAAGTTCGTGACCGTCGGGCGAGCGACCCCCGGTCGTGACGGGCGCTTCAACGTGCGGGTCACCGCCTCGGCGGACGCCGCCGCCACGGTCTACCGGGCGCGGACCCGGGTCCCGGCGACGGCCCGCTCCACGCGGCTGCGGGCGACCTTCACCCTGCCGCGCGTGGTCGGCCTGTAGGACCGGCGATCGAGCGAAGAGCGGCGCTCGGCGGCCGGCGGGCGCGTCCCGAACCCTCGAGGTCCGCGTGTCAGCGGCCGGGCGCGTCCCGAACCCTCGAGGTCCGCGCGTCAGCGGCCGGGCGCGTCCCGAACCCTCGTGGACCGCGCGTCAGCGGCCGGGCGCGTCCCGGGCGACGATGGTCCCCGCCATCGGGAAGGCCGTCACGCGCAGATCCGGAACGAGTGCGGGCAGGTCCTGCAGATCCCCGCGCGTGATCCGGGTCCGCAACGCCTCGTTGATCGCCCCCACGCCGAACCGTGCGCCGCGCTCCGCGTTCAGGGGGTCGATTCCCGAGCCTCGGAGCATCTCGGCCGTCCCCGCGACGACGGCGCTCAGGGCGCGCTGCTGCAGCTCCACGGCCGCGGCGCCGGCCGCGTGGACCTCGACCAGCAGCAGCGCCGCGCGAACCGGTTCCGCAACCAGGTAGCCGACGGCGGCCTCGATCCCGTCGAGCAGGCCGGTGTCCAGATCGGCCTCGGCGTCGCGCGTCGCGGAGAGCCGCTCGAGCAACCCGCCGATCGCGTCGCGGTACGTGTCGAGGAACGCCGCCTCCGGCGATTCGTACAATGCATAGAACGCTTGGCGGGTAACCCCGGCCAGTTCCGTGATCGAAGAGACGGAGAGTTCGGAGTACCCAGCGATGCCCACGATGTTGAGCGTCGCGTCCAGGATGCGGTCCCGGTGGTACACCTCGAGCTCGGCCCGGGAGAGCCCGTAGCGGCCTCGGCGTACTTTCCCGGTACCCCTCTCTGCGCCCGAATGTCCGGGACCCGCAGGCGATTCACCCTTGTCTGGACCCGTACTCGGGGACATCTCACTCCACTTCGCGGCCTGGACCAAACGCTACCAAACGCACATGAGTACTGTGCGTTTTTCCCGGAACATCCACCGCACCGATATACGGGAAGGGTTGCCCAGTACTGCTCCGTGGGTCTGACCCGAACGCCGTCCGGAGCGAAGAAAGCCAGTCGCCATCTGGCGTACGCGCCGTCTCTATGACCATCAGGACAGCCCGTGTCGAACACGGTGCGTCGCAGGGCGGGCCGCCGGTACACCGGCCCGGGCGCGTGTGGTGACTCAGATCCGGCAGGTCGCGGAGGTCGGGGAGCGCAACGGGAACGCCGCGTCGACCAACTCGCCGACGACGTCCGGCAGCAGGTGCAGCTCCCCCCGGGCGATCCGGGCCCGGATCGCCTCCCGCAACGCACCGATCCCGAGCGACGCCACCCGTCGCGCCTGCGGATCGTCGATCCCCGCCCGGCCGAGCACCGCGCGGACCTGACCGACCAGGACGTCGACCGCCTCCTCCTGGCTGCGCAGCGCGCGCCCGCCGGCGACGTGGACCTCGAGCATCAGCGCGTCGGCTCGGGCGGGATCGGCCACCAGGTACGCGGCGGCCGCCTGCACGCCCTGGCGCAGCTGCTGCCCGGGAGCCTGCTCCGGATCGATCGCCGCCCGCACGGCGCGGAGGAGCTGCTCGACGCAGCGATCGTGGGCGACGACGAAGGCGTCCTCGGGACTCGCGAACGACGCGTTGAAGCTCCGGCGCGGTACCCCGGCCATGCTCAGGATCAACGGCAGCGACAGCGCGCCGTACCCACCCACCGACGCGATGCTCAGCACGGCCTGGAGCACCCGTAGTCGCTCATCCGCGGCTTCGCCCGGCAGCGGGGAACCTGGTTCGGCCGCTCGGACGTCGTCGGCCGACGACGTCGAGAAGGTGGAGAGTTCCCCTCGCAGGGTCGCGATGTCTGTGCCGTGCATGGTTCGGTCCGCCTCGAGCATCCGCCGGTCCCGCCGGGGTCCCGACCGCACCGACGGTGCGACGACCCCGAGACCGATCGGGGCAAGCTACCGGGATCGGCGACCGCGCACCAGCTTCACGCGCGCGCACGATCGCCTGCCAGCGTTCCCTGGTTCGCGGTGGACCGCCGCCGACGCAAAAACTGGCTGCGCAGCCAAAGAGTTCCCCGCAGCCCGTTCTACCACTGGTAGTTTCGAGATCCCCGTGCCCGCGTGGGGATCCGCGACCCGAGGACCTCTGTATGACCAGCGCCCCGTTGCCCGTGAACACCCTCTGCGAGGCCTTTCAGCGCACCGCGGCTCGGCACCCGGAACGGGTCGCACTACGGACGCCCGGCGGAGCCGTATCGATCACCTGGCGGCAGTACGCGGCTCGGGTCCAGGCGCTCGCGTCCGCGCTGTCCGCCCGCGGGGTCGAGCGAGGCGACAGCGTCGCGATCATGATGACCAACCGTCCCGAGATGCACCTCGTCGACGTGGCCGCGATGCACCTGGGCGCGACGGCGTTCTCGATCTACAACACGCTGGCGACCGACCAGATCGTCCACGTGCTGTCGAACTCGGGCGCGAAGGTCGTCGCCTTCGAGCAGCAGTTCGCCGAGCGCCTGGTCCCGGCCGCCCAGCAGACCGGCGTCGAGACCCTGGTCTGCGTGGACGCCGACGTCGACGGCGCGATCACGATCGAGGAGCTGGAAGCGGCCGGCGACCCGTCGTTCGACTTCGATGCCTCGTGGCGCGCGGTCAAGCCCGACGACGTGCTGACCCTGATCTACACCTCGGGGACCACCGGTGACCCGAAGGGCGTGGAGCTGACCCACGCCAACATGATCGCCGAGCTCAACGGCGGCAACTTCGACATGGAGGTCACCGCCGACGACCGCGTGGTCACCTACCTGCCCCACGCGCACGTCGCCGACCGCTGGGGCTCGCACTACAGCCAGGTCGCGTTCGGCACCCAGCTGACCTGCG
The DNA here is from genome assembly GCA_041648495.1 of Patulibacter sp. GTDB lineage: Bacteria > Actinomycetota > Thermoleophilia > Solirubrobacterales > Solirubrobacteraceae > Patulibacter. Next base: position 3,462 of record JBAZOW010000025.1, read on the forward strand.
TCAGCGACACGAAGCAGATCCTCGCGGCCCTGACCGACGCCCGTCCGACGATGTTCGGAGCGGTTCCGCAGATCTGGTACAAGGTCCAGACCGGGATCGAGACCAAGCTCGCCAACGAGCCGAGTCCGGTCAAGAAGCGGCTTGCCGACTGGGCGATCGCGACCTCGGTCGCCGCCGTCGAGGCGAAGGTCAAGACCGGATCGGTTCCGCCGGTCCTGGCCTTCAAGCAGAAGCTCGCCGACCGCCTAGTGCTGTCGAAGATCCGGGAGGGGATCGGCCTCGACCACGTCCGCATCGCGGTCTCGGGTGCGGCGGCGATCACCCAGGAGACGCTGGTCCTGATGACCGCGCTCGGGCTGCCGATCTGCGAGGCCTGGGGCATGTCGGAGCTCTCCGGGATCGCCACGATCAACCCGCCGGGCGCGCAGCGACTGGGCACGGTCGGCAAGGCGGTCAACGGCGTCGAGCTGCGGATCGCCGAGGACGGCGAGCTGCTCGTCCGCGGCAAGATCGTGATGAAGGGCTACCGCAACGAGCCCGGCAAGACCGCCGACACGATGACCGAGGACGGCTGGCTGCTGACCGGGGACATCGCGACGATCGACGCCGACGGCTACGTCACGATCGTCGACCGCAAGAAGGAACTGATCATCAACGCCGGCGGCAAGAACATGTCGCCGACGAACATCGAGAGCGCGATCCGCGCCGCCAGTCCGCTGGTCGGTCAGGCCGTCGCGATCGGCGACCAGCGCAAGTACAACGTCGCGTTGATCGTGCTCGAGCCCGAGGCCAGCGCGACCTTCGCCGCGCAGCACGGCCTGCCCGACGCGTCGGTCGCCGTGCTCGCGGAGGATCCGACGGTCCGGGCCGAGATCCAGCGGGCCGTCGACGCCGCCAACCAGCGCCTGGCCCGGGTCGAGCAGATCAAGCGGTTCGCGATCCTGCCCGACGCCTGGGACCCGGGCAGCTCCGAGCTGACGCCGACCATGAAGCTGCGGCGCAAGCCGATCAGCGAGCGCTACGCCGACGTGATCGACGGCCTGTACTACGACGACCGCGTCGCCGCCGGCTGAGCGGGGGCGGGGCGCGGGCCGAGCGGACTTCCACCTGGTCGCCGTAGAGGTTGAGCACGTCCTGCGTGCTCAACCTCTACGCCGAACCGGTCAACCGCCGGGCACGGCCGGGTCACGGACCTGCAGCGGCGTCGTCCGGTCGATCCGGACGCGCCGCGCGACCGTCTCGCCGGTCCCCGGGTTGAGCGTCACGAGGTCCGCCGCGAGCGGGGTGAACGGTCCCCGCTCGTAGGTCACGATCGCCAGGCTCGCGTTCTGGCCCTCGTCGAGGTTGCCGGTGCCGCCGGCGCCGATCGTGCCGCCGTTGACCGCGAGCACGCCGTCCGCCGCGTCGACCGCGATGCGGTGGGTGTCGCCGAGCACGAACAGGATCGACGGCGTCTCGGCGTCGACCGACTGCTCACGTCGCTCGGCGCGCAGCCGCTCGATCACCGGCTCGGCCAGCGACGGCTCGTGGAGCATCACCACGTCGACCTCGTCGACGATCGTTTCGAACCAGGTCGCGAACGCCTGCTGGTCCGCGGCGGTGATCTCGGTGCCACGGTCGCGGTAGCCGCTGCTCGCCCGACGCAGGTTGGGGCTGCCGTAGCCCGCCACGCGCAGGCCGCCGACGCGCACGACCCTCCTGCCGTAGAGACCGCTGGGCAGCAACCGGCCGCGGGACGTCAGGACGATCGCGCCCTCCTCGGCCAGGGCCTGGAGCGACGTGTCCGAGTCGTGGTTGCCGGCGACGAAGACGAACGGCTTGCCGGTCTTCACGACCGACCGCACCGCGGTGATCTCCAGTGGCGATCCGGTGTCGGTCAGGTCTCCCGCGAACAGCACCGGGCCGTCGGCGGCGGCCCGTTGCAGCGTGGGGGTCAGCAGCACGTTGTTGTGCATGTCCGACGCGATCGTCAGGCGCGGACGGTCCGAGAGCTCCGGACGCTGGCCGGGGTCGATCACCAGGCGCGCGAGACCCTGGATCTGGTCCTCGAAGCCCGAGCTGACCTGGCCCGACGAGCGCCCGACCGACTCGATCGCCTCGAGCGCGACGGGGATGTCCGCGCCGTGCGCGTAGTAGACCGGGTTGGGCAGGTCGCCCCGCGGCGCCAACAGCAGGGCGACCGCGGCGACCCAGCCGAGCGCGACGGTGACCACGGGGATCGCCCACCAGCGGTGGCGGGCGATACGACCGTGGCGCGGACCCGCGTCGTCGCGCCACGGCCGAACCGCCGCCGCGACCAGCAGACCGAGACCGAGCGCCGCGCCACCGGCGATCAGCGCCAGCAGCTTGAGGTAGCTGGTGATCGCCTCCGTGGCCTCGTCGCGCAGCGTCTCGATCGTCGCGGCGCCGCCCCCGGCGATCGCGGCTGCCGCCTCGCGGTCGACGGCCTGCACCCCGACGTTCAGCCGGGCGGGCATCGTCACCCCGGGAAACCGCACGCCCCAGTCGACCAGCGGCACGTAGACGTCGAGCGCGCCGTGGTGGAACGGGCTGACCGAGACGGTGATCGTGCCGACCGACAGGCGGTAGCCCGCCGAGAACGACCACAGCGCGAGCAGCCCGCCGATCACTGCCCCGACGGCGACGAGCAGGCTCCACAGCAGCGTGACCAGAGACGGACGAGAGAAACGGCGCATACGAACGACGGGGCGGCGACGGCATGGTCGGGCCCCTTCGAACAGGCTAACCGCGAGGGCCGAAAGGCTCGCTGCTCCGGTGCCGTGGGCGGCGGACGGCGGGCCGAGGGGGCCGAGCGGGCGGGGCCGGCGAGCGGCGAGCGCGTGCGATCCGAGCGCCCTGCCGTCCACGATCGCACGGGGTCCGCCATGTTCGCCCGCGTGGCGCGGGCGAACCGGCGTTTCCCGTAGGCCGTGAGCCCTCCGTCCCGTCGCGCGACGGGACGGAGGGGCGACCGGTCGCTACCGCGCCGGGGCGGCGCGCAGCGTCGTCTTGATCACCGGCGAGCTCTTGCCGTCGACCGTGATCCGCACCCGCGCAACGCCCTTCTTGCCGAGCGCGAGGGCCTGGCGGGCCTCACGGGTCAGCACCAGCGTCACCGTGCCGGCCTTGCCGCGCGCCACGCGCGACGAGGTCCGGACCTGCAGGCGGAAGGTCCGCTTGCCGATCTTCAGCGTCGCGGTGCGGGCGGCGACCCGGCAGGCCGAGGCCGGGCAGACGACGGTCGCCACGACCACGCGGCTCTCGTCGGTGATCCGGACCGGCGAGACCGCGAGCACGAGCGGACCGGCCGCGCCGACGTCGCCCTTCGCCCCCGGCAGCCCGAGCAGGCCCTGCGGACCGGCCGCGCCGGCGTCGCCCCTGGCGCCCGGAGCGCCGTCGGCCCCGTTGCTGCCGTTCGTGCCCGGGGCGCCGTCGTTCCCGGCAACGCCCGCGGCACCGTCCGGGCCCGCGGGACCGACGGGACCGACCGCGCCGTCGTCGCCCGTGCCTCCCTGCAGCGTGCCGGCGAACGTCGCCGCCAGGCTCGTCTGGCCGATCACCGGCACCTGGCCGCGGGTCGTGACGGCCAGCGTCCCGGCGAAATCGCCCTGGACGGCGCTCGCCGCGTCGAGCCAGACGGCGCAGGTCTCGTCGGCGTCGAGCGTCGACGAGGTGCACGCCGATGCGTTGACGTCGAAGACCGCGTCGTGGCCGTCGACCACGACCGAGCGGATCGAGGCGCTGCCCCCGGTCACCTCGAGGTCGACCCGCTGGCGGCCGGCGTAGGCACCGGGCTTCGCGGCGAAGCTCAGTGACGGGGTCACCAGCTCGACCACGGCGATCCCGTTGATCGCCTCGCCGTTACCGGAGTAGTCGTTGGTGCCGACCGTGACGGTGCTGACCGTTCCGGCCGCGTCGACGTCGATCGCCAGGGTGTTCCCCGTGAACGTATTACCCGCAACCTCGATCTCGGAGGTCGGGGTACCGCGGACGTACAGGCCGCGATCGCTCTGGGCGATGCTGTTGCCCTCGACGACCAGCGTGCTGGGATCTTGCAGCAGCATGCCGATCGACGACGTGTCGACCGGACCGGTGTAGCTGCAACCCGACACGGCGTTGCCGACGATCGAGCCTCCGACGCCGTCGAGCAGCGTGATCCCGTTGGCCGCGATTCCCGCCTGGGGACCGGAGCAGAGCACCGTGTTACCGGTGACGGAGACGGTCAGGTCGGCGCCCGAGACCCGCACGCCGGACTTCTGGAAGTCCTCGATCCGCGAGTCCGCGACCGTGACCGTCCGGGCGACGCCGCCGGCCGCCGCGGCCTCGACGCCGTGCCCGCGCTGGTTGCTGCGCAGGCTGCCGTCGGAGTCGTAGGTGTCGCGGGTGCGGGTGGTCCGGACTCGGGCGACCGTGCCGTTGGCGTCGGCGAACCCGATCCCGCTGGCGCCCGCCTGGTTGCCGTCGACCGTCAGATCCCGCACCGTCAGCGTCGCTCCGCTGCCCGCGCAGACCGTGGCCTTGGCGCCATCGACGCAGGCCGGGAGGACGTCCAGGTCCGACGGACCCTGGATCGTCGTGGCGTTCCAGCCGCTGCCGGTCCCGGCGATCGTCACCGGCTTGCCGGCCACCGTCACGCCGCCGGCGAAGACGCCCGCTCCGAGCTGGACGGTGTCGCCGGGCTGCGCCGTGTCGACCCCGTGCTGCACGGTCGCGCACGGCGCACCGCTGTCGAGGCAGTCGTTGGCGCTGTCGGTGCCGGTCGTCGCGGACACGTAGCGGCGGCCGACGGCCGGAGCCGCCAGCGGTGCGCTCACGTCGATCGGCGCGGCGCCGTCCGGGGACTCGACGCCGTCGCATCCGGGCGTGCCCGGACCGCCGGGGCAGCCCCAATAGTTGCCCGTCGCCACGACCGGCGCCGGCGTGTCGTTGACCAGGCCGACGCCGTTGTTGCCCTCGAGCGTCGAGCTCGTGACCGACGCGTCGCTGACCGCGTTGGCGAACGCCACGCCTCCCGCGTTGCCGGTCACGACCGTGCCGGTGACCGACGCACCCTCGAGGCTCGTTCCCGGGGCCTGGTCGCTCCGGGCCTTGATGTTGATCCCGACACCGTCCGAGCCGACGACCCGCGCGTCGCGGATCACGAGGTCCTCGGCCGCGCCGCCCTTGAGGTTGGCCTCGAACGCGTGGGGCGTGGCGTGCGTGCCGGACTTCAGCCCGCTGCCGACGACCTCGATCGCGTCGAACGTCGCCTCGCTCAGGGTCTCGAAGTACAGGCCCTTGTTGCGGTTGTCGTCGAACGAGCTGCGCTCGACGAGCAGCCCCGTCAGCTGCGGCGTGGTCGGTGCGGGCGAGGCCACCACCGAGCTCATGCCCTCGCTGTTGCCGTCGAACGCGCTGTCGCGGATCGTCAGGCCGTGGGCCTGCCCGCGAACGCGGAAGCCGACCCCGTAGCCGTTGATCGTCACGTCGTCGACCTGCCAGTTCGTGGCGACGCCGTTGTTGTGGATCGTCACCCCGTAGAGCACGTACGGCGTGTCGGGACGGTAGATCCGCAGGCCCTGCAGACGCACGTCGGCGAGCGCCGCGTTGGTGTAGATCCCCGAGACGCCCGTCGAGCCGCGGCTCGCGACCGAGAGATCCCGCAGCGTCGTGCCGCTCGCGCCGGCACCGAGCTGGACGACCGCCGTGCCGCCGCCGGCCTCCAGAACGGTCGTCGCGCGGCCGGCCCCGGCGATCGTCAGGTTCGCCTTGGTGATCGTGACCCCGCCGGCGTGCGTGCCGGGACAGAGCAGGATCGTGTCGCCCTCCGTGGCGGCGGTGTGCGCGGCCTCGAGGGTCGCGTACGTCGGACTCGCGCAGTCGGCGACGCCGTCGTAGGAGTGCGCGGTCGCGCTGGGGTCACCGGCGCCGACCGTGAGCGGTCCCGGTGCCGCCATGGCCGTCGCGGGGAGCACGAGGGCCGCGAACGTCGCCGCCACGGCGAGTGCTCGCCCTAGGTGGCGCGATGGGTGACGCCGGACGATCCCGACGGTACTGCTTGCGATTCGATGTCGCACGACAACTCCCGATGTGGTGGTGAATTTCATAATCGACCGCACCATCCTACGGTCGTTCGGGAGAAGTCGCCTTGCCATATATCTCAATAACGAGTGTCCCATCATGTGTCTCAAAAACTTGGGGAGTTTCCAGCACTTCGCAACGCGTTCGACCTCGAGGGCCACGAGATCGTCCGCTACAAAGGGAGATCTGTCGAACCGGGGCCGCCCAGTCTCCAGACTCCGGATCGGCCGGTACCCCCCCCGAATCCGGGGCCCGAGACCTGGCACACGACGCTCGCCGCCTGACGGCTTTCCCAACACCAAGCGTCACCTCGCCGTCGGCGGTCGGGTGGTGTGCGACTGGCGAATCACTCTCGACCGCAGCGCATTCGGTCGGAACGCACCGTCTTCCGACCCGCGCTGACGACCGCGGCCCCGGACGAGCGCCGGAGCGACGCGAGGCCGGCCCGGCACGCCGATGAGTCCCGCGGCCCAGGGCGGTCCTTGCATCGAACGACCCGACCGGAGCTCCCCCATGACCGACCAACCGACCCTCGACGCCCGCACCTACGTGCTGCTCCCCGGGGCGGGCGGGGCCGCCTGGTACTGGCACCTCGTCGCGGCCCGGCTCGAAGTCGCCGGGCACGAGGTGCTGGCGATCGAGTTGCCGGGCGCCGACGAGGACGCCGGACTCGACGCCTACGCCGCGCAGACCGTGCGCGAGATCGGGGACCGCACCGGCGTGGTGCTGGTCGCGCAGTCGATGGGCGCGTTCCTGCCCCCGCTCGTCGCGCAGCAGGTGCAGGCCGACGCGATCGTGCTGGTCAACCCGATGGTGCCGGTGCCCGGTGAGCGCCCGACCGACTGGTGGGGCGCCACCGAGTCCGAGCCCGCCCGCCGGGCGGCAGCGATCGCCCGCGGTGACGACCCCGAGTTCGATTTCCAGCGGGACTTCCTGCACGACATCGCTCCCGAGATCGTCGCGGTGCTCACCGCGCACGAGGGTCCCGAGTCCGACGCGGCCTTCGTATCGCGGTGCGCCTTCGAGGCCTGGCCCGCGGTCCCGATCCGCGTCACCGCGGCGGCCGACGACCGATTCTTCCCGCTCGACTTCCAGCGGCGCGTCGTCCGCGAGCGGCTCGGGCTGGACGTCGACGTGCTGCCCGGCGGCCACCTGAACGCGCTCTCGCACCCGGACGCCGTCTCGGAGTACCTGCTTCGGAGGTAGCGGTGGGCGGGTCGCGAGCGCGGGGAGCGCCGGTTTGCCCGCGCTGCGCGGGCAAACCGGCGTTTCCCGGAGGGGCTAGCGCCGCTTCAGCGTCACGTTGCTGACGTAGCGGCTGGTGCTCCCCTGCGACGTGACCGCGGTCGTCAGCCGCAGCCGGCCAGAGCGCTTCGCGTTGATCCCGTTGCGGACCGCGTTGGGCACCGTGACCGTGATCGTCGCGGTCCTGCCGGCGGCGATCCGCGTGGTCACCGTGAACCGCTTGCTGGTCCTGCCGACCTTCGCCGTGCCGTTCGTCTTGACGGTGCAGGGACCGGCCAGCGAGCAGGTGACCCGCGCAACCTTCACGGTCCGACCGCTGCGGGCCAGCACGGCGGTGCGATCGAGGACGGCGATCGCGCGGCCGATCCGCACGGTCGTCCGGTAGGGGGACTTGACGGTGCGATGCTGGACCGTGCTCGACCCCGACGTGGCCGGCGCGCTCACGCCGTCCGCGTTGCGGGCGGTCACCCGGCAGGCGATCGTCGCCCCGACATCGGTGGTCTTGAGCACGTAACTGCTGCCGATCGCGCCGGGCACGACGACGCCGTCACGCAGCCAGGCGAAGCCGTAGCTGCTCGGGTCGCGGGTCCAGGTTCCCGTCGAGCAGGCCACGCGACCGCCGACCACTGCGACCCCGGAGAGGCTCGGGGCGGCGACCGTCGTGGGCGGCTGCAACGGCAGGGTCGGGGGCGCCGGCGGCGCCGGCGGCGGCACCGGGCCGGGCACCGCGGTCCCGGTCACGAGCACCGAAACCGCGGTGGTCGTCTCCTGACCGGCGGAGTCGACCACGGTCGCCTCCAGCCGCACCGTCCTGCCCGCCTGCTCGGGACCCGGGGTCCACGCGAACTCGTAGGGGCGCGTCGACCGCGCCCCGACCCGCGCCCCGTCGGCGGTCACGCTGACCGCCCGGACTCCGAAGTCGTCCGTGGCCTGGACCGTCGGCAGCAGCTCGGCTCCGACCGGGACCTCGAGGCCGTCGATCGGATCGAGGAAGGCCGCCGTCGGAGCGTCGTCCGGCGTGACGGCCGGAACCACCAGGCCGGGTGCCGGGTCGGCCCGGAACGGATCGACGACGACGCTCGCCGCGGCCGGCGACCCGGCGTTGCCCGAGCGCCCCTGGCAGAGCGTGGTCGCGTTGCTGGCGGTGGTCACCGGTCCGGTGGCGCAGCCCCAGAAGTTGTCGGCGGCGGGCACCGGGGCGTCGGGGCGCACCGCACCGTTGTCGATCGTCGCGTTGAAGACCGCGTAGCCGTTGCCGGAGAACTGGTTGCCGCTGATCCGCAGCGCCGGCGTCCCGGGGTTGGCGATGTCGTCGCCGATCTCGGCGTCGGTCAGCAGCACGCCGACCGCGTTGCGCGCCGTCCCGGAGGAGTTCCCGACGACCTCGCTGTCGACGACCGAGCCGCGCTGACCGGCATGGAACTGGACGCCGGTCTGCGAGACCGCGCTCATCGCGCCCCCACCCTCGACGCGGGTGCCCACGACGTGGCCGTAGGCGTTGATGCCCGAGCGGGCCAGCAGCGTGGTCGCACCGTCCGCTCCGCGCGCGTCGTCGAAGAGGATCCCGCCCGCCTGGTAGCCCGTGACCAGGCTGTCGACCACGGAGACCTCGCGCCGGATGCCGCCGATCACCGTGCCCTGGAGCGAGTTCGTCATCACGACGCCCCATCCGTGCGGACGCGTCGTCAGCTCGGTGTCCGGAGCCGATCGGCGGAGCGGACCGACCACGCTGTCGGCGATCCGTCCCGAGGTGTTGAAGAACGCGATCCCCGCCTCGGCGTAGGCGTCCGGCGACTCGACCGTGACGCCCGAGATCGAGACGAAGTTCTCGTTGTCGTCGGACGAGCCGAGCGACTGCCGCGAGATCGTGATCACGTTGCCGCCGCCGTCGCGCAGGTACGGCGCGGTGCCGGCGAGCGTGCTGCCGAGATTCGGATGGGGCCGGATCGTGACCTTGTCCGCCCCCGCGCCCTTGATCGTCAGCGGCTTCGTGATCGTGATGCCGTTGCGCGAGCCCGCCTGGGCGGGGCTGTTGGCGTGGGTGTTGGGCGTCGACTGCTCCAGGTAGAGGCCGTCGCAGACGACGATCGTGTCCCAGGGAGCCGCCTGCTCGACGGCCGCCTGGATCGAGCTGAACCCGGCGCTTGGACACTGGACCCGGTCGTCGTCGACGGTCCAGGTCGAGGCGCTGGCCGTCGCGGAGCCGAACGTCGCGGCACCGACCAACAGCAATGCGGCAGGGAGGACGCGACGGAAGTGGAGAAACGTCATGGGTGGGGCTGGACCTCGGTGCGTGGTCAGGAGCTCCTCGTCCCGTGGGTGGGCGATGGCCACCGTCGATCACCCGAAGTGACGGTGCACCACCTCCAACTGACGGATCGAGGCGATGCGAACTCTAGGTTCGGACGCGCTGAACTCAACCTCATCGCCGTCTAAACGCGTGGCCCATGCACTTAGACGATGGTCTAACAACCACCGTGCTCAGCGTTCGTACGATCGTCGGGTCCTTTTCCTGATCTGATCGCACGGAGAACTGTGAACACCGCTAGAGCCCCTCTTGGGACCCTCCCCGCACTGGTGCTGTCGTTGCTGCTGCTCCTGGGGGTCGTTCCCGCGGCGTCGCACGCAGCCGACCCAGATCCGATGCAGCGCGGCCCGTACGCCACGACGACCCTCGATCCGTTCACGGCGGGGACCGTCAACCTGCAGGAGCCGAACTCCGCGGGCGGTGGCACGACGGGCGCCGCGTCCGCCGCATCGCTGCAGATCCGCGGGTCGCTCTACCGGCCGAGCAACCGGACCGAGCCGTCGCCGGTCATCGTCTACGTGCACGGCAACCACGGCAGCTGCGACACCGGATCGGCACCGAACTGCTCGGTCTTCAAGCGCAACGACCGGGGCTACGCCTACGTGGGCGAGAACCTGGCGAGCTGGGGCTACACCGTGGTCTCGATCGACCAGGACCAGCTCATGTACTACCAGGACAGTGCGATGGCGAAGGGCATGCACCAGCGCCGCCTGCTGATCGCCGCCACGCTGGACGCGCTGTACAAGGCCAACGCGGAGGGCCTTGGATCCGACACGCTGATCGGCGACAGCCTGGTCGGCACGCTCGACTTCACGCGGATCGGCCTGATGGGCCATTCCCGCGGCGGCGACGCCGTCACCAGCTTCATCGACTACAACCGGACCCGGCCCGAGCCCGGCCGGCGCTACCCGCTGCGCGGCGTGATCGCGCTCGCCCCGGTCGACTACGAGCGCCGCGCCCCGACCGGCACGCCGTTCATGTCGATCCTGCCGATGTGCGACGCGGACGTGTCGAACCTGCAGGGTGCGCGCTTCTTCGAGCGCGGCCAGTACCGCGACGCCGCCAACCCCTTCCCGCTGATCCAGGTCGGCGTGCACGGCACCAACCACAACTGGTTCAACAGCGTGTGGTCCGCTGACGGCGAAGACGGCAGCAACGGCGACCAGGCGTGTGGTGTCAACATGCCCAACAACATCCGTTTGAGTGGTGGAAAGAGCATCCTGCCGCTGACGGGCTCCAGTGGCGTCGACGACGGCTGGAGCGACGGCGGAACCTACACGCGCACGAACCGCGGATCCGGCGATCCCGAGCTGATGGGCGACCAGGAGCGGGTCGGTCTGGCGCTGATGAACTCGTTCTTCCGGCGCTACGTCGGCGGCGAGGGCGGGTTCAACGCCTACATGACGGGCGAGCGACTCGCGCAGGGGAAGCCCGAGCTGCCCGAGACGGCCTGTCCCGACCAGGTGATCCAGGGTCAGCGCAACCCGACCTTCGGCACCAACGGCCCGCGTCTGGCCTGCGCGGAGCGGACGCTGACGAGCTACTTCCCGCCGGCGACGGAGCGCGAAGACGTGATCCGTCCCGAGCCCGACACCCCGCTGACGGCCAGCGCGGTCGGCACGGCGCTCAACGCCAGCGGCTTCTCCAACCCGTTCCTCGACGCGGGAGGCGTCAGCCCCAAGCCGCTCACCACGGTCAACGGCATCGACTGGTGCAACCCGGAGCCGGATCACTTCGCGCCGGCCCAGCTCGGTCGACCGAGCCTGCCGACGGCGACCAAGGCCTGCCCGCTTCCGGCGGTCGGTGCCCTCGGCGGCCAGTCCGGGATCCGTGAGAACGGGCCCGTCAACCAGTCGTACGGCCTGCAGCTGGCGGTGGCCTGGGACGACCCGGTCGCCGCGACCGGCAAGCCGGCGTCCCTGTCGACCCGGATCCCGGCCGCCAAGGGCGACGTCAGTGGGAAGCAGGCCCTGGCGCTCGCCGCCGCGGTCAACTTCTTCGACCCCCGGAACTTCGACCCGATGAACCCCGACCGGGCCGCGGTCGTCCGGACCGGGTCGACCGCGGAGCACGCGCCGGACAGCTGGACGCAGGACTTCACGATCGCGGTCACCGACGCGGCGGGCCGCGAGGCCACCGTCTCGGCCGCGGACCAGCGCTACGGCAACGCGCTGCATCCGTCGGTCGGTTCGACGACCAGCAAGACCCACGTGATCCTGCACCAGATCCGAGTACCGCTCGGCGACCTGGCGGCCCAGGGCCTCGATCTGACGCAGCTGCGCCAGATCGAGCTGCGGTTCGGCGAGGCCGGCAAGCCCGCGCAGGGCTCGATCCAGCTCGCCGACGTGCGGTTCCAGGAGGCCGCCGCCGGCACCGCGATCCTCAAGGACAGCGACGGCGGCAGCGGGCCGGCGACCGGCGCATCGGTCGGCGGACCGGACCCGCTGACGTTGCTGGCCGCGGCGCCGCGGGCCAGTGCGGAAGCGCGACCCGACGCGATCGGGGTCGCCGGTTCGATCGCGCTCTCGTCGGCCACCCGCTGCGTCGACACCAAGGCGCCGTCGGTCTCGGTCTCCAAGCTGGCGGTACGCAAGGGCCGGTTGACGGTCCAGGGCCGGGCGACGGACGTCGGCTGCGCGGCGACGCGGTCCCGCTCCAGCGCCAGGGGCGGGGTCCGCTCGGTCCAGGTCACGTTGAGCACCCCGGCCCCGGGCGGCACGTGCCGGTTCGTCCGCGGCAACGGCAAGCTGAGCGCGCCGCTGCCCTGCAGCAGTCCGGTCGGCCTGGTGGCCTCCGGGAAGACGAGCTGGAAGCTCCGCACCTCCGGCGCACTCCCCAAGGGGAGCTACCGAATGGTCGTCCGGGCCTTCGACGCCAGCGGCAACCAGCGGCAGACCAAGACCCGCACGGTGCGGGTCGGCTAGCCGGCCCGAGCGGCCACGTGACTGCGGGGCGGCCGACGGGCCGCTCCGCCGGTCGCCATCACCGTGCAGACGGGCCCCGCGAGACCGCGGGGCCCGCTTCGCGATGCAGACCGGCACAGGTGCGCCCTTGTTCCGGCACAGGGACCCGGACCAGGATGGCCCCATGCCGATCCTCGACGCCCCCGACCACTCTCGACATCTGATGCGCTCGTCAGTAACATCACGCATCATGCCCCGCACCACGCTCGATATCGACGCCACCGTGCTGCGCGAGCTCAAGCTTCGCCAGCAGCGCGAGGGCAAGTCCCTGGGCCGCCTCGCATCCGAGCTGCTCGCGGTGAGCCTCGCCGCGGACGCGCCCGCCGATGCGGCCCCGCCGCTGACGTGGACCGCCCGCTCGATGGGCGCCCGCGTCGACCTCGACGACAAGGACGCCCTCCACGCCGCATTGGACGCACGATGAGCGTCACCATCGACGCCAACGTCCTGCTCTACGCGTCGGACGCCGGCAGCCCGCGGCAGGCCGTGGCCCTCGACGTGCTCCGCGAGCACGCCGAGGGGCACGGGCTGCTCTACCTCTTCTGGCCCGTGGCTCTCGCCTACCTGCGGATCGCCACGCACCCGTCGATCTTCGATCGGCCGCTCAGCCCCGCCGAGGCCACCGGCAATCTCCGCGGCCTGGTCGAGCGCCCCAACGTCCGCACCCCGGGCGAGGACGAGCGCTTCTGGGTCACCCTTCAGGACACGATCCAGGCGACGACCGCCCGCGGCAACCTCGTCCCCGACGCCCACATCGCGGCGTTGATGCGCACCCACGGTGTCCGCACCATCATCAGCCACGACCGCGACTTCCGGAAGTTCCCCGGGATCGAGGTCGTGGATCCGTTCCCGGCGGTCGCGGCGTAGGCACGACCGGCAGGGCCGGCGGGCCGGCTCCGCCGTCGGCCTCTAGCCTCGTTCCGATGACCGTTCCCGTTCGCCGCGCCACCGACGACGATCTCGAGCGCGCCGAGGCCGCACTTCGCGGGGCCTTCTCCGACTACCCCTGGACCCGCTGGACCGTTCCGGAGGATCGCCACGCCGAGCGCGTGGGAGCGCTCCAACGGCTGTACCTGGAACGCCTGGCGCTGCCGCACGGAGCCGTCTGGGTCGACGAGCAGGTCCGAGCCGTCGCCGCCTTCGTGCCGCCCGACGCACCCCCGCTGCCCGACGACGCCCTCGGGCAGGTCCTCGAGCTGCACGGCGACCTCCTGCCCCGGTTGGAATCCGCAGACGCCCTGACCTCCGAGCACGCCGACCCCGACGCCTGGTCGCTGGCCACCGTCGGCGTCGACCCCGCCCACCAGGGGCAGGGCCTGGGCGGCGCGGTCTGCCGCGCCGGACTCGATCACCTCGACGAGCAGCGGCAGGCGTGCGGGCTGGAGACCTCCGATCCCCGCAACGTTCGCCTCTACGAGCGGCTGGGCTTCGGCGTCGTCGCCCGGACGGAGATCTCCGAGGGCGGCCCGACGGTCTGGACGATGCACCGCGCGTCCCGCTGACGCGCCGCGCGCCCGACTACGCGACGCCGAGCCGCGTGGCCCGTGCTCAAGCGGTCGCGACCAGCTCCCGCCAGGCGTCCGGGTCGTGGGTCGGGATCACGACGACCTCGGGGTGCTCCTGGGTGTAGGCGTGGAGCGCGTCGAGGCTGGCCTGCGCGGCGACGTCGTCGTCGGTCAGCAGCGGCAGGATCCGCTCCGCGATGCTGCGGCGGGTGTAGGCGGCGTCGCCGACCAGCAGCACCGGTCCGTGGTCGTCCGTCCGGACCAGCACCGACAGGTGGCCGGGCGTGTGGCCCGGCGTCCCGAGCAGCCGCACGCTGCCGTCGCCCAGCAGGTCGATGCTCCGCGCGAACGGGCCGAACGGCTCGCCGCCGGCGATGTCGACCACGCGGAATCGCGCGTCCTCCGGCAGGTGCCCGGCGACGAAGCCCTTGGTCCCGGCGCCGCGACCCCGCGCCGTCCGCAGCTCCTCGGCACTGACGACGAACTCGGCGCGCGGCAGCAGCCGCATCCCGCTCGTGTGGTCGCCGTGCAGGTGGGTCATCACCACCTGCGTCACGTCGCCCGGATCGATCCCGCGCTCGCGCAGCTGCGCGCCGAACGCCGTCGGCTCGGGGCGCACGGAGCGGAAGATCACCCGCAGCGGGAAGCCGAAGTCCGCGGCCCCCTTCTCGACGAGGTCGGGGTGGAACCCGGTGTCGACCAGGATCACGCCGGCCGTCGGGTGACGGAGCACGAACGACAGGCACGGCAACGGCACCGAGCCACCACGGAACCCGCGCAGCGTCCGGACCAGCCGGTTGCCCGCGGGGCGGTAGACGTAGCCGTGCGGCGACGGCAGCACGCCGTGGAAGAGAACATCGAGGGTCACGGCGGCGTCGGACATGCGGCAACGCTACCGCGGGTCGGATCGAGGTTCCAGGCCGTGGCGCCGCCCGACGGGAGGCCTTCGCCGGGCAGGAGCCGGTCAACCGCTCCCGGGCTCCGTCTCCCGCCGCGCGATCGAACGACTACCCCAGCGCCGCGGCCGCGTAGGCCTCGAGCATCGTGCGGGTCTCGTCGAGCAACACGGGATCGCCCTGCGGATCGGCGCGGAACGCCTCGCGCAGCAGTCCGTCGCCGGCGATCACCAGGGTCCGTGCGACGACCTCCAACCGTGCCGCGTCCGCACCGGACCAGTGCACGCGCAGCGCCCGCTGAACCGACCCCGCGACCCGGTCGCGGATCGGACGGGTCGCCGCGCGCATGCTCTCGGTGCGCAGGTCGCCGTACCAGAGGGCCAGGAACGCCGGCTGACCCCGGAAGCCCGCCGCGAGCGCGTCGACCACCGACGCCAGCGGACGCCCGGCGGCGTCCTGCTCCTCGGCGTCGGCCGCCGCGGCGGCCAGATCGGCGAAGCGCTGCCAGTGCCGCAGCGCGATCGCCTCGGCGACCGCGTTCTTGTCCGCGAAGTAGGCGTAGACCGACCCGACCGCGACACCGGCCCGCGCGGCGATCCGGGTGGTCGTGATCGCCGCCGGCCCGTCCTCCGCGAGCAACGCCTCGGCGGCGTCGAGCACGCGCTCGGCGGTCTCACGCGAGCGCCGCTGGCGGGGCACGCGGCGCGTCGTCGCGATGGCCGCCGTGGCTCCGGACGTGGAGTCGGGCGCACGGGTCGTTGCGGAGTCAGGGGGGTCGGTCGGCAGCGGATCTTCAAACATGAAGGTTCATTCATGTTAGCCTGCCGCCCCGATGGCCCCCTCTGACGAGTTCCCCGCGACCCGGGCCCGGGTCGCCGCCGCCGCCCAGCGGCTCGCCGCGGCTGGGCTGGTCGCCGGAACCGCCGGCAACGTGAGCGCCCGGGTCGGCGACGCGGTCGCGATCACCCCGACCGGCGCGGCGCTGGCGACGGTCGCCGCGGACGACGTGACGATCGTCGCGCTCGACGGCACCGTGATCGACGGCCCGCTCGCCCCGACGTCCGAGCTCGACCTGCACCTGGGCGTCTACGCGGCGCATGGCGCGGGCGCCGGTGCCGTCGTCCACACGCACGCCCCGGTCAGCACCGCGCTCTCGTGCGTGCTCGACGAGCTGCCGTGCGTCCACTACGAGATGCTGCTGCTCGGCGGTCCGGTGCGGGTCGCGCCCTACGCGACCTTCGGCACCCCGGCGCTGGCGGCCTCGGCGGTCACCGCGCTCGAGGGCCGGACCGCAGCGCTGCTGGCCAACCACGGCACGATCGCCTTCGGCGGCGACCTGGACGGCGCCGTCCGCGCGACCGAGCTGCTCGAGTGGTCGGCCACCGTCTACTGGCGCGCCGCCCAAGTCGGGACGCCGAAGGCGCTCGACGCCGACGAGCGCCAGGCCGTCGTCGAGGCCGCGATCGCGCGCCGCTACGGCACGACCCACCGGATCGAGCAGCACGAGGACCCGGCACCCCGGGCCGGCAGCGAGCCCCCAGCGGGCCACGAGAGGGAGAGCAACGGATGAGCGAACAGGTCGTCGTCGCGATGGGGGTCCACGTACTGGACGTCCTGGTTCGACCCGTCACGGAGATCCCGGACGGACAGGGCGGGACGTTGGTCGAGCAGATCAAGATGACCGCGGCGGGGTCGGCCGGCGGCACCGCGCTGGTGCTCAGTCGACTCGGTGCGCAGGTCCGCAGCGCCGGGGCGATCGGCACCGACGCGCTCGGCGACAGCCTCCTGGCGCTGCTGCAGCGGGACGGGATCGACACCACGCACCTGC
>JBAZOW010000026.1:0-20233 GCA_041648495.1 Patulibacter sp.
AGCGCGGCCATGCCGACGCGCGACCCGAGCCGTCCGACCCGGCGGGCGGCGCGTACCGCGCGCGGTCCTCCGGCCGTCGGGTCCGATGTCACGCCCGGCGCGACGCCTGTCGCGCTTGGGCGGCTTTCCGCCGCCGCGGCACGCGCTGCCGCTGAACTCGTCACGAGATCCACTTCCAACTCCCCTTCGCTGCTTGAAGCCGAGCCAGTAGACCAGTCGGACCAGGCCGATGTCAAGGGTTTGGAAACTGATCGAACACGATTTGTGTGTATACGTCCAAAACACTTGTGCACTTACCGTCGGGGTCTCGGAATCCCTATAGGCAATGCGGGAAATGGCGCGAGGTGACGTGTTTCCTACGGAGGCGTAGATACACCGTCCCACACCGTGTTTCACTAGCGATGCGTGACGGCCGGGAGGCCGCGCCGAAGCCGATGCGCAGACCCGCGGATCGGGCCGGCGCGACCCCTTCAGCGCCCCGGCGGGAGCTCCGGAGCCCGGGCCGGAGCGGGCAGCTGCGGCTCGTTGGTCGCCGCGCGCAATTCGTAGGCCTTTCGGGCGCCATGGTCCGCCTCGATCAGCGCGATGTCGGCCTTCATCACCCGCACCAGGCCCTCGCGACCCCGGCGCGGCAGCATCCCGACGATCCGGTTGGCCACCCCCGCCGAGCGCGGGACGAAGACGTCGAAGCGGGGGTTCTTGAGCGCGTCGACGATCCCGTCGGCCACGTCCTCGGGGGTGATCTGCTTGACCCCGCGGGTCGCCTTCAGACCGGTCGCCAGCTCCGTCTGGACGATCGCCGGCATCACGCAGCTGATGTCGACCGGGACGTCCGCGTGCATCATCTCGCCGCGCAGCGCCTCGGACCAGCCGACCACGAAGTGCTTCGTCCCGCAGTAGGTCGCCGCCCCCGGGAACCCGCCCTTGCCCGCAACCGATGCGATGTTGACCAGATGGCCGCGGCGGCGCTCGACGAACCGCGGCAGGATCTCCTTGCCGCAGTTGACCACGCCGATCACGTTGATCTCGACCTGGCGGCGCGTGCTGTCGTCCGTCTCGTCCAGGAACGGACCGACCGGCATGATCCCGGCGTTGTTGTCGAAGACGTCGATCGGACCGAGATCGGCCTCCGCGGCCTCGACGAAGGCCCGCACCGACTCACGGTCGGTGACGTCGAGCGGATATGCCCGGACGGTGCCGCCGCCGGCCGACAGGTCGGCGGCGGTCTGCTCCGCCAGCGCCAGGTCGACATCGCCGATCGCGACCTTGAGGCCTTCGCGCACGAGCGCGGCCGCGGTCGCGCGGCCGATCCCCCGCGCACCGCCGGTGACGGCTGCGACCTGGCCTACGAGGACTCGGGGCTGCTGGGACATCTCGACGCTACCTTCGCTCTGGCGCCCGATCGTCGACCCGGCACCGCTTGCGGCGGGTCCGTCGCCCGGCGTTCTCCGTCGGCACTCCGTCCCACCCGGCCGACGCCTCGCAACAAAAGTGACGGCAGCGTCATGTTTGACATTACCCCCGCGCGATCCGGGTGACAAGCCCGATTCCTCGCGAGGGTACGCCGACCGGCGCCGGCCTCGATCGATCGGCCGTACGTCGTCGACGTGCCGATGTCGCGAACTTTTTCGCGCTGGGATCCGATGTACCCCTGAATGGCCAGGTCCCCCACCTTCAGTCGCCTGTTCGAGCAGCACCGCGGTCCGGTCGTGCGGTACCTCCGTCGTCGTCTCGGTGACGACGCCGCCGAGGCCGCGGCGATCGACGTCTTCGGACAGGCGGTCGACGCGCGCACGAGCAGCCCGAACCGCTACGGCTCCCCCCGCCCGTGGCTCTACGCGCTCGCGACCGAGACGATCTCCGAGCGCTGGCGCACCGACCGCAGCCGCCTCGAGCGGCTCGAGCGGCTCGCCCACCTGCCCCCGGTCCCCCACCCTGCCCTCCAGCCGCCCCGTCGGCTCGACCCCGGGGTCGCCGCGGGCCTGCGATCGCTGGCCGCCGTCGACCGCGAGACGGTGCTGCTGATCGCCTGGGGCGAGCTGCCCCGCGAGGACGTCGCCGCGACGCTCGGGATCCCCCTCGAGACGGTGCGCGACCGACTCGCGCGCGCCCGCTCCCAGGTCCGGGACACCGGTCGTGCGCGCCAGGACCTGATGCCCGGCGGCGAGCTGGCCGGCAGCCTCGCCGAGGACCTGAGCGAGCTGCTCGCGGTGCTCGGGGACAACGCCGACCTGGGTCTCGAGCCGGTGCGTCAGCCGCGGATCGAGAGCGCGATCAACCGGCGCTTCGCGGTCGCCCCGTCCCGCCTGCGTCCGCGGCCGTCGGCCGGTGGCCCGCAGCCGGTCGGCGCCTGAGCGCCGGCGGCACCGCCCGACCGCTACCGATTCCTACCGGCGGTCCCGCGCCCGTATGCTGCGGGCACCGATGACCGAGCGCTTCCCGTTCGAGGGCCACCAGATCGCGTACGAGCAAGCCGGGACCGGCGACCGGACCGTGATCCTGATCCACGGCCTGACCTTCAACCGCAAGATGCACCGGCCGCTGGCCGACGCACTCGCGGCCCGCGGCTTCCGGACCGTGACGGTCGACCTGCTCGGCCACGGCGAGTCGGACCGCCCGGTCCGCAGCTGGGAGTACTCGATGTCGCGCTACGGGCGGCTGCTGCTCGCCCTGATCGACCACCTGGACGTCCCCGACGCGGTCCTGCTCGGGACCTCGCTGGGGGCCAACTCGTCGCTCGAGGCCGCGGTCAAGGACCCCGCGAAGATCCGCGGGATGGTGCTCGAGATGCCCGTGCTGGAGCACTCGCTGATCGCGGTTGGCGGGACCTTCCTGCCACTGTTCGCCGTGCTCCGTGGCGGCGAGCCGATCGTCCGGATGCTCGGGCGTGCGCTGCGCAAGCTGCCGACCGAGCGCCGTTGGCTGACCGACATCCTGCTCGACACGGTGCGCCAGGACCCACGGGCGACCTCGGCGGTGCTGCTCGGGCTGTTCTTCGGACGCGTCGCGCCGCCCCGGGCCGAGCGCGAGACGATCGAGGTCCCGACGCTGGTGATCGGCCACCACGTCGACCCGATCCACCCGTTCAGCGACGCCGGGATGCTCGCCAAGGAGCTCCCCAACGGCCGCCTGCTCGAGGCCAGCTCGATCCTCGAGCTGCGGATCGCCCCGAAGCGACTGACCGACGAGATCGCGAGCTACCTCGACAGCCTGTGGAGCAACGTGCCGACGAAGATCGGCGAGCCGCAGGCCGCGGACTGACGGCCGCTCCGCCGGGTTCGCCCCCTGGGCGCGGGCGAATCAGCGTTCCCCAGGCGGCGCCGCCTGCCCCCGACCCCCGGCCCCGCAGGGTTCGCCCGCCCCACGCGGGCAAACCAGCGTTTCCCGACCTGGAGCGCGCCGGGCCCTACCGGCGCGACTCGTCGGCCGGCGCTTCCCACGCCGCGCCGTCGCGCTCGACCCCGGCCCCGCCGAGCACCACGCGCACGGTCGCGATCAGGATCCGCAGGTCCAGGCGCAACGAGCGGTTCGCGACGTACCAGCGGTCGAACTCGATCCGCTCCGGCCAGCCGAGCGTGGTCCGGCCCTGGATCTGCGCCCAGCCGGTCAGGCCCGGGCGGACGAGCAGGCGCTCGCGCTGGCGATCGTCGTAGGCCGCGATCTGCGACGGCACCGTCGGCCGCGGGCCGACGATCGACATCTCGCCGCGCAGCACGTTGACGAACTGCGGCAGCTCGTCGATCGAGCTGCGTCGCAGGAAGCGCCCGAGTCGGGTGATCCGGCTGTCGCCCCGGACGATCGCCAGGCCCGCCCCCATCTGCTCCGCGCCCTGGACCATCGTGCGGACCTTGAGCACGTCGAACTCGCGGCCGTCCAGGCCGACCCGGCGCTGGCGGAAGATCGGGTGTCCGGGCGACTCCAGACGCACGACGAGCAGGACCAGCGCCAACGGGAGCGCGAGCACGCCGAGCGCAACCGCCGAGACGACGACGTCGAAGGCGCGCCGGATCAGGTTGCCCAGCGCGTGGCCTCCGGGACGGGCGATCGGGCCGTCGGGACCGACGTTCCGGCCCGCCGCGCGCATCCGGGCGCGCAGCTCGGCGTGGCGGTCGGTCACCGCGTCCCCTCCGCGGGATCCCAGCCGGCCGGGGTGCCGTGGCGCAGGTGATCGCTCAGGCCCGCGGCGATCGACGCGGTCATCAGCACGTAGTAGCGGCAGAGCAGCAGCGGGCGCCAAGGGAAGCGGCTCGCGGCAGCCGCTCCGAGCGGGACGGCCAGGTGGGCGGCGAGCAGCAGGACGTGAAGCGGTGTCCGCCGACCCCGAGCGAGCAGCAGCGCCAGCCCCGCCGCGTAGGCGAGCAGGTGCAGGAACGGGCTGGCGTAGCGCAGCCAGCGGTGGCTGACGATCGCCAGCAGGTACGGGATCGGCAGGCCGGTGGGGTCGAGGATCCCCTGCCGCAGCCCGCCGCCCTCGCCGCCGCGCAGGACCACGCGCCATGCCTGATTCATCATCCGCCGCTTGCGCCGCCACTCGCCGTCGATCGACGGGACCATCGGCTCGGAGGCCTTCGCGGTGGGGCGGTCGACGGCGAGCAGACCGGCGCGGACCACCTGGTGCGGCAGCGCCAGGTCGTGGCCGAACTGGACCCGCAGCTGCGACCACAGCTCGGCCCGCAGCGCGTAGATCGCGCCGTTGCCGGCGGTCACCGACCACCAGTCGCTCTCCAGCCGGCGCAGCGCCATCTCGAGCTTCCAGTACGCGCCCTCTTGGTTCGTGGCCCCGTCCTCGGCGAGGAAGGCGACGCGGCCGCAGGCGTAGCCGACCCGGGGGTCGTCGAACGCGGCGACGAGCTCCTCGAGCGCGGTCGGCTCCCAGCTGGTGTTGGCGTCGCTGAAGGCGAGGATCGCGCCCGTGGCCTGCGCGACCCCGCCCGCCTGCGCGTGGTGCTTGCCGCCGCGGGGCAGCTCCAGGACCAGGTCGGCTCCGGCGGCGCGGGCGCGCTCGGCGGTCCGGTCGGTCGACCCATCGCAGGCGACCACGATCTGCAGCCTCTCGCGCGGCCAGGTCTGCGCCGCCAAGCCGGCGACGGTCTGCGCGATCGCGTCCTCCTCCGCGTAGGCGGCGATCACGACGGAGACCAGCGGGCGCGGCGCGACGGTCGAGGACGTGGCCTCGGGGCCCGGGCCGAAGCCCGACGGCCCCGCCTCGGTGAACGCTACGGGCGCGCCGCTCGAGCTCCCGGAGACGCTCGCGGGCGCAGGCGTTGCCGCTTCGCCGAACGTCGCTTCTCCGGCCGGGCCCGCGTCCGCCGTCGCCGCCGCCGCCCGGCTCTCGCGGTCGTCGGTCACCCGGCCGAGGCCGAGCCGCCGCGCGACCCGGACGAACAGGCCCCAGCCGACGTGGGTCCAGGCCAGCAGGCCGAGGGTCAGGAAGTGCAGTGCGCGCACGCGATGGATCGTCCCAGAAGCGCGGGGCCGTGGCGGCCTCCCGGCCCGTCGCCGTCGGGGTTGAGCACGCTCCACGTGCTCAACCTCTACGGGGTCCGCGGCCCAAGCGAGCCCTACGCCCGTGCGGGCTTCACGGTCACCCAGATCGGGATCGAGACCGTCGCGACCTCGACGCCCTGGGCGTCCTGGATCCGCACGTCGACCGGCAGCTCCTGCCTGTCGGTCAGCTCGGCGGGCAGGTCGACCGTGGCGGTCGCGCGCAGCAGGCCGGTCGCCTTGGCGTTGTAGGTCGCCGTGATCCCGCGCGGGATCCAGCGGTGGGTCGCCGGGACGGTGGCCTCGGCGAGCGCGCCCATCACGTACTCGGCCAGGTTGCACTGGGCGATCGCGTGGACGGTGCCCAGGTGGTTGCGGGTCCACGGCACGGCGCGCATCGACGCCTCGGCGCGGCCGGGCTCCAGGTGGTCCAGCCGGACCGGAACGCTGAGGAAGTACGGCGCCGCGGTGCGGTACAGCCGCGAGGCGACGCTGCGTCCGAGCGGCAGGCCTTCCAGCGCGCCGTAGATCTTGGGCAGGCTGAACGCGGGCATGAACATGATGCTACTTGCGGTAGGAAGGTCGCGCAAGGTGATACCGGACCGGCCGGGTGCGATCGGGACGCCCATGCGCTCCGCATCGCCCCCGGTCGTGATCGCCGTCAAGGGGCCACCGAACCGCGTGCGATCGTGATGCCGGGGCCATCCAAATCGCCCCCGGACGTGCTCGATACAACGCCGGTTTGCCCGCGTGGGGCAGGCACACCACGCTCTTCCGGCAGCCGGGGGCAGGCCGACGACCGCCGGCGCGCGCCTGGACGGTCAGCCGACCAACGACGCGTAGACGTGCTGGTGCGCCGCCGCGATCGCGTCCCACGAGTACGGCCCGGCGGCGAGCGCGGCGGCGCGCTCCGCCAGGGCCTCGCGACGCGGGCGATCGTCGAGCACCGCGCGGAGCCGAGCGGCCAGCGCCGCGGCGTCCCCCGCCGGAACCAGCTCGGCCGCACCTTCCGCCGCGAGCTCGGGGAACCCCCCCACGTCGCTCAGGACCATCGGGCGGCCGAACGCCAGCGCGGTGAACAACACCCCGGACTGGTCGATCTCGCGGTACGGCAGCGTGATCACGTCGGCGCGGCGGAAGATCGCGGCCGTCTCGGCGTCGCTGACGAACCGATCGACGAAGCGGACGCTCGGCGGCGCGGTCTGCCGCAACGTCGAGACGTCGTACTTCGGCAGTCCGACGACCCACAGGTCCGCCCCCGGGTCGCCCTCCGCCGCCAGCGCGCGCCAGGCCTCGAGCAGCACGTCCAGGCCCTTGTACGGACGGAGCAGTCCGAACAGCAGGACGACGGGGCGGGCGGCGTCTGCGCCAGGGCCGCCGGCCGGCCGGGCGCCGACCGAACCCGTGACCCCGGAGTGCGTCGCCTCGGAATCGACCACGACCGGCGCCGACAGCTCCGCCGGCAACGGCGCCGGCTCGATCTCGGTCAGGTGCGCGAACGCCCCGTGCGGGATCAGGTGGACCTTCGCGGCGGGAACGCCCAGATCGTCGACCAGCCGATCGCGGCCGTGCTGCGAGTGCACGATCACCGCGTCCATCCGCGCGTAGAGCCGCCGCTGGGCGTCCCGCTGACCCGGTGCCGCCTCCCGCGGGAGCACGTCGTGCGCCGTCAGGACCAGCGGACCACGCCACGGCAGCGGCGAGCGCCGGCCGAGCAGGCGCAGATCGACCGACTGCAACGGCAGCCACTGGAAGTGGGTCACGTCGGCGCTGCGCGAGGACCGGGCCACCCGCCACATGTCCACGGGGTGCTGCGGCGCCTTCGACAGCTGCCGGACCCGCGAGCCGGCCGCACCCACGGAGCAGCGGTAGAAGCCGCGCTCGACCGCGTAGCCGTCCGGTCGCGGGACGTCGCCGTAGGGGAACGCGCTCGTCACCAGGGTGACGTCGTCACCGGCCGCCGCCAGGGCCGAGCAGAGGGCGTGGTCGTACGGCGGCGTGTAAGCGGAGGGGTCGACGATCCGGATGCGCACCGCCTCGGCACGCTACCGGCACGAACTGCCGTCGGTGCGTGACGTCAGCCGACCCGCAGGCCGCGCGCCGCCCGTCGCAGCGCGGTCCGCGCCTGCTGGTCGCTCGTCGCGGCGGCGATCAGCAGCACCCCGCCGCTGGGGCCGTTGACCGGCACCGCGCCGCAGACGCCCTCGCGGCACATCGCGAACCGTCCGCCGCGGAAGAGCGCCGCGTCGAGTCGTCCGACGTCCGGCAGCCGGGCGGCGAACGTGTCGCCCGGCCACGGTCCGAAGACCGCCGGCTGGCCCGGGCGGTGCTCGACGACCAGGCGCGAGCCGTCGGTCCGCCGCAGGCGGGTGATCAGGGTCCGTCCCCCGGAGAGCTCCTGAACCGCGGTCTGCCGCCAGCCCGCGGCCTGTGGCAGGTCGAGCGTCCAGCTCCCGCCGCCGAACCGCTGCATCCCGCGTTCCGGCGGGGTCGCCGCAGCAGCCGCAGGCGTGCTCGGACCCGAGGGGTCGATCAGCGGGGCGGACGAGTCGGAGGGCGTGCTTGCTGCCGACCCGGAGCCTCCGGCGTTCGGAGCGCCCGCGCCGCGGTCCGCGTTCCCCTCCGGCGACGTGGATCCGGTGGGGCGATCGGAGCCGGACCCCGCGGCCGCACCCGATCCGCCGCCCGTCGGCGAGGTCGAGGCGCCGCCGGCGTCCCCCGAGGACGCTCCGCGTCCGTTTCCGGCCGCGCCGCCCGAGACCGACGATCCGGACGACGAACCCCCGGTCGACCGGCCGCCCGAAGCCGACGACGACGAACCGCCGGATGACCCCGAACCCGCTGACGAACCGGCGGAACCCGACGATCCCGGACCCGCAGCCGACGACCCCGAACCGGCCGCGCCACCGCCGACGGTCCCGCTCCCGCTGGTCCCGCTTCCCGGTCCGGTCCGCCGCTCCGAGCCGCTCATCGGGTTGGCGAGGAACTGGTCCTCGCGCAGCTCACCGAGGATCAGGGCCCCGGCGGCGATCACCGCGAGCAGGACGACCAGCGGCACCGCCCAGATCCAGCGCCGACGCCGCCTCGGCCGCGCGACCAGCGTGGTCGCGCGGCGACGACCCGGTCGCGGCGCCTCGGCCGCGAGCGGCTCGACATCGTCGTATTCCGCGTCCCCGTACTCCGCGTCGGCCGCGACCTCGGCGGGCGACGGAAGTCGCCCCGCGACGCCCGACGCCGGTACGCCGGGCGCGGCCGTGCCCGACATCGCTCCCGCCGCGGCAGCCCCGATCGCTGCCCCGCCGGCGGGGACGGTGGACGTTTCCCGCGAAGGGTCGGGCGTCGAGTTACCCGCGGCCGGATCGACCACGACCGTCGGTGCGGCGGCAGCAATCCCACTCGTTACCGGCTCCAGCACCGCCCGCGCCGCCACGGCCAGCGCCCCGGCGGTCGGGTAGCGCCACGCGGGGTCGGGATCGGTCGCCCGCGCCACGACCGCCGCGAAGCCGGTCGCGCCCGGGGCGATGTCGGCGGCCGGATCGCCGGTCAGCATCTCGGCGAGGACCCGGCCGAGCCCGTAGACGTCGGCCGCCGCGGTGGCCTCCAGTCCGGCCAGCTGCTCGGGCGCCGCGTAGTCCGGGGTGCCCTCGACCACACCGACGACCGCGCGGTGGTCGGCCGCGCGCCCGTCCGCGGCGTTTGCGTTCCCGACGTCCCCGTCTCCTGGGGCCCCCGCGGGCCCGATCCCGCCGACCAGTCCGAAGTCCGCTAGCTCGGCGTGCAGCGCGCCGCCCGGGGCGTCCTCGACCAGCACGTTGCCCGGCTTGACGTCCCGGTGGACCAGACCGGCGGCGTGCGCGGCGTCGAGCGCGGCCGCGACCTGCTCGACCACCGACACCGCGTGCTCCGGCTCGAGTCGCCCGGTACGCCGCAGCAGCACGCGCAGGTCCGGGCCGTCGACCAGCCGCATCGCCAGCCACAGCCGGTCGTCATCCTCACCGCTGTCGAGGACGGTGACCACGTTCGGGTGGTCGAGCCCGGCCGCCGCGCGCGCCTCGTGACGGAACCGCTCGCGGAAGACCGCGTCGCCCGCCCACGGAGCACCCACGACCTTCAGCGCCACCGGGCGGTCGAGCGCAACCTGGCGGGCCAGGTAGACGACGCCGGTCGCGCCGCGACCAAGCTGACGCTCGATCCGGTAGCCGGCGAGCAGCTCGCCGGGATGAAGCAGGTCGGGGGGCACGACGAACACCCCTACGCCCCGCCGCGCGACGGTCCTCCCCGACGACAGCGACCGTGCAAGCGCGCACCCTGGACAGCGGCGTCCGCTGGACGTCGGTACGGTCATCTCGTGCCGCGCGCGGTCTCCCCGGGATCCTCCACCCCGCTGATCAGCTTCTGTGTCGTGGGGACCAACGGTGCCGCGTTCCTCCCGGCCTGCCTCGACGCGATCGAACGCGAGCAGCGACTGCTCGACCGGACGACCGAGGTCCTGGTCCTCGACAACGCCTCGACCGACGACAGCGCCCGGATCGCCCGCGAGCATCGCGTCGGCGCCCGGGTGATCGCGCTCGAGCGCCGCGAGGGCAAGGCCGCCAACGACAGCCGCCTGCTCGACGAGGCCCACGGCCGCTACGCGCTGCTGCTGAACGAGGACAGCGAGCTGCGGGCCGGAGCGGTCAAGGAGCTGCTGGACGCGATGGAGCGCGACCCGCAGGCCGGCTGTGCCGGCGCCGCGCTGCTCCGCCCCGACGGCCGTGAGCAGCCGTCCGCCTGGCGGTTCCCCACGTTCAGCACGACCCTCGCCCAGGCGCTGCTGCTGCACCGCCGGTTCGTCGTCCAGTCGGGGTCAGGGGCCACGCGCAAGGTCGACTGGTGCCAGTCCGCCTGCCTGATGGTGCGGGTCCAGGCCTCGGCGATGGTCGGCCACCTCGATCCCGAGTACTTCGTCTACGGCGACGAGGTCGACCTGCAACGGCGGCTGGCGGACGCCGGCTGGCACACGCTGCACGTTCCCGCGGCCCGTTGCGTCCACCACGAGGGCCTGTCGACCGGCGAGGGTGCCAAGCGGCGGATCGTCGAGCTGCACCGCAACCACGAGCGCTACCTCGTAACCCACCACGGTCCCGGCTACGCGCGGCTCTGCCGGCCGCTGGTCGCGTTCCCGTACCTGCTGCGGGCGATCGCCGCGATCGTGCTGCCCGGCCACTCGCCGCGCCGCTACTGGTGGCACGCGGTCGCCGCCCTGCTGCCCCGCCGGGGCGAGGGCATCCGCGAGGCGGCCGAGGCGTTCAACGCCGCGCGCGAGCCGCAGCCCGCCGCCCCCTGAGCCGCTCGACCGCGTCGGGCGTCCACCCGTCCGACCGTGTCGAGTTGTCCCGGACCATGCCGGTGAACTCGACACGCTCGTCCGTCCCGCGCCGGACGGGCCGGCGCGAGGCGGACCTCAGCCCGTCGTCGAATCGGGCAGCTTGCGCCCGACCGGCCCGACGTAGACCCCACGGGGGATGTCGCCCTCCTGGTCCGACCCGGGGTGGAACGCGCAGTAGATCCGCGCGCAGCGCTGGGCCCCGGAGCCGTTGGCGACCCGTACGTGCTCGGCCACCCGCAGGGTCTCCCCGTCGTAGGGGAAGTGGTAGTCGTTCGGGTGGATCCCGTACCAGACCTCGCCGACCCCGGAACGCCAGTCCAGGCCCAGGTCCTGGGCGAACTGCCCGACGGGCTGGCCGATCCCCTCCGGCCGCAGGTAGGCCTCGGCGACCTGGTCGAGCTTGATGAAGTCCTGCAGCACCATGTCGGGGCGCCAGAACGGGCTGTGGGCCGCGGTCTCGAAGGCACGCTCGCTGAAGACCAGGTGCTTGCAGCGCTCGGCCGCGACCTGGACCGCTTCGAGCACCGTCTCGACGGCGGGCAGCTCCTCCTCCTCGGACTCCTCGTCCTCGCCGCTGTTCTCGACCTCGCGGTGCAGCTGGGTGACTCGACGTCGGGCGTCCTCGAGCGCCACCTCTAGTCGCTCGTGCTCGGCGTGCGCGTCGAGCAGCAGCGCTTCGCGCTCGGCGAGCTGCGCCTTCAGCTGCTCGACCGCCTCGACCGACGCCTCGTCGGCCGCGACGACGTCCGGAGTCTCGTCCAACTCGGTCGCCAGCTGCTCGCCGCGGTTCTCGGCCGCCTCGAGTGCCTCGCGGAGCGAGGTGATCTCGAGCTCGGCGTTGTCGAGCTTCCCGCGCAGCTCCTGCGCCTCGGCCACGCGGTCCTCGGCGCGGCGCTCGTGCCGGCCGGCCTGCGTCTCGGCCTGCTCGACCTTGCGCTGGGCCTGCTGGAGGTCCTTCTCGGCGCGGACGGCTCGCCGCTCCAGGTCGACCATCACCTCGCGGCAGATCGCCAGCAGCCGCTTGTCGACCTCGGCGATCTGGCGCTCCTGGGCGCCGTCGGCGCGGAGCAGGCGGATCTCCTGCTCCAGCTCGAGCTCGGGGAGCTCCTCGACGCCCTGCTCGATGCCCAGCTCGGCTTCGAGCTCGCGGACCGCGGTGACCGCGTCGTCCTCCGCCTCTAGGTCGTCGATGAAGGCCTGGACGCAGACCACCGATGATCGCTCGAGCACGGTGGCTAGAGGCATTCCGGTCTGCTCACGGAGGATCCGGTCGATCTCGGGCTTGCCGATCCGATCGAAGGTCAGCTCGGTCGGAGCCGCCACTGCGGAGACGCTTGGCCGCTTGTGGGTCGGGCTACCGGAGCGTTTTGGCTTGCTGCGTTTCTTGGTGCTCATGGGGGATTCTCCGAACGCTAGCGCAGGTGCATTACGCATCCCTGAACGGCATGCATCCCGTTCCCTTGTTCCCGTCGCGCGCTGTTCGCATGCGTACGGAGACACGACCTGGCGTCAGCCGCGCCGCCGACGCACCGCGGCCAGCACGATGCGCAGCTCGCCCGGGGTGAACGCCCCGGCGACCAGCAGCAGGCCGGGAATCGCCACCAGTCCGGCCGCCCGCAGCAGCACCCCGTCGACGCCGGACGCCGGGGCCAGCCCGTCGACGCCGACCGCGACGACCGCCAGGACGACCACTGCGGCGATCAACCGGGCCCACTCGAACGGCACCCGCAGCAGCAGCCGGGTGCGCAGGTGCGAGATCGTCAGGGCCACGACGTAGGCGGCGACCAGCGCGATCGCCGCCCCGGTCGCCGCCAGCGACGGCACCAGCGCGACCAGCACGACGACGTTGACGATCAGCCCGATCAACGCGGCCGGCAGGGTCCGTCCGGTGCGATGCTCGCGACCCGCGATCGACGTGAAGACCCAGGTCAGGCCCCACAGCGCCCAGCCGAGCGCGAGCCACGGCAGCGCGCCCGCCGCCGCGGCGAACTCCTCCGCGACCAGCACCGTCACGACCTGGTGCCGGAACAGCGTCAGGCCCGCGACCATCAGGCCGAGCAGCAGCACGTAGGCGCGCACCACGTGGGCGTAGGCCTTCGGGGCTTCCTCGTCGCTGAGGTCGTAGGCCAGCGGCGGCCAGGCGGCCTGGAACGCACGGGCGACGACGATCACGATCGTCGCGAGCTTGACCGCGGCCGAGTAGATGCCGTTGCTGGCCAGCCCGGTGGTGTGGATCAGGTACTGGCGGTCGATCAGGTTGAGCGCGAAGACCGCGATCTCGGGCGGGACCGTGGGCAGCCCGAACCGGAGCATCGGGCGCAGCGGCACGGCGGGGCCGTCCGCGCGGTGGCCGAGCAGCAACGCGCGCCGGGTCCACCAGACGCCGAGCAGCACGACCGTCGAGGCCGCGTAGTTGCCGAGCAGGTACCCCGACGCGCCCTGGCCGAGGACGACGACCAGGACGATCGTCGTCGTCACCGTCAGCGTCACGTTGGAGAGCGACGCGAGCAGGTAGATCCGCCGCTGCTCCTGGGCGCGCAGCAGCGCGTTGGCGACCTCGAGGTTGGTGAACGCCCACACCCCGAGCGCGGTCGCACGGATCGGCCCGGGCAGGTGCTCGCCGAGCAGCAGGTCGGAGATCGGCCCGGCCAGGACGGCGATCAGTCCCGCAGCGACGGTCGAGGCGGCCAGGACCAACCCGGTGACCTTGCGCGCCAGTCGCGATCGGCGGGCCGGGTCGGTGTCGAGGAACCAGTGGCGGAGCAGCGCCTCCTGCAGCCCGGAACGCAGGACGATCGACGCCAGGATGATCCAGGTCAGCAGCGTCTCCGCCGCACCGAGCTCGCCCGGGGTCAGGTGCCGCGTGTAGAGCGGCAGCGTGACGAGCGCCAGCACGCCGGCGACCAGGCTGGCGGCTTGGTAGGCCGCGCCGGACGTCGCCAGGCGGCGGAGGGGGTGCGGCGCCATCGACGGGGGATCGTAGTCCGTGGGCGACGGATCGCGGCAAGACGGCACCCGACGCCGCTGCGCACTCGCCGTCAGCGCCGCACCGCGTGCGCAGCCACCTCGCCCAGAGCGAGATTTTTGCGCGCCGGCCCCCGCGAGCGGACGAGTGCGCAGCGATGAGGCGCGGGAAGACGCGGCACGGCCAGCTCCATCGCATCGAAGCCCGAACCAGCCAGGGCGCGTTTCGATCTCGTCTTGATCTCGTTTCGACGGCGTTCTGCTCTTGCTTTGCCTTTACGCTCCACCCGTGCCCCTCGACCTGCGTCCCGCCTGCGTCCTGCTGCTGCCGCGGCCGCTGAGCCAGTTCATCCTGCGCGACCAGGCCGAGGATCTGCTGCGGGGCGACGACGTCGTCGCGGTCGATCCGCCGTGGGGCGCGCGGGGCGGGTACGGGATGTCGCTGCGGCTCGGGGACGGACCGGCGGGGGCGGCGGTCGCCCGCCAGCAGGCCGGGGCGCTGCTCAAGCGGCTGCACGAGGACGCTCGCGACCCGCGGGTGATCGTGATCTTCCACGCCACCCAGGAGCCGGTCGCCGCCGCGCTCTGCGCGAAGACCGGCGCCGAGCTCTGGTACTGGCGCTGGGACCGCTACGAGGCGGCGGGCGACGCCGACGCCGAGCGACGAGCGCGACTGACCGTGCTCCACGAGCGGGCGTCCGAGCGGGCGACGCTAACGGTCGCGTCGAGCGGGGCGCTGGCCGACCTGGCCGAGGCCGACGGACGGACGACGGTGCTCAGTCCGCTGGCCGCGGACTCCTTCCCCGCTCCGGACCCGACCGTCGAGGTCGTCGGCTTCTCGCTCGGCCACCTCGGCCGCCGCACCGACTGGACCCTGCTGCGCGGACTCGGTGAGCGGCTACCGCGGCTGCAGATCCTCTTCGTCGGCGAGCTGCACGCCGACGAATGCGCCAACGACCGCGACTTCGCCTGGTGCCGCGACCACGAGTCGTTCGTCTTCCTCGGGTCGCAGCCCGACGCGCAGGCCGCGCAGCTGCTCCGCCTGGCCGACGTCGGGATCCTGCCGTTCCGCCACGACCCGTTCAACGACGCGGGGCTCCCGTACCGGATCCTCAAGGCGGCGCGGCTCGGTCGCCGGACCGTCGTCCCTGACCTGGCCGGCGTGCGCACCTGGGACCCGGCG
This sequence comes from Patulibacter sp., assembly GCA_041648495.1. Classification (GTDB taxonomy): domain Bacteria; phylum Actinomycetota; class Thermoleophilia; order Solirubrobacterales; family Solirubrobacteraceae; genus Patulibacter. The sequence continues at coordinate 15,000 of JBAZOW010000026.1, forward strand.
ATCGTCGTCGCACCCGATCCCGACGCCTTCGCCGCCGCGGTCGCCGCCGAAGCCGGACGGCGGTCCGCTCCGCACGAGACGCTGCGTGCGTGGGCGCTCGAGCAGACCGCCGAACGTCAGAACGCGCCGCTCCGCGAGCGGCTGCGGGGGCTGGGGCTCGACGCGGGCTGACCGTCGCCGCGCCCGGCGAGCCGCGCGCTGCAGGGCTCCGCGCGACGCCGCACTGTGCAGCGGATCACCCGAATAGCGGGCCGCACGCTGCACGGTGAGCCGCATCTCGACACCGTGCAGCGCATTACCCGGCGACGCGGCCTACCGGCAGCGCACCGACGCCACGAACGCCCCGCGGCGCGCGACCTCGGTGAACCCGGGCGGCACGGCTTGGGTGGAGCGCGGGACGCCGTCGGCCCGGCCGTAGCGGCGCGCGAACTTGCCCTCGACCACCGAGATCGCCACGCCGCTCTCGGTCACGCCCAGGGCCCCGGCCCGCGGATCGCTGCGCGCGACCACCCGGTCGCCGTCGACGTCCAGCTGCAGCCGGATCTCGGGCACCAGCCGGTAGGTCGGCAGGCTGATCGGGCCGCACCGGGCTCCTGCGACCACGGCCGGGTCGAGCATCAGGTCACGAACGTCCTCGCGGGCGTCGGCCAGGAACCGCAGCTCGGACCCGAGCGAGCGGACCGAGTCGCGCTTGACCGTCAAGTAGGTGCCGACGCCGACCACGGCGCCGATCAAGACGAGCACGGCCCACGGGCGCCGCCAGCGGTGATCGGTCGGCAATCCCACCCAGCCGCCCGCGGCGAGCGCGGCCAGCACGGTCAGAGCGACGACCGGCACCGACAGGTACCGCGGGATCAGTGACAGACCCGCGACGCCGGCGGCCAGGAAGGTGACGACCCCGGCCAGCAGCAGGGTCAGCAGCACGATCGTGACCCGCCGCGGGGCCCGGGCCAGTCCGATCCGCGACCCGAGCAGCAGCACGCCGACCCCGAGCAGGCCGGCGGCGGCGACCGGCGGACGCGCCTGATCGACCAGCTGGGTCACCAGCAGCGACGGCGCGCGGCCGATCCCCCGCTCGCGACCGAGCTCGTCGGCCAGCTGGCTGGTCGCGGTCAGCGAGTGGAACGGGTTGCCGGTGACAGCCGCGTCGACCGCCATCCACAGCAGCGGAGCGGCAACGACGGTGGCCAGATGCCACGCCCGACCGGGGACCGACGACAGGTGCAGGAGACCGACGCGCCGGCCGGCCGGGCCCGAACGATGAACGTCGTGGCCGGGCCCGCGAGCCGGTAGAGGTTCAACACGTTCTACGTGCTCAACCTCTACGGCGTTGGCCGCAACGTCCTCGCCGGCCGCCGCCGAAGCCGACCACCGTCCCCCGACCGTGCACCACAGCCAGTACAGCCCCGCCAGCACCCAGGCCTCGGGGCGGAGCAGGCCCGCGAGCAGCAGCAGGATCGCCGGGCCGCGCCAGGCCGTCGGCCGCTCGATCACCCAGACCCCCGCCCACGTGACGAGCGCCAGGAACGGCATGTCCAGGTAGCCCTTGGCGGCCAGCAGCAGGAAGGCGAAGCTGGTCAGCGTCAGGGCACCGGCGACCAGGCCGACGACGAGGCCGGTCCGCGCCGCCCGCCCGCCATCGCCACGCCGGGAGAGGTTGTGCGGCCCTGACCCATCGAAGGTCTCCCGCTTGCCTCGCGCGCCGTCCGACGACCGGTCGTCGGACGACACCCCCGGGGCGCTCAACGGCGACCGGTCGTCGATCGCGCGGGTCGGCGACCGGTCGCCGACCGCCAAGCCGCCACCGCGACCCCGCCCCGCCACCGCCTCGCCGGCGATCCGGCCGAGGCGTACCGCGGCCGCCGCCAGCACCGGCAGGGTCAGCGCGGTCAGCAGCACCATCGCGCGGTCGGCGTGCTCGCCGAACAGCGCCACGACCGGGACACCCAGCGCCAGCCAGGCGGGGTGCGGGGTCGACGCCGCGTAGGCCTCGAAGCCCGGTGCACCCCCGTCGAGCAGCTCGCGCGCCCAGACCAGGTCGAGCACCGTGTCGTAGTTGCCGGCGCTCGGCGCGAGCGCCCAGACGATCAGGGCCAGGACGACGCCGACCGCGAAGACGACCCACTCCGCGGCCGTGCGCCGGTCAGCGCGCACCCGGCTCACCCCGGATCGCTCTCCGTGAAGGTCGTCCGGCGCTTCCGGCGCGGGCGAGCGGGTCGTGGCATCCGCGGCTCCCGACGCGGTCCCCCGCCGACCGCTCCCGTGGCCGCTCCCCCGCCGACCGCCGCCAGGCTGCCGCCGACCGCCAGCAGGACCCACAGCACCGGGTCCTCGAGGAACGCCGCGTAGCCCATCGTGTGGACCACCAAGGCGATCACCATCGCCGCGATCCCGGCGCGGGCCGGAGAGTCCTCGGCGTCGCGCAACAGGCGCCGGAGCACCGCCACCAGCAGCACCAGGTAGGCGAGCAGGCCGAGCAGGCCCTGCTCGGCGGCGATCGTGATCGGGATCGTGTGCGACGCCGCGACCGCGTCGGACTGCCCGGCGTGCTCGGCTCGGCGGTACTCACGGGCGAACGCCCCCGAGCCGACGCCGAAGACCGGCTCGTTGGCGAACAGGCGGATCCCGCCGTTGGTCAGGGCCACCCGACCCGACGTCGCGTCGTCCAGGCTGTCGCTGTCGAAGCCGTTGATGTTGAGCGCCGACGGCGCCGCGAACAGCAGCACCGCCGCGACCGCACCGATCGCCAGCACCGTCCCGAACGCCTTCCACGGACCGAACCGCAGGCCACCGAGGATCGCCAGGCCGACCAGCAGCGACACGAAGCTGGTCTGCGAGTAGGTCAGGACCAACGCGGCCCACAGCACCACCAGCACCACGCCGGTGACCAGGACGGTGCGGTTGTCGCGCGCCCAGAGCATCCGCGCGGTCACGCCGAGCATCACGATGATCAGGAAGCGGCCGTAGATGTTCGGGTCGAAGAACAGCGAGTTGACCCGGAACGCGTCCTCGATCTGGTTGGACGCGATGATCCGCGGGTTGAGCAGCACGTGGCGGGTCGCGTACTCGTAGAAGCCGACCGCGGCCAGCAGCAGCGCGATCCCGACCGCGACGCCCAGGCAGCGGGCCGCCAGCTGCGGGGTCCAGCGGATCGTGCGCAGCACGACGTAGAGCAGCGCGAACGGGACGTAGAAGAAGGCGACCTGCTCGACCGCCTTGCCCTGGTCGATCGACCAGGCGCTCTGGACCGCGTAGAGCACGACGAACAGCAGCAGCGCCACGTCGGCGAAGCCCGGCCGCGGGTCGTCGGACGGCAGGTCCGGATCGTGCCGGAACCGCTCCCAGACCCAGGCCAGTGCCGCCGCGCCGGTGACGACGTAGAGCGGCAGCAGCAGGTTGACGGGCTGGCCGTCCCCGAGATCCAGTGGCAGCCGGAACGGCAACACCAGGGCGACCGCGATCGGCACCGCCAGCGGCCACCGGCGGAACGCCGCGGCGCCCACGCCGAGCACCGCCAGGCCGACGAGCACCACGGCCGCGAACAGCGGCGGGCTGTCGCGCAGCTGCTCGACCGGACCGGTGTCCCAGACCTGGATCGCCAGGATCACCGGGCCGCCGATCATCGCCAGCGCCAACGCGCCGGCGCGGGCCCGGGGGGCGCGCAGGACCATCGCCAGCGTCGCCGCCAACGTGATCGCGGTCAGCGCGAGAGCCGTCGCCATGTGCTGTCCATCAGCTCGGAGGTGTCGGGGTCGTCGCTCAACCGCGCGGCGAAGGTCGGCAGACCGGTACGGATCACGAGGCCCTTGCCCAGGCGCACCCCGAGGATCACGCGGTGGTCGCTCGCGTCGATCGCGCTGGCCTCGGCGGTGCCGTCGCCGAGCGACTCGGCCGGCCATCCCGTCGGGTAGCCGTCGAAGCGGCCGTCGGTCCCGGCGAACAGGTCGATCTCGTCGCGGTCGTTCTCGAGCGGACCGTCCAGGCGCACGGCGCCGCGACTGACGATCCCGAAGGCGTCGGCCGGGTCGAACGGACCGGGATCCTCGAGCCGCCGGCCGCGCTCGGCGTTGCCGCCCAGCTCGACCGAGCGGTGCAGGCCGGAGGGGTCGAGCACCGCGACGGTGCCGCCGTCGGTAACGAATCCGCGCAGGCGCTCGGCCGCGGCCGATGTCGTCCAGCGGGCCTCGCCGACCAGCAGGACGCCGGGGCGCCCTTCCAGCTGCGGACCGTGCGCGCGGTCGTCCGCCCCGGACTGCAGGGCGAGCGCCAGGTCGGTGGTGATCTCGAACCGCTTGCGGTGCCGGACCAGCCATTCGATCGCCGGGACGACCGTCGAGGCGTACGACGACGGGAGCGTGCCGAAGACCCGCGACGTGCGGATCCGCGTGGCGCTGTCGCCCTGCGTCGACTGCAGGCGGTTGGCCAGCCCGTCGCCGTCGTCGTCCAGCGGGTTGAGCCCCTGCCAGGTGATCGCCGGGAGCACGACCAGCACCGGCTGTTCGCGGGCGTCGTTGACGAACGCCGGGACGTCGACCCGCTCGCCGCCCACCGTCACGGTCAGGCGGTACGCGGCCCCGCGCTGCGAGCGGGGATCGATCCGCAGCGCGGGCCGCGTGGCGGTGCCGCTGGAGACCGGGCGATCGGTGCCGACGCGCCGCAGGGTCCAGCGGTAGCGCTTACCGCGCGCGTCGACGAAGAAGGTCAGCCGCTTGCCGGTCTCGACCGGGACGGGGCTGGTCTGCACACCGACCCGGCGCACGGTGACGCCGCCGCGGCCGCGCATCCGGCCGCTCGGTTCGGCGCGCGGCATGCCGTCGCGGCCCGCCGTCGGGCCGCAGCCCTCGATCTGCGCGGATTCCTGCACGCAGACCTGGACCACGTAGGTGCCCGGGGGCGCCGGGCGCCCGTCGTCCATCGTGCCGTCCCAGCGGGCCTCGCCCCGGATCGACTTCAGCCGACCACCGATCTTGGTGCCGTTCGTCGCGCGCTCGGTGACCTCGACCGGCAACCGGGCGACGACCTCGGCCGCCCCGGGCGACGTCCGCACGACGCGCGCCTTCGGACGCCAGCCGTCGAGCTGCAGCTCGGCGACGATCGGCTTGCCGTCGATCGTCGGCAACACGGCCGGGGCGCCCTGCTGCCGCGTCCCGTCCGCGGCGATCCGCGTGACCTTGGGCCGGGGCTTGATCCGGTTGAGCTGGAACGAGCTGGCCCAGACCACGCTGCGGCCCTCG
>JBAZOW010000027.1:0-19874 GCA_041648495.1 Patulibacter sp.
GCGATGCTCACCGCGCTGGCGGCGATGATCCCGATCGTCTTCCTCTCCGTCGCGCTCGCCCGACCCCGCGGCGGCATGCCCGGGGTCGCGGTCACGCTGCTCGGGGTCACCTGGATCGGCATCGCGCTGGGCCACGCCGTGCTGCTGCGCGAGGCCGACCACGGTGGCGGGATCGTGCTCAACGTGCTGATCGGGACGTTCGTCGGCGACACCGGGGCCTACCTCGGCGGGCGGATGTTCGGCAACCGCAAGCTCGCGCCGAAGATCTCGCCGAACAAGACGGTTGAGGGCCTGCTGATCGGCATGGTCACCGCCGTCGCGGCGGTCTGGTTCGCCGGGCTCTATCAGGACTGGTTCAGCGGCACCGACGCGCTGCTGCTCGGTCTGGCCGTCGCCGTCGCCGCCCCGCTCGGAGACCTCTTCGAGAGCTTCCTCAAGCGCGACGCGGGGACCAAGGACGCCGGGGGGCTGTTCGGCGTGCACGGCGGCGTGCTCGACCGGCTCGACGCCGCGATGTTCGCGATCGTCGCGGGCTACTACGTCTGGCTCGCGATGGGGATGGCGTAGGCCGTGGCTGCCAAGCGCGTCCTGATCCTCGGTTCGACCGGGTCGATCGGCACGCAGGCGCTCGACGTCGTCGACGCCGCCCCCGAGGGCACGTTCGAGGTCGTCGGCCTGGCGGCCGGCCGCAACTGGTCGCCGCTGGTCGCCCAGGCCGAGCGCTACGGCGTGGAGCGGATCGTGCTCGGCGACGCCGACGCAGCCGCGCTCGCGTCCGAAGCGTGGACCGGGGGTGAGGTCCTGCAGGGTCCCGAGGGACTGGTCCGGCTGGTCCTGGAGTCCGACGCCGATCTGGTGCTCAACGCGCTGGTCGGCGCCGCCGGCCTGGGGCCGACGGTCGCCGCGCTCGGCGAGGGGATCGACCTGGCACTGGCCAACAAGGAGTCGCTAGTCGTCGGCGGCGAGCTGGTGATGCAGCTGGCCGAGGCGACCGGAGCCCGGGTCCTGCCCGTCGACAGCGAGCACTCGGCGCTCTGGCAGCTGATCCACGCCGAGGGCCAGACCCGCGCCGGTACGGGTCACGGGTCGATCGAGCGGCTCGTGCTTACGGCGTCGGGCGGACCGTTCCGCGGACGCACGGCCGCCGAGCTAGCCGACGTCGGGGTGGAGCAGGCGCTCGACCATCCGACCTGGGCGATGGGCGGCAAGATCACGATCGACTCCGCCACCCTGATGAACAAGGGCCTCGAGGTGATCGAGGCCCACCACCTGTTCGGTACGCCCTACGAGCGGATCGACGTGGTCGTGCACCCGCAGTCGATCATCCACTCGTACGTCACGCTGAACGACGGCGCGGCGCTGGCGCACCTCGGACACCCGGACATGCGGGCACCGATCTCCTACGCGATGCACCACCCGGAACGGGCGCCATTGGAGATGCGCCCGCTCGACCTGGCGGAGGTCGGCGCGCTGACCTTCGAGCGAGCCGACGAGCAGACCTTCCGCTGCCTGCACCTGGCCCGCGAGGCCGGCCGTGCGGGCGGCACGGCGCCGTGCGTGCTCAACGCCGCCAACGAGATCGCGGTCCACGCGTTCCTCAACGGGAAGATCGGGTTCCTCGACATCGCCGCGGTGGTGGAGTCGACGCTGGACCAGGTCGACACCGGCGCGGTCCACGCGTTCGAGACGCTCTACGCCGCCGATCGGGTCGCTCGAGAGACCGCGGCTGCGCTGGTCGACGACCGGCCGTAGCGCGCCGGTGTGCGGGTATCCTCGCCCGCATGCTTCGTATGCAACAACCACTTCGACGCCTCCTGACGACGCTGGCGATCGCGACTCCGATCGTCGCGGGACTCCCGGCGACCAGCGGGGCGAACGACGCGATCGCCGCTGACTCGGTCGCCGTCGTCGACGGCACGCAGATCACCAAGGCGGACTACGACGCTCAGCTCGCGTTCCAGAACGTCATGGCCACCCAGCAGTTCACCGACGGTGCGCTGTTCCGGTCGCGGACGCCGCAGCTGCTCTCGTTCGCTCCGCCGTACACCGACTGCGTGAAGGCCGTCAGGAAGCAGGTGCCCAAGAACGAGACGGTCACCCGTAGCCAGCTGAAGCGGTACTGCGCCTCGATCGCGAAGCAGATCAAGGACGGAGCGATCGGCCAGCTGCTGACCGCGACGTTCCTGCTGGCTGAAGCCGCGGCAGCGCAGATCGTGATCACGGATGCGCAGATCGCGGCGGCGATGCCGGCGAAGCTCAAGCAGACGATCGGTGGCCGCAACAACCTGGCCAAGCTCGAAGCGCTCGGAGTCGGGGAGGAGCTGCTCCGGGAGCAGGTGCGGGTCGAGCTGATCGGCGAGCGGTTCCAGCGGCAGGTCACCGCGGACATCGATCCGGTGACCGACGCCGAGGCGCGGAAGCACTACGCCCGGAACAAGGCGAAGTACCGGCACCCGCGAACGAAGCGGCAGCTGCCGTTCGCGGCCGTGAAGCAGCGCATCACGCGGAAGCTGACCGCGGACCGCGAGCAGCAGGCGCTGACGCGGTGGCAGACCTCGACGCTGCGGGTGTGGAAGGCGAAGACGACCTGCCGCCCGGGCTACGTCGTCGAGTTCTGCGGCAACGCGTCGTAGGCGACCGCCGGGTCGACCCGGCTGACGGGCCATACGGCACCCTGCCCGAGGCTGATGCGGATCGAGGTTTCCGACAACCGGAATCCGCATCAGCGTGGTCCGGCGGGGGCCTTACGCGAATTAGACCTTCGCTCTGTCACCCTTAGCCGTCGTGTCGTGGGTTCTCGCCTTCCTGGGCTTCGTCGTTCTGATCGTTCTGCACGAGGCCGGGCACTTCGCTGCGGCCAAGTGGGTCGGGATGCGGGTCGAGAAGTTCTCGCTGTTCTTCGGCAAGCCGCTGTTCAAGGTCCAGCGCGGCGAGACCGAGTACGCGATCGGCTGGATCCCGCTCGGCGGCTACGTGCGGATCACCGGCATGGACCCGCGGGAGGAGCTGCCCGCCGACGTCCAGCCGCGTGCGTACTACGCGCAGAAGGTCTGGAAGCGGATCGTCGTGATCGCGGCCGGTCCCGTGGTCAACATCGTGCTGGCCTTCCTGATCGTCTTCATCGTCTACGCGGCGATCGGGATGCCGCGGGTCGCTCCGGTCGTCGGAGCGGTCCAGCAGGACAGTCCCGCGGCGGGGGTGCTGCAGGTCAACGACAAGGTCGTCAGCGTCGACGGCGTTCCGGGCTTCACGCCGGACCTGGACTACGCTGACGCGACGGACAGCCTGCCCACCCTGCGCGACGCGATCGCCGAGCACCGCTGCGTCGGGACCCCGACCGAGGGCTGCGTCGCGGCGACCCCGGCGACGGTCGTGGTCGACCGCGACGGTGAGCGCAAGACGTTCGAGATCAAGCCGCGTACCACGGAGATCGTCGCCGATCCCAAGACCGGTGCCAAGGAGCTGCGCCCGCTGCTCGGGATCAGCTACGGCGTGGAGTTCTTCACCGTGCCGGTCGGCACCGCGGCACGCGAGACCCCGGCGTACATCTGGTTCGTGATGTCGACGACCGCCAAGGCGATCGTCAAGATCTTCTACGACGCCGAGGCCCGCAAGGACATCAGCAGCGTCGCCGGGGCGTACGACACGACCCGCCAGACGATCGAGATCAGCATGACGCAGGCGCTGATCATCCTGGCGGTGGTCAGCCTGTCGCTGGCGATCATCAACCTGGCGCCGTTCCTGCCGCTCGACGGCGGGCACATCTTCTGGGCGATCGCCGAGAAGCTGCGGGGCAAGCCGATCCCGTTCGAATGGCTCGAGCGCGCGAGCATGGTCGGGTTCGTGCTCGTCCTTTTGCTGTTCGCGCTCGGATTGACCAACGACATCGGCAGATGGACCGACGGGACGGCCGGGGTGCGCTGAGGCCGCCACCCGTCGCCGTCACCGAGGGACGACGACGTTCGCCACCGGGGCGTACACATCACCGGGTCGGGGTAAGAGGATCTCGGTAACCGCACCGCACCCTCCCGAGGAGCAGTCCCGAATGTCCACGGCACCAGCCACCGCCGCACCCGAGGGCGATCCACCGCTCAAGCGCGCGATCTCGCGCAACATGTTGCTGCTGTTCGTCGTCGGCGACGTCGTCGGCGGCGGGATCTACACGTTGGTCGGCACGATCGGCGCCGAGGTCGGCGGCGTCGTGTGGCTGCCGTTCGCCTGTGCCCTGGCGCTCGCGGTCCTGACCGCGACCGCCTACGCCGAGCTGGTGACGAAGTACCCACAGGCCGCCGGAGCGGCGCTGTACGTCAACAAGGCGTTCCGCAAGCCGTTCTTCACCTTCATGGTCGCGTTCGCGGTCATGTGCTCCGGCATCGCCTCGGCATCGACGCTCTCGCGCGGTGTCGCCGAGACCTACCTGCCGCAGCTGTTCAACTGGACCCTCGGCGAAGGGGCGACGGTCGGTATCGCGCTCGGCTTCCTGCTGGTCGTCGCGGCGGTCAACTTCCGCGGGATCAGCGAGTCGGTGAAGATCAACGTCGTCCTGACGATCATCGAGGTCTTCGGCCTGATCCTGATCGTGGTGATCGGCACCGCGGCGCTGCTCGACGGCGTCGGCGACATCGGCAATGCCTTCAGCACCGCTGAGGCGAAGGAGGCCGGCCACGACGTCAGCCTGATCCCGGCGGTCCTGGCGGGTACGGCGCTCGCGTTCTACGCGCTGATCGGCTTCGAGGACTCGGTCAACGTGGCCGAGGAGGCCAAGGACCCGGGTCGCGACTACCCGCGGGCGCTGTTCGGCGGTCTGCTGATCGCGGGCACGCTGTACATCGTGATCGGAATCATCGCTCCGGCGGTGCTCTCCTACACGGACCTGATCGATACGGACACCACGCCGCTGCTCTCGATCGTCGAGCTCGGACCGCTCGCGATCGACGTGCGGATCTTTGCCGCGATCGGCGTACTGGCCCTGATCAACGGCGCCCTGATCAACATGATCATGGCGTCGCGCCTGACCTACGGCATGGCCCGTCAGCGGATCGTGCCGGCGTTCTTCGGGCGCGTGCACCGCGGCCGTCAGACCCCGTGGGCGGCGATCCTGTTCACCACCGGCCTGGCTCTGATCCTGACGGCGACGGGCGATATCTCCGAACTGGCGACGACGACCACGACGCTGCTGCTGATCGTCTTCATCACCGTCAACATCAGCGTGCTGGTGCTGCGCCGCGATCCGGTCCGTCACGACCACTTCGTCGCGCCGACGATCCTCCCGGCGATCGGGGCCGTGGCGGCGCTGGCGCTGCTGATCCACCGGGTCGCCAACGACCCGGAGCAGATCGTTCGGGCGCTGTTGCTGCTCGGCCTGGGCCTGGTCTTCTGGCTCGCCAACTACGTGGCGACCCGCGGCCAGCACGACGAGTTCGACACCGGGATGATCGAGAAGATCGAGAACCCCGACGTCGACGAGACGCGGTAGGGGACGCGCGCTCGCCTCGGAGACGGGGCGAGCGGCTGCGGTCGGCGCTCAGCCGGCCGCGCGGACCGCGATCCAGCTCTTGGTCAGCGGTCCGACCCGCTCCGGCACGATCGTCGTGCCGGGGAACAGCGTCGCGATCTCGCGGCGGCGCAGCAGGTGCACGTCCTCCCAGTGGCCCTGCGCGCCGAGTCGCCAGTACGGCTCGCGCACCGCGACCGGCAGCCAGTGCGCGAACGGCAGCAGCGCGTGGGGCTCGAGCGGGAACGAGTACGCGGGCGTCTGGACGTAGAGCGCCCGCCCGACCCGCAGCAGCTCCCGTGCGAATGCGGCGCGTTGCCCCGGCGGGATGTGCTCGACGACCGAGCTGGAGTAGACCAGGTCGAAGGCGCCGTCCTCGAACGGCAGGTGGACGGTGGCGTCGGCCTTCACGAACGGCCCGGGGTAGCTCGGCCGGTCGACCAGGTCGGTGCCCGTGATGTCCATCTCGGGCTCCTGGGCGCGGAGTCCAAGCGTGCCGCAGCCGACGTCGAGCACCCGCGCGTCGGCGGGGATCCCCGTCAGGCGGAACATCTGCGCGTGACGCCGAGCACGCAGCCGCGCCGCGATCGGCCCGGCGAGATCGGCGAGCGGCCCGCGGGCGGTGGCATAGACGTCGGTCGTCGGGCGGGGCGGCACGGCGTAGGAGGCTAGTGGTCCGTCGGCGGCGGCGTGCCTCCGCTCGGCTTCGTGCGCGTCGCCGACGTCCGTCCCGCCGCAGCACGGACCAGGTTCACACGCCAACGGCCCGGGTCGGACCCGTAGCCCCGTACAATCGGTCTGTGTCCTCACAGCGTCAGATCCGCGTCGGCGATGTCCTGATCGGCGGCGGTGCCCCGGTCGCCGTCCAGACGATGACCAAGACCGAGACGGCCAACCTGCCGGAGACGATGGCGCAGATCCATCGCGTCGCCGAGGCCGGAGCCGATCTGGTCCGCGTGGCCGTGCCGCGCAACGAGGACGTCGAGGCGTTGAAGACGATCGTCGCGCAGTCGCCGATCCCGATCATCGCCGACATCCACTTCAACCACACGCTGGCGATCAAGGCGATCGAGGCCGGAGCGCACTGCATCCGCCTGAACCCCGGCAACATCGGCGGCCCCGAGAAGGTCGCCGAGGTCGTCGCCGTCGCCAAGCGCCACGAGGTGCCGATCCGCGTCGGCGTCAACTCGGGCTCGCTGCCCAAGCACCTGCGCGACATGGAGTTCACCGATCCGGTCGGTGCGCTGGTCGCGGCCGCCGAGGAGACCGTGAACCTGATGGAGTCGCTCGACTTCGGCGACTTCAAGGTCTCGATGAAGTCGACCTCGGTGCCGAACACGATCGCGTCGAACCGGCTGCTCAGCCAGCGGATCCCGTACCCGCTGCACCTCGGCGTGACCGAGGCGGGCACCAAGTGGACCGGTTCGCTGAAGAGCGCGGTCGGTCTGGGCACGTTGCTCGCCGACGACATCGGCGACACCGTCCGGATCAGCCTCTCGACCTTCCACGCGGAGGAGGAGGTCAAGGTCGCCTGGGAGATCCTCAAAGCGCTCAAGCTGCGCGAGAAGGGTCCCGTGCTGATCGCCTGCCCGACCTGCGGCCGGCTGCAGTTCGACATGGACTCCGTGGTCCAGGAGGTCGAGCAGCGCCTGACCGCCTACGACGACCCGATCGAGGTCTCGGTGCTCGGCTGCGCGGTCAACGGAATCGGCGAGGCCCGCCACGCGGACTTCGGGATCACCGGGGCCAAGGACGCCGGGATGATCTTCTCCAAGGGCGAGCCGCTGAAGAAGGTCCCGACCGCGGACCTCGTCGACGAGCTGTTCAAGGAGATCGACCGCTACTACGCGTCCGGCAAGCAGGTCGTCCGCGACGAGCGCGAGGCCGCCGAGGCGACCCAGTGGCTGTCGGAGAACGAGGATCTCTCGGCGATGACGCCGGAGCGCTTGGCGGCGCTCGAGAAGCAGAAGACCCGCGAGGAGCAGGACCGCCTGGCGGCCGAGGGTGAGAAGAAGGCCTTCGCCGACGAGACCTCGTCGCCGACCGCGGGACGCCGCTTCACCCGGGCCGGCTAGTCCCGGGCGCGCCGCGGGCGCGTGGGACAGAACGACGAAGGGCGGCCGATCGGCCGCCCTTCGTCGTTCCGGGACGGAGTCGGGACGGCGGTCGGCCGCCCCGGACTCCGAGCTACGAGGTCTTGCGCAGCGTCGTGACGGCGCTGGTCCGGGTCGCGCCGGCCGGGTCCGTGTACTGGAACCGGTAGCGGACCTTGGCCGAGCTCGGGACCTTGACCTGGAAGATCCCGTTGCGGTTGGTCTTGACCTGCTTGTAGTTGCGGTAGGCGCCGCTCGTGCCGTTGCGGCGCTGCAGCTGGACCGTCGTGGGCTCCGACGTGGTCCGGACCTGGCCCCAGACGTGGGCGGACTTGCTCGTGCGCCAGCCGAAGATCGGGTGGCTGAAGACGCGCTGCAAGGGCTTCGCCTTGCCGTCCACCGTGAACAGCCCGGCCTGCCAGCGGTCCCAGCGGCCCCCCGACGTGTCGGTGGGGGCCTCGTCGAACCAGACGTACTGCGTGAGGATCTGGACGCGCGGGTTGCGGGCCGCGATCGACCAGCCCCACTGCGACCAGGTAGCGGCGGTCGACTGGGACGGCAGCGAGGGGTTGGGGTCCGGGCGCGTCTCGTAGGCGTATTCGTCGAGCCACAGCGGCAGCTTCTTGGCGCCGTTGACCTTGATCCGCTTTTTCGCGGCGAGCTTGTCGATCACCGCGGTCAGGCGCGAGAGGTCGGCCATCCGGGCGTTGTTCGTGTCGGGATCCTTCTTGCCCGGCGAGAACGCCTGCGAGTGCGGGTGGTACGAGAGCGCCTCGGCGGAGAGCGGCTTGAAGTTGCGGCAGCTGCCGGTCTTGATCGGCCGGTACTTGCTGTCGACGCAGGCCATCGTGCGCAGGAAGGTCAGCGGCTGGATGGTCGTGTTGCGGCCGGCCAGGTTGCGGTTGCCGAGCGACGAGGTTCCGCCGATCGCGACGCGTGCGGTCTTGTCGGCGGCGTGGATCGCGCTGTAGCCCTCGCGCGCCAGCTCGCGGTACAGGTGCGGCGCGGACGGTGCGCAGTTGCCCGCGCTGTTGCAGGTGTTCTGCGGCTTCAGCCAGGTCGCGACGTTCGGCTCGTTCCAGACGATGTAGCGCTCGACGCGATCCGCGACGTGGGTGGCGACGGCCTTGGCGAACTCCCCGAACTTCTTCGGATCGGGGAAGCTGTCCCGCCTGCGTCGCGCGGGCTGCGACGAGCCCCAGACCGGCCCGGGTCCGGAGATCACCAGCGTCGGGGTCATCCCGTTGCGCAGGATCATGTCGATCTTGCTGTCCAGCAGCGTGAAGTTGTACGACGCCGGGTTGCTCGCGTCGAAGCCCGCGGGCGCGTTGATGTCGTCGGGCAGCGGCGCCAGCTTGTCCCACTGGGCGAACGTACGGACGTCCTGAACGCCGGCGGCCTTCCACTGCTGGACGATCGGCTCGGCGCCACCCGCCAACAGGCTCGGGGACAGGTTGCCCTCCAGCACGTTCTCGTCGGCGATGCCCGTCAGTTGGGTCGGGGAGGCGACCGCCGCGGCCGGCAGCGCCAGCGAGGCGAGCAGGGCGGTCGCGAGCATCGCGCGAAGGGAACGTACGGTCATCAAAGGGATTCTCCTGGGGCCGGGCGCGGAACGGGCTGACGTCGTCTGACGGCGGCCCGGTCGGAGCGTCAACCTACAGAACCCTCGCGGGTGCAGGATGTTGCGGTCGCGTACGCAGACGACGCAGGAGCCGGGCACCCAGGGAACCGATTAGATTGGACGGTGATGACGCGTCTGTCCCGCCTGCTGCTCCCGACCGAACGCCAACCGCCGGCGGACGCCGAAGCCGTGTCGCATCAGCTGATGGTGCGGGCCGGCCTGGTGCGCCAGATGGGCGCGGGCCTCTGGAGCTGGCTCCCGGCCGGGTGGCGCGCCCACCAGAAGGTCGTGGCGATCATCCGCGAGGAGATGGAGCGGATCGGCGCCCAGGAGACCCTGATGCCGGTGCTGCAGCCGGCCGACCTGTGGCGCAGGACCGGGCGCTACGACGCGATCGGCGGGGAGCTGTTCCGGCTCAACGACCGTCGCGACGCCGACATGGTGCTGGCGATGACGCACGAGGAGGCGATGACGTTCCACGTCGCCCAGGTCGTGCGCAGCTACCGCGACCTGCCGTTCAGCCTGTTCCAGTTCCAGATCAAGGAGCGCGACGAGCCGCGGCCGCGCGCCGGAGTGCTGCGGACCCGCGAGTTCGTGATGAAGGACGCCTACTCGTTCGACCGCGACGAGGCCGGCCTGCAGGCGCAGTACGAGCAGTACCGCGGGGCCTACGCGCGGGTCTACTCGCGTAGCGGCCTGCGTTGGTACGAGGTCGAGTCCGACACCGGGATGATGGGCGGCAAGCGCGCCCACGAGTACATGGCGCCCTGCGCCGCCGGCGAGGACGACGTGGCGCTGGCCGAGGGCTACGCCGCGAACATCGAGGTCGCCGCGGCCGACGCCGCGCCGGTCACCCTGCCGACGGCGGGCGATGCGCCGGTCACGGTCGACACGCCCGGCGCGACCTCGATCGAGCAGCTGGCGACCAGCCTCGACCGCGCGGCCGGCACGATGCTCAAGGCCTACCCGGTCGTGGTGAACGACGACCCGAGCGACCTGCGCCTGGTCGTGCTGCGCGGCGACCACAGCGTCGTCGACGTCAAGCTGTCCAAGGCGCTCGGCGCGCCGTTCCGTCCGGCCGGCGTCGAGGAGATCGCCGCGCGGATCGGTCCGGTCGGCTTCATCGGCCCCGTCGGCGTCGATGTGCCCGTGCTGCTCGACGCGGCCGTGGTCGCCAGCGGCGAGGCGAACCCGGGCGGCGGCTGGCTGGCCGGCGCCAACGCGGCCGACCGCCACCTGGACGGCGTCGTGCCCGGCCGGGACTTCACGTACGAGACCGTCGACGTTCGAGCGGTCGTCGTCGGCGACACGGTCGACGGGCACCCGGTGACGATCGAGCCGGCGATCGAGGTCGGCAACATCTTCCAGCTGATGACCCGCTACTCCGAGCCGCTCGGGGCCACGTTCCTCGACGAGGACGGCCAGGAGCAGTCGGTCGTGATGGGCTCCTACGGGATCGGCCCCGCCCGGATCGTCGCCGCGGCGGTCGAGCAGTTCCACGACGAGCGGGGGATCGCCTGGCCGAAGGCGATCGCGCCGTTCGAGATCGAGGTCGTCGCGCTCGGCAAGCCGGACGGTCCCGAGCTCGAGGCCGCCGTGCGGATCTACGCCGAGCTGCAGGCGGCCGGGTTCGACGTGCTGCTCGAGGACCGCGCCGGCGGCACCGGTCAGAAGCTGACCGACGCCGAGCTGCTCGGTGCGCCGCTGCGGCTGACGGTCGGCAAGCGCGGCCTGGCCGACGGCCGGGTCGAGGCGCAGATCCGCCGTGGGTCCGAGGACGTGGAGGGCGGCCTGCCGCTCGACGGGCTGGCCGACGCGGTGCGCGAGCTGTGGGAGCGGGTGCCCTGAACCCGTCGACCGGCGACCGACGGCCGGACGAGGGCGACGACCGCGAGCCGGGACGGCTGCGGCGCCGAACGCGGGAGCGTGCCGATCAGGTGCGGGAACGCACGCGCGAGCGCACCGAGCTCGTGCGCGACCGCACGCGCGAGAAGGGCGAACGGGTACGGGATCGCACCCGCGAGCAGACCGAGCGCGCCCGGATGACCGTGTACCGGCTGTTCGGCATCGACCGCTCCGGTCCGCCGCCGCCGGAGACGCTCGAAGGCGAGCCGCTGCGCGTCTGGACGATCCCGAACGCGGTCGGCATGCTGCGGCTGGCCTGCATCCCCGTCTTCCTGGTGCTGGCGCTGCGGTCCGACACCGGGACGGAAGCGCTGCCGGCGATCCTCTTCTTCGCGATCGCCTGGTCGGACTACCTGGACGGGTTCCTGGCCCGCGCGACCGGACAGTACAGCCGGTTCGGGGCGCTGCTCGATCCGGTCACCGACCGCTCGCTGGTGCTGGCCGGCGGGATCGTCTGCTGGCAGTTCGAGCTGCTGCCGCGGGTGGCGCTCGCGGTGCTCGTGATCCGCGAGCTCTACATGCTGTTCGCCGGGCGCGCCGCGATCGCCCAGGGGATCAAGCTCGAGATCAACTGGTGGGGGCGGCTCGCGGTCTGGCCGACGATGTCGGGGCTGTTCGCCGCCCTGGTCGGCCTGACGACCCTCGGTACGGTGCTGCTGCTCGTCGGCCTGGCGATGGCGTTGATCGCCACGGACCGGTACGTGCGAGAGGGCCGTCGAGTCCAACAGGCGCGTCAGGCCGGCCGCGCGTAGCGCTGGATCTCCCGACGTCCGCACGCTCCGTTCCGAACAGACTGTTCCGCCGCGACCTCGACCCTCAACCGTAGGTTGAGATCTGCGGCGAGGCGCTGGTATGCTGGGTTGGATGATCGGTTCCGCGGAATCAACCATCTAGTGGACCACCCGAACCGGAGCCTCCGCACCATGGACGAGACCTTCTCTGATCTCGGCGGCCTGGCCGACGAGGAACTCAAGGCGATGATCGATCGCCTGACCGCGGAGGAGACCGAGGTCAGTTACCGGCGGCGGATCCTGCACGGACAGATCGACATCCTGCGGGCCGAGCTCGTCAATCGTCTGCGGGTGCGGCACCACGACGGCGCCGCGATCATCGGCGACACCGACGTCGACCGCCTGACCGACATCCTCGCCAGCCGCGCGTCGACGCTGCGGCTGGTGCCGGACGCCGAGCCCGGCGGCCCTTCGATCGTGCCGTCCCCCGAGCCGCCCTCCACCGGACCGAAAGCAGCCAGCTGATGGCCGTCCACTGCCCCGAATGCGGCTTCGCCGCCGGCGCCGCCGCCAACTTCTGCCCGAAGTGCGGTGCCTACCTAGCCGACATCGGCCAGGGTGAGGGGCCCAGCACCGCGACCTACCAGATCCAGGAATCCGGAGAGCAGACCGCGGTCGACCTGGGCGCGGTCCGAGAAGCCGGCGGAGCGGCGCTCGTGGTCCGGACCGGCGGGGGCCTCGAGGGCGAGAGCCTGACCCTCGAAGGCGACCGCGTCTCGATCGGTCGCCGTCCCGACAGCACGCTGTTCCTCGACGACGTCACGGTCTCGCGCGACCACGCCCTGCTCGTGGCGCGCAGCGACGGTTGGCACATCGACGATCTCGGCTCGCTCAACGGCACCTACGTCAACCGCCACCGGATCGACAGCACGCTGCTGTCGGACGGCGACGAGGTGCAGGTCGGCAAGTTCAAGCTGACCTTCCTCGGACGGTGAGCCCGGACCGTGTCCGCCGATCCGACAGCGCCCGGTGGTGCCGCACCGACCGGTGAGGTACCCGCACCGCGGCCCGCGGCGCGCAGCGGCCGGCCACTGACGATCGGCCAGGTCAACAAGCTGCTGATCGGCGAGTTCCCGGACATCTCGATCTCGAAGATCCGCTACCTGGAGGAGCAGAAGCTGCTCCAGCCGCGGCGGACGACCGGCGGATACCGGCTGTTCAGCACCGAGGACGTCGACCGCCTGCGCACGATCCTGCGACTACAGCGCGACGAGTTCCTCCCGCTGCGGGTGATCCGCCAGGAGCTGGCCGCCGGTCGCGGGCAGGATGCCCCGCGGGTGGCGCAGAGCGGCGAGGCCCCGTCCGACGGCGACGTCCCGGTCGGCGACGCCCAGGCGGCCCGCGCCGTCGCGCTGCGTCCGGGGGGGTCGGGCGGTCCGATCCATACCGTCGAGCAGCTCTGCGAGGACACGCGTGCGACCCCCGAGCTGGTCAAGGAGTTGCGCGACTACGGCGTGATCACCGGCACGACCGTGTCGGGAGCGATCGTCTTCGACGACGACGAGCGCGAGATCGTCCGCGCCGCAGTCGAGCTGTCGCGCTACGGCGTCGGCGGGCGTCACCTGCGCGTGCTGCGCAGTTCGGCCGACCGCGAGAGCGCGCTGCTCGAGCAGCTGCTGGGACCGTCGTTGCGCTCGCGCAGCACCGAGCGGCGCAGCGAGGCGGTCACCGCCCTCGAGACGCTCGCCTCGACGACCATGCGGCTGAAGCACCTGCTGCTGGTCCGCGATCTGCGGCGCCTGATCCCGTGATCCCGACCGGAGTGGTCCGATGACCTCCAACGCCACGGCCAGCACCACGGTCGCCGCGTCGCCCGCCGACGTCTGGCACCTGATCTCGGACCCGAGCCGCTCGGTCGCCTGGTGGCCGCACGCCGAGCGGGCCGAGGACGTCCAGGGCGGGCGGTTCACGATGGTCGTGCGCAGCTCGCGCGGGGTCCCGGTACGGATGGACTGGCGGGTCGCCGCCTCACGACGTGAGCGCCTGCAGCGCTGGGAGCAGGATCTGGCCGGGACGCCGTTCGCGGCGGTGCTGCGCTCCAGCGCCGTCGAGATCCGGCTCGAACCGGACGGGGACGGGTGCGAGATCACCGTGATCGTCGAGCGCGAGCTCGAGAACCGCGGCTTCGTCGCCCGGCGGCTCGGCCGGCGGGCGTCCCGTCGCCACGCCGGGGACGCGCTCGCGCGGCTCTCCCGGGTGGCGACCGCGACGGCCTCAGCCGCCGGTCGTTGATCCGGTCAGATCCCCGCTGAGCACCGTCGGGCCGGGCTTGGTCGCCTTCGGGCTCTCGCGGGTCACGCGGATCTGCTCGTAGGGGCGGACGTCGATCACGCGGGTCTTGCTGGTCGAGCTGTCGAGCGTCGCGAACGGCACGAAGACCTGGGCCACGTTGCCCTTGTCGTCGATCAGCGACTCGTCGGTCTCGGCGATCTTGTCCAGGCGACCGAGCAGCGCGGGCGGCTGCCCGCCGCCGGTGACCCAGATCGAGTAGATGCGGTTGCTCTCGAGCTTCGGCAGCTTCTCGGCGGCGAAGACGATCCCCGGGACGTTGTCGTTGATGTTCGTCATCCCGACGGCGGCGGCGTCCCGCGCGGCCCCCGTGGCGGTCGACGGCGGGGTGAAGTTGATCTGCTGCGGCAGCGCGGACGCGACCGCGGCGGCGAGCGCCGCCTCGCTCGGCTCGGTCGCCGTCGGCGTGTTGTCGCTGTCGGCGGTCGTGTCGCTGTCGTCGCTCCCGCCGAGGGTCCCCGTCGCGAGCAACACGACCACGACCAGCGCGACGATGCCGATCAGCCCGGCGCCGATCCGGCCGCCGCGGCTGGCCAGCAGTGCACGGAGCCGGGCCGGGATTCGCGAGGACGACGCCGCCGACGAGGGCGCGTCGAGCGCGGCGAAGGCCGCCGTGATTCCGGCGCTCGGTACGGGGGAGGACGACTCGTCGGCGGGGGCGCCGGGGCCCGCACCGGCCTGCGGGTCGGGCAGCGGCAGGGCGTCGGCCGTCAGCGCGCTCAGCTCGGGCGTCAGGCGGCCGAGCCACTCGCGCGCAGGAGCGCTCCGGGCGATCAGCTGCTCGGTCGCGGCCCGATCCTGGTCGTCCTGCTGACCCAGCAGGTAGTCGGCGATCCGGTCGCGGTCGTCCAGCTCCAGACCGTCGACGTCGTCCGGGGCCAGGCCGTCGACGGCGTCGAGCGCCCGTTCGCGGACGCGATCGACGGGCAGGTCGAGCACGCTCGCCAGCTCGCCGTAGCTCATCCGGCGCCCGAGGATCAGGCGGAGAACGGCTTGCTGGTCGGGGTGAAGTTCCTGCAAACGAGCCATCGGCGCGCAAGCCTACCGACGTTCACGTTGCGAACGTGTAAGGACACACGAAGGATCCTGCCGTTCGGGACCGCAGGTCGCGAAGCGTACGATGAGCCGATGGATCTGGAAACGCTCATCCCGCACGAGCAGACCCTCGACGGGACCATCGGCCTGCAGGTCGGCGACCACGGGGACGGATGGATCGAAGCGACGCTGCCCGTCGCCAACCACGTCAAGCAGCCGATGGGCCTCGTGCACGGCGGCGTCTACGCGGTGATCGCCGAATCGCTGACGTCGATCGCGACGATGGCGGGCGTCTACGAGGCCGGGATGTCGGCCCAGGGACTCTCCAACAGCACCAACTTCCTGCGGCCGATCTTCGAGGGGGCGGTTCACGCGCGCGCGGAGCGGATCCACAAGGGCCGCACCACGTGGGTCTGGGACGTCCGGATCACGGACGACCAGGAGCGGCTCTGCGCGGTAACCCGGATGGTCATCGCCGTGCGTCCGCGCTCGTGAGGCGCACGTAGGCGCGTCGCATCTCGCGGCGTCCGACGCTCGGCAGTACGGGTGTACAGCTCTCGCTCGGCCGCCGCGACCTGCTCGGCCTACGGGCACCTCACATCGCGCGGCCCGCGTAGGGGGACCCCGCATGTGTGCGCAGTACCACGCGAAGCCCGGGTGAACTCCGCTAGCGTGTGACGTCTTCCGACGCCGAGTCGGTGACACGTCCGCGTGCACCGAACGGGGGACCCACTGCTGCGATCGACGTTCCGTCGGCCGTGGCCGGGGCGAATCGGGCGCAACTGTCGCCCGTAGCGGTCGAGACGTACCGAGGCACCGGATGTGCACGGTACGGATCGTTCGCGAGCCCGTCAGCTAACTCCGTAGGCGTCACGAACCAAGGAGTCAGTTCCGTGATTCGCGATGCTGTTGCTTCGTCTTCCCGTGCCGTGCTCGTGGCCGGGGCCGCCGCTGCCCTGACGGCGGCAACCCCTGCCGTGGCCGCCGCCCCGCCGACGGGCGGCGTTTCCCCGTCGACCCCGACAACCCAATCGGCCCCTGCCGCGCCGGCGCCCGTCCCGAGCGCGGCGGCCGAGGACCGCGCCGCCCCGACCGCGGCAGCTCCGCGTCGGGTTCGGCCGGAGATCCGCGTGACCACCGCCCGCGCCGCCGGCCTCGTCGGCAACCGCGCTGTCTATGCGGGCCAGGTCGTCGGTGCCCAGCAGGGCGACCGCGTGCGTCTGGACCTGCGCGGCAAGAAGTCCTGGGAGCCCGTGGCGACCGCCCGGGTCTCGTCTAACGGCCGGTTCCGCGTGGCCAAGCAGATCTCGTCGGTCGGCGACCAGGCCGCACGGGTCCGCGTCGTCGCCAGCGACAACGTCGAGAGCACCCACCGGCGCGTCAAGCGCGTGCACGGGTTCCGCAAGTCCCACGCCTCGTACTACGGGCCCGGCCTCTACGGGGGCCCGCTGGCCTGCGGCGGACGGCTGACCACGCAGACCCGCGGCGTCGCCCACAAGACGCTGCCCTGCGGCTCGCGGGTGACCCTGCGCTACGGCAACCGCCAGGTGACGACCAAGGTCGTCGACCGCGGGCCGTTCATCCCGGGGCGCGAGTGGGACCTGACGTCCGCGACGCGCAACGACCTGGGCTTCGGCGACGTCGGCCAGGTGATGGTCGACCGCTAGGCCTCCGGGTCGCGGTCCGCCGCGCGGTTCGCCCCGGGGGAACCCGAGCGAACCGCGCGCCGGACCGACGGTCGTACGAACACCCGTTCGACACGACCGCCGCGCGCGGCTCTACGCTGGTGGAGGTGGAGCGGTGCATCGGACATCTCGACTGCGACGCGTTCTTCGCGGCCGTCGAGCTGCTGCGCCGCCCCGAGCTGCGCGGCAAGCCGGTGATCGTCGCCCACGACGGGCCGCGGTCGGTGGTCACCACGGCCACCTACGAGGCGCGCAAGCACGGCGTCGGCTCGGCGATGCCCCTGGCCGTCGCCAAGCGGCGCTGCCCCGAGGCGATCCTCGTCCCGCCCGACCACGACGCCTACCGCGAGGCGTCCGAGGCGGTGATGGCCGTCGTTCGCGACGAGGTCGACACCGTGCAGCAGATGAGCCTCGACGAGGCCTACGTCGACCTCTCGGCGCTGGTGACGCCGCGCGCCGCGATGCGCCGGGTCGTCGGCCGGATCCTCCGCGAGACGTCGTTGCACGTCTCGGTCGGGATCGGTCCGAGCAAGCTGGTGGCGAAGCTGGCGTCCGACGCCGAGAAGCCCAAGGGCTTCGTCGTGCTCGACCGGCGCCAGGCGTGGCGTCGTTGGGCCGACGCGTCGCCGGGCCTGCTGCCGGGGATCGGCCCGCGGACCACCGAGCTGCTGGCCGAGCGGCAGATCACCACGATCCGGGCGCTCGCCCGGGTCTCCGAGGAGCAGCTCAGTGCCTGGTTCGGACCGCGCTCCGGACCGTGGCTGTGGCGCCGCTGCCGGTTCGACGACGACGACCCGGTGGTGCCGGTGCGGGAGCCGGTGTCGGAGAGCCGCGAGACGACGTTCACGCAGGACATCGACGATCCCGAGGACCAGGAGCACGCGCTGCGGAGGCTCTCGGCGCGGCTGTTCGAAGCGCTCGAGACGCAGGGGCGGCGCGGGCGGACCATCGGGATCAAGGTGCGGCTGGCCGACTTCTCCACGATCTCGCGCTCGCGGACCCTGACCACGCCCGTCGAGGACGCCGAGCTGCTGGCCGACACCGCGGTCGCGATGCTCCGCGAGTACGGCCCGGACCAGCCGGTGCGGCTGCTCGGGGTGCGGATGGCGTCGCTGGAGCTGGTCGACGGTCCGGGCGTCCAGTTGACGCTGCCGTGGGCGCCGTAGACGTTCTCGTCGTGCGTCCGCCGGCCGCCGCTCGTGGGGCACGGCGCTCGGCGGGAAGCGCCCGCGGCCTGGTAGTACATCGACGATGGAACTGCATGTCGAGGTCGCCGGCGACGGACCTCCGATCGTCCTCCTGCACGGTCTGACGGCGAATCACCGCTACGTGGTGATGGGCAGCCGCAAGCTCGAGCGCTCGGGCTACCGCGTCGTGACCTACGACGCCCGCGGGCACGGGGCCTCGCCGGCCGCGCCGGACGGTCGCTACGACTACGACGTCCTGGCCGACGACCTGGAATCGGTGTTGGACGCGCAGGGGATCGACCGAGCGGTGCTGGCCGGCGCGTCGATGGGCGCCCACACGGCGGTCCGGTTCGCCCTACGGCGGCCCGAGCGGGTCGCCGGGCTGGTGCTCGTGACCCCGGCGTTCGTCCCCGGCAACGAGACCGATCCCGCCTCGAACGCCCGCTGGGACCGGCTCGCCGCGGGGATGGAGTCGGGAGGGGCGGACGGCTTCGTCGAGGCGTACCGGTTCGACGACGTGCCCGAGCAGTGGCGCGAGACGGTGCGCAAGGTGACGCACCAGCGGCTCTCCGTCCACGAGGATCAACACGCGGTGGCGGCGGCGCTGCGTGGCGTGCCGCGCAGCGCGCCGGTCGACGATCTCGACGAGTTGCGGGCGATCACCGCCCCGACGGTGGTCGTCGGTGACCGCGACGAAGCCGACCCCGGACACCCGTTGGCGGTCGCCGAGCGCTACGCCGCGACGATCCCCGGGGCCGAGCTCGTCGTCGAGGACGAGGGCAAGTCGCCGATCGCCTGGCAGGGCGGCCAGCTCTCGCAGGTGATCATCGACCTGGCCGAGCGGGCGGAGCACGGCGCATGAGTCCCGACGCGATCCCGGCCGTGGTCGAGCTCGGCGCGACGTTGCCGAACGATTCGGGCGGCGTGGTGACCGAGCAGGCGACGCTGACCGACGCGGCCCGTGGGCCGTGGGACGCGGCGATGGCGCACGGGGGAGCGCCGGGCGCGTTGTTGACCCGGGCGGTCGAGCGCCGCGCGGCGTTCGACGAGCAACGGGTCAGCTCGCTGGCGTTCACCTTCCTCGGTCCGGTGCCGCTCGGCCCGGTGACGGTACGGACCTCGGTGCGCAAGCCGGGTCGGCGGCTGCAGGTGGTGCACGGCGAGCTGGTGGCCGGCGACCGCGTGGTGATGGAGGTCCGCGCGGTGCTGCTGCGGCGCGCCCGGATCGCGTTGCCGAGCGGCGTCGGGATGCCGTGGCCCGAGCTGCCGCCGCCGGAGGGCCTCGTCGCGTCGACCGAGAGCATCCGGGCCGCGGGGGTCGATCCGGAGACCGACGCGAGCTTCCATCCGACGGCGATCGAGATCCGGCCGGTCGAGGGCTCGCTGCGCTCGATCACGGCCGAGGCTGCCGCCTGGATCCGGTTGGGGCTGCCGCTGGTCGCGGGGGAGACCCCGACCGGCGCTCAGCGCACCGTGGCGGCCGCCGACTTCGGCAACGGGCTCGCGCATCCGGTGAGCTTCGACGACTACGTGTTCGTCAACTGCGACCTGACGGTCAGCTTGTACCGCGACCCGGCGGGCGAGTGGATCGGGATCCGTCCACGGACCGAGATCGCCCCGCAGGGCACCGGTTTGACGACGACCGAGCTGCACGACGCGGCGGGACGGTTCGGAACGGCGACCCAGACGCTGTTCGTCGACGAGCGGCCGTAGCGCAGACGGTCCGGTACGGTGGAACGCACGGTGGATTCCTCGACCGCCACCCACAACGACG
>JBAZOW010000028.1:0-19711 GCA_041648495.1 Patulibacter sp.
TCGCCGTGACCGTGTCGCCCAGCCAACGGGTGTGCTCGAGCGACACGCTGGTCAGCACCGCGACCGACCGGCGCCGGGTCAGCGGCTGCTTGGTGGGCAGCACGTTGGTCGCGTCCCAGCGCCCCCCGAGCCCGGCCTCGATCACCGCGCAGGCCACGCGTGCGTCACGCAACGCGACGAACGCCGCCGCGGTCACCGCCTCGAACTGCGTGACCTCGCCGTCGAGCGTGCCCTCCTGCTCGAGCAGGAGCGCCGCGTCGCGCACGCGCATCACGGCGGCCGCGAAGCGCCCCGGATCGGCCGGCTCGCCACCGATCAGCACGCGCTCGCGGAAGCTCACCAGGTGCGGCGAGACGTAGGCCCCGGCGGGGATCCCCCGACGCTCGAGCAGCGCCGCCGCGATCGTCACCGTCGAGCTCTTGCCGTTGCTGCCGACCACGTGGATCGCGTCGAACGCGTCCTGCGGGTTCTCCAGCCGGGCCAGCAACGCCTGCATCCGCTCCAGCCCGGGGCGGATCCCGAACAGCTCGCGCTCCAGCAGCCAGCCCTCGGCCGCGGCCAGCGCGGCGGCCGCGTCGTCGTCGGCCACACGGGTGGCGGTCGGCTCGTCTCCGTCGCTCACAGGGCGGCGAGCTCCTCGCGCAGCGCCTCGACCTTCGCGCGCTCGGCGGCGATCACATCGGCCGGCGCCCGCGAGACGAACTTCTCGTTCGCCAGCCGCTTCTCGGTCCCGGCGATCTGCTGCTCGATCTCGCCACGGCGCTTCTCGCGCCGCGCCCGCTCGGCCTCGGGGTCGACGTGCTCGCCGGCGAGGATCTCGATCTGGCCGCCGGGGACCGGCACGGTGACCGCGTCGCCGGCGTCGTCGGTCAGGGTGATGCGGGCCAACGGGGTCGCCAGCGCCCGGGCTTCGTCGTCGTAGCCGTCGGCGACCAGCCGCGAGGGCAGGATCGGACCGGGCGGGACGTTGGCGCCGCTGCGCCACGAGCGGACCGCGGTGATCAGGTCGATCACGCGGGCCAGGCCGGTCTCGGCGGCGGGGTCGATCAGCCGGTCGTCGGGCTCGGGCAGGCGTGAGGTGGCGAGGAGCCCATCGGTCCCGGGGATCCGCGCCCAAGCGTCCTCGGTCACGAACGGGATCACCGGGTGGGCGATCTGCAGCGTCCGCCGCAGCGCCCAGGCCAGCACGCGGCCGAGGTCCGGATCGGTCTGCGCGTCGCGGCCCTTGACCAGCTCCAGGTACCAGTCGCAGAGCTCGCCGTAGACGAAGTCGTAGAGCCCGAGCGCGGCCTTGGCGAAGTCGAACTCGTCGATCCGTGCGGCGGTCTCGCGGGCGATCTGCTCGGTCCGCGAGACGATCCAGCGGTCCTCCAGGCGCGTCGGCAGGGTCTCGGCCGTGACCCCGGCGACGGTCTGCTCCAGGCCCAGGCCCTCGAGCCGCCCCGCGGCGAAGCGGACCGCGTTGGAGAGCTTGGTGACGAGCTGCTTGCCCTGGGCGATCTTCTCCTCGCTGAAGCGGACGTCCTGGGTCGACGACATCGCCAGCAGGCCGAAGCGGACCGCGTCGGCACCGTAGGCCGGGAACTCGCCCGGGTCCTGCAGCTTGCCGTTCTTGTTCTTCTTGGCGAAGACCTCCGGGCGCGGGCCGCCGTCGATCAGCGCCAGCGGGTCGATCCCGGTGCCCAGCGACTTGCTCATCCGGCGGCCGTCGGGGGCCTGGATCACCGAGTGGCAGTAGACGTCCTTGAACGGCACGTCGTCGGCGAACCGCAGACCCATCATCACCATCCGGGCGACCCAGAGGAAGAGGATGTCGCGGGCCGTCGAGAGCACAGCCGTCGGGTAGAAGTCCTGCAGGTCCTGCGTCTGCTCGGGCCAGCCGAGCGTGGCGAACGGCCACAGCGCCGAGCTGAACCAGGTGTCGAGCACGTCGGGATCGCGCTCCCAGCCCTCGCCCTCGGGGGCCTCGGTCCCGCAGTAGACCTCGTCGTTTCGGTACCAGACGGGGATCTGGTGGCCCCACCAGAGCTGGCGGCTGAGCACCCACGGGCGGATCTCGCCGAGCCAGTCGAGGTAGCGCTTCTGCTGGCTGGCCGGGTGAATCCGGACCCGGCCGTCGCGGACGACGTCGATCGCCGGCTGCGCCAGCTGGTCCATCTTCATGAACCACTGGAGCGAGATCAGCGGCTCGATCCGCTCGCCCGAGCGCTGCGAGAACGGCACGGTGTGGACGTACGGCTCCTCGCCGCGCAACGCGCCGTTGGCGCGCAGGGCCTCGACGATCGCGGTCCGGGCCTCGGCGGTCGAGAGCCCCTCGAACTGCGGCGCGAAGCCGCCGGTGATCCGGCCGTCCTCGCCGATCACGTTGATCGGCTCGAAGTCGTGGCGGTTGCCGATCTCGAAGTCGTTCGGGTCGTGCGCCGGGGTGATCTTCAGGCAGCCGGTGCCGAAGTCCGTCTTGACGTAGTCGTCGCCGATGATCGGCAGCTCGCGGCCGACGAACGGCAGGACCACCGTCGAGCCGATCAGCTTGGCGAAGCGCTCGTCCTGCGGGTTGACCGCCACGGCGACGTCGCCGAGCATCGTCTCGGGACGGACCGTCGCCACGACGACCTCGGTCAGCCCCTCGACCGGATCCTTCAGCGGGTACGCGATCTCGAACAGCGTGTCGGTCTCCTCGCGGTCCTCGACCTCGAGGTCGGAGATCGCCGACTGCGAGCCCGGATCCCAGTTGACCAGGTACGTGTCGCGGTAGATCAGGCCCTGCTCGTAGAGCGCGACGAAGGTCTTCAGGACGGCCTGGACGTAGCCCTCGTCCATCGTGAACCGCTCGTGGGCGTAGTCGCCGGAGCAGCCGAGCCGCCGGAACTGGCCGATGATCGTCCCGCCGTACTGCTGGCGCCACGACTGGGTCCGCTCGAGGAACGCCTCGCGGCCAACCTGCTCGCGGCTCGTGCCCTCCTCGACCAGCGCCTGCTCGACCTTGGTCTGGGTGGCGATCCCCGCGTGGTCGGTGCCGATCGTCCAGCGGACGCGCTTGCCGCGCATCCGGTTGAGCCGGATCAGCGCGTCCTGGATCGAGCCGTTGAGCGCGTGGCCCATGTGCAGCGCGCCCGTCACGTTGGGCGGCGGGATCGCGATCGAGAACGTCTCGGCGTCCGGCTGGTCCGGATCCGCGGCGGCGGTGGTCAGGACCCCGGCGGCGTCCCAGCGCTCGAAGACCCGCGGCTCGGCCTCTGCCGGCTCGTAGCGGGACGGTTCCGGGGTCTCGGACATCCACGGCAGTTTAGGGAGCCTCCCGGCCCACGAGTCGTCCGCCGAAAGCGGCGCGGGTTCACGGTTTTCGGGTACAGAGCCGAGACACCAAGATGCATCCGCCCGTTCTCCCACGTCGTAGGTTGTGCTGATGGCTCCGTTGCTCCACCGGCACCCGTCCACCGGTTCCCCGTCCGTCCGTCCCCCGCTGCTGCTGGTCCACGGCCTCGGCGGCGATCGCCACACCTGGCGTCCGATCGTCGAGCGGCTGCGCAGCGAGCGCGACGTGCTCGTCGCCGAGCTCCCCGGGTTCGGCGACGCCCCGGCGCTGCCCGACGACGTCGAGCCGCGCCCGAAGGCGCTCGCCCGCGCCCTCGGCGCCGAGCTCGAACGGCAGGAGATCGGCCGTGTCCATGCGGTCGGGGTCTCGCTCGGAGGCTGGGTCTCGCTCGAGCTGGCGGCCGAGGGCCACGCGTCG
Organism: Patulibacter sp.; assembly: GCA_041648495.1. Lineage (GTDB taxonomy): Bacteria > Actinomycetota > Thermoleophilia > Solirubrobacterales > Solirubrobacteraceae > Patulibacter. The sequence continues at coordinate 3,734 of JBAZOW010000028.1, forward strand.
TCGGTGACCGCGCTGGCGCCGGCCGGGTTCTGGCCGCGTCCGCTCGGCGTCCCGCGCGGCGAGCTCGCCAAGCTGGCGCGGCTCAGCGACCCGCTGCTGCCGGTGCTGCTGCGCTCGCCCCACCTCCGCAACGCGGTGCTGACCCGGATGATGGGCGGCCCCGGCCGCTTCGGCTACGAGGACGCGATCAACCTGATCCGCGGCTACGCCCGGTCCACCGACCTGCCGCGGGTCAACGCCGCGATGCGCGCACGGACCTTCGACTGGGAGAACCGGCTCGAGGGGATCGCCGATCGCGTCCCGGTCCAGATCGTCTGGGGCGGGACCGACCCGCTGGTCCGCGCGCCCCGCGGCGTGTTCCCCGACAACGTCGTGATCCACCGGCTGGCCGAGGCCGGCCACATGCCGATGTTCGACGACCCCGACGCGATCGTGGCGCTGATCCTCTCGTTCAGCGGCGAGGCCGAAGATCGCGCCCCGGCCGACCCGGCCACGGACGCGGACCTGAGCTCGATCCCGCCGGGAACCGCCTGATGCGGATCGCGGTCGTCGGCACCGGCATCGCAGGCCTGACCTGCGCCCACCACCTGCGGGAGCAGCACGACGTGCTGCTGTTCGACGCCGACGCCCGCCCCGGTGGCCACACCCACACCCGCGACGTCACGGTCGACGGGCAGCGGGTGGCGGTCGACAGCGGCTTCATCGTCTGCAACGACCGCACCTACCCGAACTTCCTGGCGTTGCTCGACGAGCTCGGCGTGGCGACCCGCGAGACCTCGATGAGCTTCTCGGTGACCGGGCGCGACGAGGACTTCGAGTACCACGGCGATTCGCTCGGCGGACTCTTCGCGCAGCGGCGCAACATCGTCCGTCCGCGGTTCCTGCGGATGATCGCCGAGTACGTGCGGTTCAACCGCGTCGCGCGGACGTTCCTGGCGTCCGGTGACGAGACGACCTCGCTACGCGACTGGCTGGACCGGGAGCGCTTCTCGCCGTGGTTCGTCGAGCGGCTGATGGTCCCGCAGGCGGCGGCGGTCTGGTCCGCCGACCCGTCGTCGATGTCGAGCTTCCCGGCGGTCTTCCTGCTGCGGTTCTTCGCCAACCACGGGATGCTCAGCCTGCGCGATCGGCCCCAGTGGCTGACCGTGGCCGGCGGCTCGCGGACCTACGTCGACGCGATCCTCGCGCCGTTCGCCGCCGACCAGCTGAGACTCGGGCAACCCGTCACCACGGTCCGGCGCCACGCCGACGGCGCGACGGTGACGACCGCCGACGGGACCGCGACCGAGGTCGACCACGTCGTGCTGGCCTGCCACAGCGACCAGGCGCTGGCGCTGCTCGACGATCCGACCGCGGCCGAGCAGGCCGTCCTCGGCGCGATCCCGTACCAGGAGAACCACGCCACGGTCCACACCGACCGCTCGCTGCTGCCGCGCCGGCGGCGCGCCTGGTCGAGCTGGAACGCGCACCTGTTCGACGAGCCGCGCTCGCGCACCACCGTCACCTACGACATGAACCGGCTCCAGGGCCTCGACCTGGAGACCCGCGTGCTGGTCACGCTCAACCTCGACGAGGCGATCGATCCGCAGTACGTGATCGACCGCAACGTCTACCACCACCCGGTCTTCACGGCGGCCGGGCTCGTCGCGCAGCGGCGTTGGGCCGACATCTCCACCGGATCGACGCACTACTGCGGCGCATACTGGCGCTGGGGCTTCCACGAGGACGGCGTCTGGAGCGGCCTGCGGGTCGCCCGCGCGCTCGGCGCCCGGACGGCCGACGACCGCGGAGCGGCGGTGGCCGCATGACCCTGGCGAGCGCCCCCGAAGCCGTCCCGGCGCGTGCGGACGCAACCTCCGCGTCCGGCTCCGCGGTCTACCTCGGCACGGTCGGACACCACCGCCACCGGCCGACGGTCCACGGGTTCCGCTACTCGACGTCGATGCTGCTGCTCGACCTCGACCACGTGGCCGAGGACCTCGGCGGGCACCGCGGCTGGGGCGTCGAAGAGCGCGCGTATGCGAGCTTCCGCCGCCGCGACCACCACGGCGACCCCGACGTCCCGCTCGATACGGCGATCCGGGCGACGATCGCCGCGCAGACCGGCGAGCCGCCGGCCGGCCCGATCCGCCTGCTGACCCAGCCCCGGGTGCTCGGGCTCTGCTTCAACCCGGTGACCTTCGCCTACGCCTACGAGCGCGACGGCACCACGCTGCACTCGGTGCTGGCCGAGGTCACGAACACCCCGTGGCGCGAGCGGCACGCCTACGCCGTGGCCGTCCGCGACGCCGACCGCGACGCCGAGACCGGCGCGCTGGTCTGGCGGTTGGCCAAGCGGTTCCACGTCTCGCCGTTCATGGCGATGGACCACGAGTACCGCTGGAGCCTGCAAGCGCCGGGGGCCACGTGCGCGGTCGAGCTCTCCAGCGACCGCCACGGCGAGCGGGTCTTCGATGCGCGCCTGGAGCTCGTCCGCCGCCCGCTCGATCGCGACGGCCTGCGGTCGTACCTGCGGCGTCAGCCGCTGGGCACGATCAGCGACGTCGCCCGGATCTACGGCCAAGCCGCCCGGTTGGCGCTCAAGCGCACGCCGACCTTCCCCCATTCGCCCTCCCCCTCCCCCTGAGTCGCCATGCCCTCGCCCGTCCCCGGAACCGCCCGATCGATCGCCCTCCGGCTGCTGCGCCACACGCGCGGCGGCACGCTGCTGCTGCGCGAGGCCGACGGCACCGAGCACCGGTTCGGAGCCGCGACGCCCGACTCCGGCCCGAGCCGGCTGGACGCCGAGCTGCACCTGCACGACGACCGGGTCTGGACGAGCTTCCTGCGCGGCTCGCTGGGGATCGGCGACAGCTACGCCGAGGGCCGGTGGAGCAGCCCCGACCTGGTGACGCTCGTCGCCCTGGGCGCCCGCAACATGCCCGCCTTCGACCGGCTCCGCACCCGGTTCAGCCCGCTGCTCGTGCCGGTCCAGCGGATCACCAACGGCACGCGCAACACCGTGGCCCGCGCGCGTCACCAGATCTCCGCGCACTACGACCTCTCCAACGACTTCTTCGCGCTCTTCCTCGACCCGACGATGAGCTACTCGTGCGCGGTCTTCGAGCCGCCGACGCTGGACCTGCACGCCGCCCAGATCGAGAAGATCGACCGGCTCTGCCGCAAGCTCCGCCTGGAGCCCGGGATGCGCCTGCTGGAGATCGGCACCGGGTGGGGTGCGCTGGCGATCCACGCGGCTCGCCACTACGGCGTGCACGTGACCACGGTGACGATCAGCCGCGAGCAACACGCGCTCGCCCAGAAACGGATCAGCGCCGCCGGACTCGACGACCGGATCGACCTACGGCTGCAGGACTACCGCGACGTCGGCGGCACCTACGACCGAATCGTCTCGGTCGAGATGATCGAGGCGGTCGGCTGGCGCGACTTCCCGACGTTCTTCGCGCAGTGCGACGCCCGACTGAGCCCCGACGGACTGGTCGCGATCCAGGCGATCGCGATCGACGACCGCGCCTACGAGGCCGAGAAGCGCGGGCGCAGCTTCATCAACGTGCGGATCTTCCCGGGCGGCTGCCTGCCGTCGTCCGCCGAGATGGCGGCCTGCGTGGCCGAGCGCACCCGCCTGCATCCGCTGGCCAGCGAGGATCTGACCCCGCACTACGCCGAGACGCTACGGCGCTGGCGGGCGCGGTACACCGAGGCCCGCCCGGCCGTGGCCGAGCTGGGCTACGACGAGCGGTTCCGGCGGCTCTGGGACCTGTACCTGGCGTACTGCCAGGCGGGCTTCCAGGAGCGGCGGATCCGGCTGGTCCAGGACGTCTACGCGGGGCCGGAGTACGCGGCCACGGGGTACGCCCCGGCCGCCCGTCAGGCGGACTTGCCCTTGGCCCCGCCGAAGCCGGCGGCCCCGAGCGCGGCCCGCTTGCCGAGCGCGACGATGTCGAGCTTCGACGCGAGCGCCCGCAGCTCCTGACGCTCGCGCTCGCTGAGCGCGCCCGGGCGGCCGTGGCTGTGCCGCAGCAGCTCGGTCATCCGCTTGCGCTCCTTGGCCGTCAGCTGCTCCTGCCAGTGGGCGTAGCCGGTGCGCAGCACCTCCAGCAGCACGAGCCACGGAACGACCTTGCGGCCGACCAGCTTGGCGGGGGTGCGAGAGAGCAACGACATGCCTTCAGCGTACCCCGGAAGGGCCAACCGCTACCGCGGTTCCCTCCCGCCGAGCGGACCCCGCGGACCGGTTGCCGACCGATCGCTGCAGGCCGGACGGCGGCCCGCTCAGGCCGATTCGGCCGCGAAGTCCTCGGGAGCGTCGTCGGCGACGGCTTCGGTGACCAGCGTCGGCGGACGACCGTCGGCGATCGTCTCGCGGGTCACGACGCACTTGCGGACGTCGCGTCGGCTCGGCAGCTCGAACTGGACGTCGAGCAGCGCCTCCTCGAGGATCGACCGCAGGCCACGGGCCCCGGTCTCCCGCTCGAGGGCCTTGTCCGCGATCGCGTCGAGCGACTCGTCGGCGAAGACCAGTTCGATGTCGTCGAACCCGAAGCTCGCCTGGAACTGCTTGGTCAGCGCGTTCCTCGGCTCGGTCAGGATCGTGATCAGGTCGGTCCGCGAGAGCTGGCGGACCGCGGTCACGACCGGCAGCCGGCCGATGAACTCGGGGATCAGGCCGAACTCGACCAGGTCCTCGGGCAGGCAGTGCTCGAACAGCCGGTCGGCGGGCAGCTCGGCGACGGCGTCCTCGTCGGTCGCGACGAAGCCGACGTTGCGCTGGCCGGTGCGGCGCTTGATCACGTCGTCGAGTCCGGCGAACGCCCCGCCGCAGATGAACAGGATGTTCGTCGTGTCGATCGTCAGGAACTCCTGGTGCGGGTGCTTGCGCCCGCCCTGGGGCGGCACCGACGCCTGGGTGCCCTCGAGGATCTTCAGCAGCGCCTGCTGGACGCCCTCGCCGGACACGTCGCGCGTGATCGACGGGTTCTCGGACTTGCGGGCGATCTTGTCGATCTCGTCGATGTAGATGATCCCGGTCTCGGCCTTCTTGACGTCGAAGTCGGCCGCCTGGATCAACTTGAGCAGGATGTTCTCGACGTCCTCGCCGACGTAGCCGGCCTCCGTCAGCGCGGTCGCGTCGGCGATCGCGAACGGCACGTTCAGGATCCGCGCCAGCGTCTGGGCCAGCAGCGTCTTGCCGCAGCCCGTCGGGCCGAGCATCAGGATGTTCGACTTCTGCAGCTCGACGTCGCCGTCGCCCCGCTCGGCCGCGATCCGGATCCGCTTGTAGTGGTTGTAGACCGCGACCGCCAGCGTGCGCTTGGCGGCGTTCTGACCGACCACGTAGTCGTCCAGGACCGAGAAGATCTCCTGCGGCTTGGGCAGCCGCGCGGCGTCGAACCCGGGCTGGACCGCGAGCTCCTCGTCGAGGATCTCGTTGCAGAGCTCGATGCACTCGTCGCAGATGTAGACCCCGGGACCGGCGATCAGCTTCTTGACCTGCCGCTGCGACTTGCCGCAGAAGGAGCAGAGCAGCTGCTCACCGGTTTCCGTCGCTCGTGCCATGTACGTCTCTCCCCGAACCGTCGACGTCGCCGAGAGGGCGGAGGCCCTTAGGCCTTGTCGATCACCCGGTCGATGATCCCGTAGGCCACGGCTTCCTCCGGGTCCATGAAGTAGTCCCGCTCGGTGTCGAGCTTGACCTTCTCGAGCGACGTACCGGAGTGGTGGGCGATGATCTCGTCGAGCTTGCCGCGCAGGTCGATGATCTCCTTCGCGTGGATCTCGACGTCCGTCGCCTGGCCCTGGAACCCGGAGCTGACCTGGTGGATCAAGATCTTCGAGTTCGGCAGCGACATCCGCTTGCCCGGCGCGCCGCCGGCGAGGATCACGGCGCCCATCGACATCGCGATCCCACAGCAGATCGTGCGCACGTCGGGCTTGATGAACTGCATCGTGTCGTAGATCGCCAGGCCCGCGTAGACGGACCCGCCGGGCGAGTTGATGTAGATCGAGATGTCCTTGTCCTCGTCGTCCGAGGCCAGGTGCAGCAGCTGCGCCACGATCAGGTTGGCGATCTGGTCGTCGACCTGCGTCCCGAGGAAGATGATCCGCTCGTTGAGCAAGCGGCTGTAGATGTCGAACGCACGCTCGCCGCGGGCGGTCTGCTCAACGACCATCGGGACCATCGGACTCATACGGGAGTTCCTTCTCGGGGTACGGAGAACGAGGCCGCGACGCCACGTGGCGTCGCAGGACTCGGGGGAGGCAGGGCTCGGAGTGAGCCTACCAACAGGACCAGCCCGCCCCGACGGTAGGGCGGGCGCAGGGCCCCGGCCGCGCCGTGGCGACCACGTGGTCGCCGACGACGCGCGGGGCGATCAGGAGGCGCTGGCCTCCGCGGCCCACGGGCGGCCGCCGCCGGTCGAGGCGTCCTCGTCGGCCTCGGGCGTCCAGAGCTTCTTCTTCTTCTTGGCGTCCGCGACCGAGATCGCGGTGGCGCGCTCGACGAGGATCTCGATCGCCTGCTGCTGGGCGACGTCCGAGACCAGCTCGGCGCGGTGACCGTCGCGGTCGAGGCGCTTGAGCAGCTTCTCGGGCGTCGTGCCCTGCTGCGCGGCCGGGCCGGTCAACGAGGCGAGCAGGTCGCCGTCGGCGGGCTCGATCCCCTCGGCGGCGATGAAGGCCGCGACGGCGGCCTCGCGGCGCAGGCTGCGCTCGGCCTCGGCCGACGCCTCGGAGATCAGCTCGTCCTCGGTCTTGCCGGCCATCTGGAAGTACAGCTCGCGGCTGATGCCCTGCTGCGAGAGCTGGTTGATCGTGCGGTTGAGCAGCTCGCCGGCGCGGGCCTTGGCCAGGGCCTCGGGCACCTCGACCTCGGCGGCCAGCATCAGCGTGTCGATCACGGCGTCGCGGAACTGGCGCTCGACGGCGGCCGCGTCCTGCTCGCTGAGCCGCGTGCCGATGTCCTCGCGCAGCTCGTCCAGCGTGTCGACGCCGGCGGCCTCCTCGGCGAACTCGTCGCCCAACTCGGGGAGCTGCTTCTCCTGGACCTCGTGGACGGTGACGGCGAAGACCGCCTCGACGCCCTGCAGGTGGTCGGCGCCGTAGTCGTCGGGGAAGTTGACCGTGACGTCGCGGTCCTCGCCGGCCGTGGCGCCCTGCAGCTGGTCCTCGAAGCCGGGCACGAGGCGGCCGGAGCCGAGCTCGATCAGCTGGTCGCGGCCGGCGCCGCCGTCGAACTCCTCGCCGTCGATCCGGCCGACGAAGCTGACGAGCACGGTGTCGCCCTCGACCGCCGGGCGGTCCACGGCCACGAGCTTGGCCTGCCGCTCGCGCAGCTGCTCGATCTCGGCGTCGACCTTGGCGCTGTCGACGACCGGCTCGCGCTTGCCGACCTCGAGCTTCGACACGTCGCCGAGCTTGGCCTCCGGGCGGACGCCGATCTCGAGGCTGAAGGTCAGCGGCTGACCGGCTTCCGGCAGGTCGCCGATCTGCACCTCGGGCTCGCCGACGGTGATGATCTCGGCGGCCTCGACGGCGGCGACGAGCCACTCGCCGATCGAGCGGCGGAGGGTCTCGTCGAGCACGGCCTCACGGCCATAACGACGGATGACGACGGGCGGCGGGACCTTGCCCTGGCGGAACCCCGGCATGCGCAGGTCGCGAGCAAGCACCTTGGCGGTCGCAAGCATCGCCTGCTCCACGGCCTTCGGTGCCACCTCTGCGTCGACCTTGACGCGGGCTTCGGGGAGTTCGGTGACGGTCGTGGAGACGGCGGGCATAACGATCGGCAACGATAGCTCGCAATGAGCGACAAAGCGCCCACGCGGTTCGACCGTCTCCTGCTCCGGTGCGTATCGGGGACCGTCGGCCACCTCGTCGGCACGGTGCTGGAGGTCGCGCGGATCGTGCGGATCCAGCGCCGGATGCGGCGCGACGACCGACGATCGACGTCCCGGTGACCGCCGGCGGGAGCGGTGCGCTCCCGCCGGTCGTCACGGTCGCCGGACCGGGGATCGCCCGTCCGGCAGTGGTTGCGCGCGTCGCGCAGGATCCCGCTCAGCAGCTGATCGACAGCGAGAACTGGCGGTCGGCCTGCGTGCCGGCGTTGGTCTGCGTGTAGACGCGGATGTGCGTCGCGTCGACGGGCTCGAGCGCGACGTTGGCGCCGTTGGCACCGGCCTGGAAGGCGGTCGCCGTCGGGACGCACTTCGAGATGTCGGCGTTGGCCGTGATCAGGTACTTGCCCTCGTCCTCGCGCACCGACTCGATCCCGCGCGGGTTCGCGGCCTTGCCGTCGGCCTGGATCACGGCCTGCTTCGGCTGCGCCTTGGCGACGGCGGCGTCGATGATCTCCTGCGCGTGCATGTCGTCGACGCGGTCGGCGTTGAGGCCGGTGGCGACGCCGGTCGCGTTGGTCGTGAACGGCTTGGCCTGGGCCTGCGCCGCGGGCGTCGTCGCGTTGGTCAGGATCGACCCGCCGATCGGGCCGCGGAAGCGGAAGTTGAACGCCTGGCCGTTGTTCAGGTTCGAGGCCTCGATGCAGCCGCGACCCGCGTTGGCGGCGCGGCAGCCGTAGATCGCGCCGCCACCGGAGCCCAGGTTCGACTGCCGGGTGCCGAAGTTGCCGTTGTTGGCGATCACGCGGGTCTCGGAGCTGAAGGTGCCGTTGCGCTGGCCGCCCTTGAGCGTCGAGCCCTCGTTGGCGCCCGTGGCGAGCGGTGCGGCGATCGCACCGGCGACGACGGCGGCCGCTCCGACGGTCATGACGCGGCCGGAGTGCTGGCCGATGAAGCTGCGGATACGAGACATGTGACTCTCCTGATCGTTGGGTCAGCGCGGCGAGTGCCGCAGTGTGGTCACGCTGCGGCGGTGCCCCGTGGGGCAGGGGCGGCCGAGCGTCTGTCCATAAGCACCAACCAAGCCCCCGCCAAAGAGTTGCGGTGGCGAATCGTGAGGATTCGTCTGCACGGCATCGTGCACGCCGCCCGCGACCGTCCGCCACGAGAAGCGCGGTGGCGAAGGTCAGGGTCTGGAGAACGACGAAGCCCCGCGGGGTCCGCGGGGCTTCGGTTCCTGCGCCTCGGGGGGGCGCTGCTTAGGGGCGAACGACGGGGCTCGAACCCGCGACCGCCTGGACCACAACCAGGAGCTCTACCAGCTGAGCTACGTCCGCCAAGCGAAGGTCAGATTACAGGGAACGGGCCGTAGATGATCGCTCGGCCCCGACGACCGTGGATCGCCGCCGTCTCGAAGCACCCCCGGGTGGATTCGAACCACCGACCTGCGGATTAGAAGGCCGCTGCTCTATCCAGCTGAGCTACAGGGGCGTGGTCCCCGAACCGTACCGCGTCAACGACGCTTGCGGCCCGGGCGCTGCGGCAGGGTGCGGAAGATCGCGTCCCACCACGGCGCGCTGATCCCGAATCCGCGGGTGTCGTCCTGGAAGTGGTGGCGCATGTGCAGCTCGCGCAGCAGCAGGCCGGCCCGGGTCCGCGGCTTGTGGTGGTGCAGGTGGTGATGCGTCATGTCGTAGACCAGGTAGCCGGCGATGAAGCCCGCGCCCAGCGCGAAGCCGTCCCCGACCCCGAGGATCGCCACGAAGACCAGCACGAACGCGGCCGTCCCGGGGACCGAGACCACGGGCGGCATCACGAGCCGGAGCGGGTCGTTGGGGTGATCGTGGTGGACGCCGTGGACCATCCAGTGCAGGCGGGCGCCCCAGCCCTCCTCGGGCTCGAAGTGGAAGAGGATCCGGTGGACCCAGTACTCCACGAGGCCCCAGAGCACCCAGCCGAGCGCGAAGAAGATCGCCAGACGGACGGCACCGAGGCCCCGGTCGGCCGCCAGCACCGCGAGCACCACGATCGCGGGAACGAAGATCACCAACGGGACCGACGGGTGGACCCGCGTCGCCCGGTCCATGAACGGCGTCCGGAACATCGGGGGCGATGCCTTGAGCACGTCGGTGCGGGTGACCGCGTCGATCGCCGGCGTCGTCGCGGACCGGTCTTGCTGCTCGGTCGTCACGCCCACATGCTTGCACGAATGCCTGCGGCTCCGAGTGCGATCGGGGTCGCCCGGGGACGACGAGATCGTTGGGCCTCGCCATCCCCGGGAACCTTCCCACGCCAATCGGGGCGCCCGGATTCGAACCGGGGACCCCCGACACCCAAAGTCGGTGCGCTACCAGGCTGCGCCACGCCCCGTGCTGGCCGGGGCAGTATACGCGGCGCCTCCGGGCCGCCGACTTGGCGCACGCGGGGCGGTGCCATACTGGAAGCTCGGCTTCGAGACTGGGAAGAACGATGCAGGTCCACGCTCGCGCAATCCGCGACGAACACTTTCGGCACACCGTCACGATGCGTGATCACGCCCTGACGGTGGACGAGCCCGGCGAGATGGGCGGCGACGACAGCGGCCCCTCGCCGCAGGAGCTGCTGGCCGCCAGCCTCGCTTCGTGCACCGCGATCACGCTCCAGATGTACGCCGAGCGCAAGGGCTGGTCGATCGGCGATCTCGAGGTCGACTGCACCTTCAAGGGGTCGCCCGAGCGCGGCTGCCCGACCCGCTTCGAGGTCGTGATGCGCGTCGGCGAGCAGGTCACGGACGAGCAGATCGAGCGGCTCCGCGTGATCGCGACCAAGTGCCCGGTCCACCGGATGCTCGACGGCGACGTGATGTTCGACGAGCGCATCGAGCGCACCAGCCCTGTCGGCTAGGCCCGCGGCGGTGCAGGAGCTGATCCGAGCGCAGCTGCTGCGGACCGAGGCGGCGGCGGAGCTGACCACCGGCGGCGGCACCACGCCGTCGGCCGTGCTCGTGCCCCTGCTGGAGATCAACGACCGGCTGCACGTCGTGCTGACCCGGCGTCGCGACGACATGCGCCGACACGCCGGCGAGATCTCGTTCCCCGGCGGCCGCACGGATCCCGAGGACGCCTCGCCGACGGCGACCGCGCTTCGCGAGTCCGAGGAGGAGCTCGGCCTGCCGCCCGAGAACGTCGAGGTGCTCGGCGCGCTCTCCCCCGTCGGGACGTTCGTCACGAACTACCTGATCTACCCCGTCGTCGGCTGGATCCGGCGGCCCGGCGAGTGGTTGATCTCGCCCCACGAGGTCGACTCGGTGCTCGAGCTCGACGTCGGAGCGCTGCGCGCCGGACACGCCCGCAAGCGGCTGGTGCGCCACGGGATCCCGTTCGACACGGACACCTATACGGTCGACGACCACCTGGTCTGGGGCGCGACCGGCCGGATCCTCGGTGAGCTGCTGGAGCGGCTGCCGGACGAGCTGACGGAGCCGCCCCCGGTTCGCCGGGCTAGCCCCGCTCGCGACTGAGAATCCGCTCGATCGCGTCGGCGGTCGAGGCCGCCCACCCGTCGACGTCCTCGGGGTCGTGGTAGAGCAGCCCCCAGGGGATCTCGTTCTGGCGACAGAGCCGCTCGACGATCCGGGCGCCCTGGCTCAGGGTCTCGACCGGCAGCCGACCCGAGCACTCATAGAGCACGCCGCGCACGGTGGTGTCGATCGTCCGCTCGAGCAGCATCTCCAGGCGGGTGCCGTGGAGCGCGAGCGTCCGCGCCTCGTCGTCGCCGCTCGCGTTGCCCAGTGCCCAGACCAGCACCGTGACGTTGTCGAGCGCGTAGCGCAACGTCCCGATCCGGTCGGGGTCCCCGTCGTACGCCTCGCCCCCGGCCGCCGCGATCGCTGCGTGACGGGACGGATCGCGCGTCACGACCCGCACGGCGTGGCCCTCCGCGGCCAGCAGGCGCGTCAGCGCCAGCCCCCGTTCGCCCCCGCCGATCAGCAGCAGTCGCATGTCGCTCGCCCGGTCGCAGCCATCCGTCGAGTCTACGGTCGCCGGGGCCGGCGGCGGTCGCAGGTCCGGCGCGGTGGCGTCCGTCGGGTATGGTCGGTTTGGAGCCACCGAACGACCCATGCACCGCACCCACCTCACCGAGCTCACCGCCGCCGACGCCTCGTTGCTCCGCGAGGAGCGCGGCGCCGCCCACATGCACGTCGGCGGGGTCGCGGTCTTTGCCGGCCCGTCGCTGCCGATCGACGCGCTGCGCGAGCACGTGCTGCGACGGCTGGCGCGGATACCGCGCTACCGCACCGTGCTGGTCGACCCGCCGCTCGGCCTCGGTCGTCCCCGCTGGGCGGTCGACCCGACGTTCAACATCGAGTACCACGTCCGTCACACCGCGCTGCCGGCGCCGGGCAACCTCGCCGAGCTGCGGACCGCGGCCGCGCGGATCTTCTCGCAGCGCCTCGACCGGACCAAGCCGCTCTGGGAGCTGTGGGTGATCGAGGGCCTCTGGGACGGAGGCTTCGCGCTGGTCACGAAGTCGCACCAGGCGCTGGTCGACGGGGTCGTGGCGATGGACCTGATGACCACGCTGCTGGACTCCGAGCCCGACCCGCCGCTCGACCGCGAGGAGCAGCGTCGCTGGCCGGCCCTGCCGTCGCCGACGACCGCGCAGCTGCTCGCCGCGTCCGCCACCAGCGCGGTGCGCACCGCTGCCGGCCTGCCGTCCCGCCTGGCCCGCACCGTCTCGTCGCCGTCCGCCGCCGCGGCCCGTCTGCGCGAGCTCGTCGACAGCACCAACGGCCGCGTGGTCTCGCGGCTGAGCCCCGCCCCCGCGTCGCCGCTGAACGTGCCGATCGGGACCCACCGCACGCTCGCCTACGCGCGGGTGCCCGTCGCCGACCTCAAGCGGGTCAAGGACCGCTTCGGCGGCACCGTCAACGACGTGGTGCTGGCCGCGGTCGCCGGCGCGATCCGCGGCTGGCTGCTCGATCGCGGCACCGAGGTCGAAGGGCTCGAGCTGCGGGCGGCGGTACCGGTGGCGATCGCCTCGACGGGCTCGTCGGAACAGGCCCGGCCGATCACGATGCTCTACGCGCCGCTGTCGGTCGGCGAGGCCGACCCGCTGGTCCGGCTTTCCCGGGTGCGGCACGCGATGTCGACCAGCCTGGCGGCCAAGCGCACCGTCGGCGCCGACACCTGGACGGCGTCGTCCTCGTTCGGGGTGCCCTCGGTGCTGGCGCAGGCCTCACGCGTCCCGCTCGCCGATCGGCACTTCAACGTGCTGGTGACGAACGTCCCCGGCCCCCAGGCCGCGATGTACCTGCAGGGCCGCCGGCTGCGCCACACCTTGGCCGTCCCGTTCCTGTCCGGCGACCGGGCGTTGGCGATCGCCGCGACGTCCTACGACGGCTGGGTCGAGTTCGGCCTGCTCGGCGACCAGGACAAGCTGCCGAAGATCAGGCTGATCGCCGAGGGGATCGAGGCCACGGTGGCCGAGCTGGTCGAGCTGGCGCAGCCGAGCAGCAACGGACGACGCCCTCCGGCGTCGCCCAAGGCCGTCTAGCGCCGTTCGGGGGACGTTCCGGTACGGCGGGCCGGATCGGCCCGCCGGAAACGTCAGCGACGGTTCTCGTCGACGGCCCTCGAGGTGCCGCTAGTGGTGCTCGTCGTGCAGCGGGAACGCGTTGGTCTCGCGAATCGCGTCGCGGACCCAGGCGACCAGCGTGCCGACGGTGATGATCAGGCCGACGGCGACGATCCAGAGGTTGATCGTCACGCCGACGAGCAGGATCGTGACGCCGAGCGTCAGGATCAGCGGCTGGGCGCTGTTCCCGGGAAGGTGGATGTCCTCGCCGGCGGGCGGGACGGGCTTGTCGAGTTCGCTCATGGTGGTTACGAGACGTAGATGATGGCGGCGACGAACGTCAGCAGGAACATCACGAGGATGACGATGCTGGCGATCAGCGCGTCGCGCAGGTTGCGCTTGGCGAGGTTGCGGTCCATGAGATCAGTCCTTCTCGTACTCGATCAAAATTTGGCGTCGGCGACCATCGCGGCGAACAGGACCGAGAGGTAGATCAACGCGTAGAGGTGCAGGCCGAGCGCGGCTTCCCGCGATCCTTCCCGGCCGAGCAGCAGCGACCGGCGCATCAGCTCGACGCCGAGGGCCAGGGCCGCCACCAGGTAGATCAGGCCGAACGCCCCGGTCAGCACCGGGACGATCGAGACCACGACCGTGATCGCGGACCAGATCGTGATCGCCCGATAGGTGTAGGCCGTGCCGCGGACGGCGGGCAGCATCGGGATCTTGGCGGCCTGGTAGTCGTCCAGGATCAGCAGCGACAGCGCCCAGAAGTGCGGAGCGGTCCAGGCGAAGACGATCGCGAACGGGTACAGCGAGTCGACCGCGAAGCCGCCGGTCACCGCCGCCCAGCCGACCATCGGCGGGAACGCCCCGGCCAGGCCGCCGATCACGATGTTGTTCGTGGTGCGGCGCTTGAGCCACATCGTGTAGACCCCGACGTACCAGACGAATCCGGCCATCGCCAGGAGCGCGGCGGTGATGTTCGCCGCCCACGCGAGCAGCGCGAACGAGCCGATCGTCAGCCAGAGCGCGGCCCAGAGGGCGACGTGCGGCTCCATCCGACCCGAGGGGATCGGGCGGTCCTTGGTCCGCTCCATCACCGCGTCGATGTCGCGGTCGTACCAGTGGTTGAACGCGCTGGCTCCGCCGGAGGCCAACGAGCCTCCGACGACGGTGGCCAGCACGAGCCAGATCGACGGGCTGCCCGCCGCGTACATCGCCGTGACCGTCGTCAGGAGCAGGAGGACCTGCACCTTCGGCTTGGTCAGCGCGACCAGGTCGGCGACCCGCTGACGCAGGTCGGCCTGGATCAGCGGCGTCGCGGCAGCAGCGCTATGTCGGGGGGCCGACACGGACGGCACGCCGCTCATCGCCTCCCGGTCGTCATCGCGGCCGACATCAGCCCGGCTGCCTGGCCTGCTCGGCGCTGCGACGGTCGATCTCGGCGCGGATGTCCTTCATCGGCTCCACCGAGCGGACGCGCGGGACCGTGTCGAAGTTGTTCTGCGGCGGCGGCGACTGCGTGAACCACTCGAGCGTGTTCGCCTTCCACGGGTCGGGCCCGGAGACCGCGCCCTTCTTCAGGCTGCGGAGCACGTTCCACATCGTGATCATGATGCCCGCGCCGAGGATGAACGCCCCGACCGTGGAGATCATGTTGTAGAGCGCCAGGTTTCCGACGTCCGCGTACTCGGGGATCCGTCGCGGCATGCCGTCGAGGCCGATCGAGTGCTGGATCAGGAAGGTCGTGTGGAAGCCGATCAGCATCGTCCAGAAGCTGATCTTGCCCAGACGCTCGTCCATCATCCGGCCGGTCATCTTCGGGTACCAGTAGTACAGGCCCGCGAAGATCGCGAAGACCGCGCCACCCATCAGCACGTAGTGGAAGTGCGCGACCACGAAGTACGTGTCGTGCAGCTGCCAGTCGACCGGGTAGATGCCCAGGAAGACGCCGGTGATGCCGCCGATCAGGAACGTCCCGAGGAAGCCGACCGCGAACAGCAGCGACGTCGAGAAGATGATCGTGCCGCGCCAGAGCGTGCCGATCCAGCTGAAGATCTTGATGCCCGTGGGGATCGAGATCAGCATCGACGAGACCATGAAGAACGCGAACACGATGCTCGGGCTCGGCGTCGTGAACATGTGGTGCGCCCACACCATCAGGCCCAGGAAGGCGATGACGAGGGTCGACGCGGCGATCGCCTTATAGCCGAAGATCGGCTTGCGGGCGAAGACCGGCAGGACCTCCGAGATGATGCCGAAGCCCGGCAGCACCATGATGTAGACCTCGGGGTGACCGAAGAACCAGAACAGGTGCTGCCACAGGAGCGGCGAGCCACCCTCGGTCGGGTTGTAGAAGTTGGTGCCGAAGTGGCGGTCGGTGAGCAGCAGCGTGACGGCCGCGGCGATCGCCGGGAGCGCCAGGATCAGCAGCACCGAGTAGGTCAGGATCGTCCAGCAGAACAGCGGCAGGCGACTCCAGGTCATGCCCGGCGCACGCAGGTTGGCGATCGTGACGTAGAAGTTGATCGAGCCGACGAGCGAGCCGATGCCCGTCAGGTGGACCAGGAAGATCCAGGCGTCGACGCCG
>JBAZOW010000029.1:0-19684 GCA_041648495.1 Patulibacter sp.
CGGCGCCGCGACGACGATCCCCGGCTGCTCGCGTTCCGCGACGAGGGCGGCTGGCACAACCTGCATTCCGAGGACGTCAACCGCTTCCTCGAGCATCACGCGGGACCGTGCACCGCCAAGGACTTCCGGACCTGGAACGCGACGGTGCTGGCGGCCGTCGGGCTGGCCGAGCGCGCGGCCGAGGCGGTCAGCCGGACCGCCCACCAGCGGGCGATCCGCGACACGATCGGCGAGGTCGCCGAGATGCTCGGGAACACCCCGGCGGTCGCCCGCAGCTCGTACATCGATCCGCGGGTGATCGACCGCTACGACAGCGGCTGGACGATCGCCGCGTGCCTGCTCGACGTCGGCGGGCGCGAGGCGTTCGACGAGATCGGCCGCCGCGAGCCGCTCGACGCCGCGGTCCGCGACCTGATCCGCGACGAGGGCGAGGACTCGCCGGCGCTGACCGACCACCCGGTCGTGGTCTGAAGCCTCAGCTCGGGCTGACCACCGCTTCGGGCTCGGGGTCCACGACGATCGGCGCGGCCGGCGCCGACCGTCCGCCCCGGGCCATCAGCAGCGCGGCGACGAACGCGATCGCCAGCAGCCCGAGCGCCCAGACGAAGGTCGACGCGAACGCGTCGGCCAGCGGTCCGGCGACGACCGAGCGCTGCGCCGCGTCCAGACCGTGCACCGCGCCGAGCCCCTCGGGCCCGCCGCTCCCGCTGCCGGTGCCGACGTTGCTCGTGATGTTGTGGGCGAGGATCACCGACATGATCGCGGTGCCGATCGAGGCGCCGGCCTGCCGGATGATGTTCATCGCGGTGCTGGTCCGGGCGATCTCGCTCGGCGGCACGGCGTTCATCGCGGCGGTCATCGTCGGCATCATCGAGAGGCCCATGCCGAGGCCGAGCACGAAGCCGAACCCGCAGAGCAGGACGTACGAGGTGTCCGCGGTGACGAAGGCGAACGGCGACATCCCGATCAGCAGCAGCGGCAGGCCGTAGGCCGGCAGCTTGTGCGGGCCGTAGCGGTCGGTCAGCCGGCCCGCGATCGGCATCGTGATCATCGCGCCGAGGCCCTGCGGGGCCAGCAGCAGACCCGACTGCAACGCGGTGTCGCCGCGGACCGTCTGGTAGTAGAGCGGGATCAGCAGCAGCGCGCCGAAGAACGCGATCGCGAACATCAGGAAGACGCCCGCCGCCGCCCCGGCCCGGCTGCGGACGAAGCTGCGGACGGCGATCAGCGGCGTCTCGGCCGTCCAGCTGTGGCGGAAGAACGCCGCGATCAGCAGGACGCCGGCGAGGATCGGTCCCCACGACTTGGCGGCTCCGAAGCCGTCCGCGGCGGACTCGGCGAGGCCGTAGATCAGCAGCGCGAGGCCGGGGGACAGCAGCACCAGACCGAGCCAGTCGAGCCGGTGGGCGGGCTGCGGCTTGTCGCGGTCGAGCACCAGGTACGCGGCGATCACCGCAACGATGCCGATCGGCACGTTGACGAAGAAGATCCAGCGCCACGAGACGTCGTCGACGAGCCAGCCGCCGAGGATCGGACCGACGATCGGGGCGATCAGCATCGGCACGCCGAGGATCCCCATCACGCGGCCGATCCGGTCGCGGCCGGCCGCCTGGGTCATGATCGTCATCACGGCGGGCATGATCATCCCGCCACCGATCCCCTGGAGCACGCGGAACGCGATCAGCGACTCGGCGGACCAGGCGACGCCGCAGAGCGCCGAGCCGAGCACGAAGAGGATCAGCGACCAGAGGTAGATCCGCTTGGTGCCGAAGCGGTCCGAGGCCCAGCCGGTGATCGGGATCACCGTGGCCAGCGCCAGCGTGTAGCCGGTCACGACCCACTGGATCGTGGTGATCGGCGAGTCGAAGTCGGTCGCCAGTCGGTCGATCGCGACGTTGATGATCGTCGTGTCGAGGATCGTCATGACGGCGCCGAGCAGGACGACGGCCGCGATGATCAGCGTCCGGCGGTCCAGCGGCTCGGGCGCGGCCTTGGGGGTGGATGCGGTGTTCACGTGCGTGGACAATACAGTCACTGGAAAATTACGCCAACTGGTCGTACGTACAGCGGTTCGGCGCGTCGCAAGTCGCGCCTCGCCGGCCCGTTCGGCCGCCGCCTCGCCGACGTGCCCGCGAAGCGCCGGGCGGGTGCGCCAAACTCCGGCGTCGATGGCGGCCCCCCGCAACCTGGTCAACCTCAAGAACGTCAGCAAGGGCTTCGCCAGCCGGACGGTGCTGGACGACATCACCCTCGGCGTCAACGCCGGCGACCGCGTCGGGATCGTCGGGCGCAACGGCGACGGCAAGTCGACGCTGCTGCGGCTGATCGCCGGGCAGGAGGAGCCGGACGCCGGGGCGGTGACCCGGGTCGGCGGCCTCTCGATGGCGGTGATCGGCCAGTCGGACGAGCTCGACGGCCGCAAGACGATCCGCGACGAGCTGATCCAGGGCCGCGCCGACCACGAGTGGGCGGGCGACGCGCGCTTCCGCTCGGTGCTCGACGGGCTGCTCGGCGGGGTCTCGATGGCGCGGTTCCCGCAGGGGCTGGACACGGTGATCCACCCGTTGTCGGGCGGCGAGCGGCGACGGATCGCGCTGGCCAAGCTGCTGCTGGACGACGACGAGCTGCTGCTGCTCGACGAGCCGACCAACCACCTGGACGTCGAGGGCGTGGCCTGGCTGGCCGAGCACCTGGCGCAGCGGCGGGGATCGCTCGTGGTGATCACCCACGATCGCTGGTTCCTCGACGCCGTCTGCACCGACACCTGGGAGGTCTCCGACGGGGACGTCCACCAGTACGAAGGCGGCTACGCGGCCTACGTGCTGGCGCGCGCCGAGCGTGACCGTCAGGCGTCGTCGCGCGAGGACCGGCGCCAGCAGCTGATGCGCAAGGAGCTGGCGTGGTTGCGGCGGGGCCCGCCGGCCCGGACGTCGAAGCCGAAGTTCCGGATCGAGGCGGCCAACGCCCTGATCGCCGACGAGCCCGAGCCGCGGGACGGCGTCGAGCTGCTCAAGTTCGCCAGCCGCCGACTGGGCGGCAAGGTGCTCGACGCGGTCGACGTCTCGCTCGCCTACGGCGACCGGCCGGTGCTCGACCGGGTGACCTGGCGGTTCGGTCCGGGCGACCGGGTGGCACTGGTCGGCGTCAACGGGTCCGGCAAGACCAGCCTGATCAAGCTGCTCGCGGGCGAGCTGCAGCCGTCGACCGGCACGGTCGAGCGCGGCGAGACCGTGAGCCTGGCGCACCTCTCGCAGGACACCGCGGAGATCCCGGGGCACCTGCGCGTGCTCGAGTCGCTCGAGGAGGTCAAGGGCCGGACGACCCTGGCCGACGGCAGCGAGCTGACCGCCGGCCAGATGGCCGACCGCTTCGGCTTCCGCGGCGCCAAGAGTCGGACGCTGGTCAAGGACCTCTCGGGCGGCGAGCGCCGGCGGCTGCAGCTGATGCGGCTGCTGATGAACGAGCCCAACGTGCTGGTGCTCGACGAGCCGACCAACGACCTGGACATCGACACGCTGACCGCGCTCGAGGACCTGCTCGACGCCTGGCCCGGCACGCTGATCGTGGTCAGCCACGACCGCTACTTCGTCGAGCGGGTGACCGACAACGTCTACGCGCTGCTCGGCGAGGGCGGGATCCGGCACCTGCCGGGCGGGATCGAGGAGTACCTGACGGTCCGCCGTCAGGCCGAGGCCGCCGACGCCGCCGACCGCGTCGCATCCGGCGCCAACGTGCCGACCCCGGCGAAGCCGGCGGCGCCCACGGGCCTGACGGGTGGCGCGCTGCGCGACGCCCGCAAGCAGGTCCAGAAGCTCGAGCGTCAGATCGAGAAGCTCGAAGCGCGCGAGGCGGCGATCCACGACCAGATGGCGGAGGCGGCGACCGACGTCGGCCGGCTGCGCGAGCTGACCGCCGAGCTGGCGACGGTGACCGGCGAGAAGGACGACGTCGAGGCCGCCTGGATGGAAGCCTCCGAGGCGATCGAGGGCTGAGCGCCGCGGCCCGCCGGTGCGGGCCGCTCGCTCGGGAGGGCGGGAGTTCCCGTCCTCGCCGCCGGCCGGCCTACACCGCGGTCGGGCGCCGGTCGGCCCAGGGCTGGGCCTCTTCGAGCTGCGCGGCCAGCCGCAGCAGCGTCCGTTCGCCGCCGAGGTCGGCGACGAACTGGATCCCGAGCGGCAGGCCGGCGTCGGTCCAGTGCAGCGGCACGCTGCTCGCGGGGCGGCCGGTGATGTTGGCCAGCTGGGTGTAGGGGACCCAGCCGAGGTTGTCGTTGATCAACTGGTCCGGGATCGGCGTCTTCGCCAGGAACCGCGCCGTGCGGGTCTTCAGCAGCAGGTCGGCCGCCCGGCGCATCGCGGGCGGCGTGTCGAGCGCGCCGAGCTCGATCGGCGCCTGCGACATCGTCGGCGTCATCAGCAGGTCGTACTTCCGGTGGAACGACGCGAGCGCCTGGACGTGCTCGTGGCGGCCCTCGAGCGCACGGTGGACGTCGATCCCCGACGTCGCGCGGCCGAGCGCGGCCATCAGTCGCGTGTCCTGCTCGAAGCCCTCGTCACCGGCCCCGGTCAGCCGCTTGGTCAGCTCGACCTCGGACGCGATGTTGACGAACCAGGTGGTCAGGAACTCGCGGGCAAGCTTGGCGTCGTCCTGCGGGGCGGGGACCGCCTCGACGTGGTGGCCGAGGCTCTCGAGCAGCCGGGCGGCGCTCTCGACCGCGGCGACGGCGTCGGGGTGCGGGTTCGGGTTGATCGACGAGGTCGTGACGAAGCCGATCCGCAGCTTGCCCGGATCGCGCCCGACCTCGTCGCCGTACGGACCGTCGGTCGGCGGGGCCACCTGGTAGGGCGCGACGGGGTCCTGGCCGGCCATCACGTCGAGCATCGCGGCGCTGTCGCGGACCGAGCGCGAGATCACGCCGTGGGTCGCGGAGCCCTGCAGCAGCTCGCTGTAGCGCGGGCCGTTGGGGATCACCCCGCGACCGGCCTTCAGGCCGAACAGCCCACAGCAGCCCGCCGGGATCCGGATCGAGCCGCCGCCGTCGGACGCCCCGGCGACCGGGACGATCCCGGCCGCGACGGCCGCCGCCGCGCCGCCGGACGAGCCGCCCGGCGTGCGGTTCAGGTCGTAGGGGTTGCGGCAGGGGCCGAGCAGCTCGGACTCGGTCACGCCCTTGGCGCCGAACTCGGGCGTGTTGGTCTTGCCGAAGATCACCAGGCCGGCGTCGATCCAGCGCTGCACGACGGTCGCGTGCTCGGGCATCGGGGTGGTGGCGAGGGCGCGGCAGCCGGACGACGTCGGCAGCCCCGCGAAGTCCTGCCCGAGGTCCTTGATCAGGAACGGGACGCCGGCGAACGGGCCCTCCGCGGACGCTCCCGGCAGGGACGCGGCCTCGCGGTCCATGTCGCGGACGATCGCGTTGATCGCCGGATTGACCTCGTCGGCGCGGCGGCGGGCGGCGGTCAGCGCCTCCTCGGAGCTGATCGTCCCGTCGGCGATCGCGGCTCCGATTCCGAGGCCGTCGAGGCCGGCGTACTCTGCATCGTTCACGTCGATGGACTCCCGTGCGTGGCGGTTCGCGGGCACGGGATCGTGCTCCGTGCTCCCTGGGGCCGAGACCCTCGGCGCCACTGTATGCGATGCCCACCCGATCGGGTGGGTCTTTCGGGGGTCGTGGTGCGGAGCGTCAGCGCCGCGGCGGGCGGCGACGCGACGCTCCGCGTGACGGCGCGCCGCCGCCGGCCGTCCCGTCGTGCGACGCCGAGCGGTGCGGGGCATCGCGGGGAGCGGGTGCGGGAGCCTCGTCCTCGCGGGCCCCGGTCCGGCCGTCGCCGTCGGGGTCGTCTGCCTCGCCGTCCGACGCAGCCCCGTCGTCCTCCGGCCACCGTCCCGAGCGGGCGAAGCGGCTCCGGGCCGAGGCCTCGACGTCGCGATCGGTCTGGCTCGAGAACGCGATCCGGATGATCCAGTCGGCGACGATCACGAACATCGCCGTCGCCAGCAGCCCCGGCGCGAGCCCGCGCGGGCCGACGATCAGCACCACGCCCGCGGCGACGACGAGCACGGCCGGCAACCCCGTGCGGACGGCGGCGATGCCGAGCGGGTGGGACCGACGTCGGGGCTCCATGGCTCCACGGTACCCGCTGCCGGGCGCGATCCGGCCGGTCGAGCGGGACCGCGGCTCCCGCTGCGATCGCGGTGCCGTCGGCCTCCGGTACGCTCGGGACGGGCGCGCCCCGGGGCGAACCGGAGCGTGCGACGACCAGGAGCGCACATGACGCAGCGGATCATCACGGGATACGTCGACTCGCCGGCCGGACGGGACGCTTTGGCGCTCGCCGAGGTCCTGGCCGGGATCGACCCCGATCACGAGCTGCTGGTCACGAGCGTCTACGCCTACAACCCGCCGGAGGAGCCCGCGGAGCCGAGCGGGTGGCGCAAGGTCCTGCGCGACCGTGCCAACGCCGAGCTGGCCCCGGTACGCGAGCGACTCGGCGAGCCGGCCGACGTCACGATCAAGCCGTCGTGCGGGCTCTCCCCGTCGGACGGCCTGCACCGGCTCGCGGTGGCCGAGGACGCGACGGTGATCGTCGTCGGCGTCAGCCACAACCACGGCATGCGCCGCGTGCAGGCCGGCAGCATCACCGAGCAGACGATCACCGGATCGCGGTGCGCGGTCGCGATCGCCCCGGCCGGCTACGCCGAGGACGCCGGACCGTTGAAGACGGTCGCCGTGGCCTTCAACGGCTCGGGCGAGTCGCAGCAGGCGCTCGACGCCGCCGCCGAGATCGCGCGGGCCGCGGGTGCCGAGCTGCGGATCGTCGGGGTCGTCGAGCCCGCCGCGGTCTGGTACGCCGCCTACGGCGGATCGGACGCCGCCGGCGACCTGGCCCGGATCGTGCGCGAGGACCTGACGGCCGCCGCCGGGCGGGTCGAGGGCGTCGAGCGGATCGACGTCCGCGTGCTGACCGGCGAGCCCGTGAAGGCGATCACCGAGGCGACCGACGACGCCGACCTGCTCGTGCTCGGGTCGCGCGGCTACGGTCCGATTCGGCGGGTGCTGCTGGGCAGCGTCAGCGCCAAGCTGGTGCGCGACCCCGCGTGCCCGCTGCTGGTGCTGCCGCGGACCGCGGTCGAGGACTCGCCCGCGGTCTGAGCGGCGGTAGGGACGCCTCGGGAGCCGGACACGGGTCCCAGGCGCCGCCGTCGTCCCCGGGAGGGGAGCGGGCCGGCCGCCGCCGACCCGCTCGTCCGAGCCGTCAGTCGCGGGGCCCGGAGCCCTCGTCCTCGCCGATCCGCGGCACGACGACGACCGGGACCTTGGCGTGGCGGACCAGCTGGGTGCTGGTGCTGCCGAGCACGACCCGGCGGACGGCGCCGAAGCCGCGCGAGCCGACGACCAGCAGGTCGATCCCCGCGGGGTCCTCGAGGGCCGTCCGGGTGTCGCCGAGGATGATCTCGCCGGTCACGTCGATCTCGCCGAGCTGGCCGCGGAGCGCCGCGATGTCCTCTTCGGCGTCGGCGCGCAGGGCGTCGAGCGGGAACGGGTCGAGCGCGCCGCCGTACCAGAGCGGCACGGTCTGGACGACCCGCAGGATCCGCAGCGCGGCGCCGCTGTGGGCCGCGAGCCGGCCGGCGACCTCGGCCGCGTGTCGGGCGTTCTCGCCGCCGTCGTAGGCGACGCCGATCGTCTGCAGCTGCGCGCCGCGGTCGGCCCAGCCGACGGGGGCGACGACGACCGCGCAGGGCGATCCGTGCAGCGCCTGCTCGGTGGCGCTGCCGAGGAACGGCCGCGTCACGACGTTGGTGTGGCTGCGCCCGACGACGATCGCGCGGGCGTCGAGCGCCTGCGCGGGCGACGACCCGCGGACCACGGTGAAGCGGACGTTCGCGCGGTCGGAGTACAGGGCGCGGGCGTCGGTCAGCTGGCCCTCGGTCTGCTCGGCCAGCTTGGCCTCGTAGGTGTCCGACGCGCTCTTGTAGGAGGGGTCGTAGGGGTAGACGCCGACGACGGTGATCGTCGGATCCTGGCCCCAGGCGTCGGCGAGCGCGACCGCGAGCGCCAACGCATCGCGTCCGCCGTCACTGCCGTCGTGACCGACGACGATCTGATCGCGTACGGCTGCCTGCTGATCCGGGTCGCTCATACCCCAACGCTAGCCCTCCGGCCGGATCGGTGCGGGCGCACCGGGGTCGGACGCCACCGTTCATCGGATCAGCCCGCGGCGGCGCGCTCCAGCTCGGCGATGTCCAGCTTGACCATCTTCAGCATCGCCTGGGTCGCCCGACTGCGCGCCGCGCCGTCCCCGGACGCGAGCAGGGCCGAGAACCCCTCGGGGACGACCTGCCACGAGAGGCCGAACCGGTCCTTGAGCCACCCGCACTGGCTCGGCGCCCCGCCGTCGGCGAGCAGCGCGTCCCAGTAGTAGTCGACGTCGGCCTGCGTGGGGCAGGAGATCTCGAACGAGACGGCCTCGCTGTGCGGAAACTGCGGGCCGCCGTTGATCCCGACGAAGGGGTTGCCGTCGAGCTCGAAGGCGACGGTCATCACGGTGCCCTCGGGACCGGGCTCGTTCGGCCCGTAGCGGGCGACCTCGGTGACCCGCGAGTCGGGGAAGATCGCGACGTAGAACTCGGCGGCCTGCTCGGCGTGGCCGTCGAACCACAGATTCGGGGTGATGCGGGGCATCGGGGGCCTCTCACGTTCGGGTGCGTCCCAAGGACGGGCCGGGCGCACCGAATTCATCGGCCGTCGCGAGTCGGCGGGCACCACGACGATCCGCAGGACGCCCGGGCGGCGCGCTCCGTCGGCGTCGTCCCGCCCGCGGCGAAGCGATCGCACGGGATTCCTCAACGCGCTAATCTGAAAACTGATCCGCAATACGTCATTAGCGTTTGTCGATGACGTACGTTCACGAGACAGGGACCCGAGCATGGCACTGACCATCGGCGATACCGCGCCGGACTTCGAAGCTGAGACCACCGACGGTCGCATCTCCTTCCACGACTGGATCGGGGACAGCTGGACCGTCCTCTTCTCGCACCCGCGGGACTTCACCCCGGTCTGCACCACCGAGCTGGGCTACATGGCCCTGATCAACGGCGAGTTCGAGAAGCGCGGCGTCAAGACGATCGCGATCTCGGTCGACCCGGTCGACAACCACCAGAAGTGGTTCGCCGACATCGAGGAGACGCAGGGCGCCAAGCCCCAGTTCCCGCTGATCGCCGACACCGACTTCGCGGTCGCCAAGGCCTACGGGATGCTCCCGGCCGACGTCGACGGCGACCCGACCGCCCGCACCCCCGCGCAGAACCAGACCCTGCGCAACGTGTTCGTGATCGGTCCGGACAAGAAGATCAAGCTCGTGCTGATCTACCCGATGACCACGGGCCGCAACTTCGACGAGGTGCTGCGCGTCGTCGACTCGCTGCAGCTGACGGCCAACCACGCCGTCGCGACGCCCGCCCAGTGGCAGCAGGGCGAGGACGTGATCATCGCGGGCTCGGTCAGCAACGACCAGGCCAAGGAGAAGTACCCGGACGGCTGGGAAGAGCCCAAGCCGTACATCCGGATCGTCCCGTCGCCGGTTCCGGCCCAGGACTGAGCGTCGTCGAGCCCCTCGGGGCTCCAGCGTGAAGGGCCTCTCCGGAGGCCCTTCGTCGTTCTCGGGCCTCCGCGGTTCTGGCCCGTGGTCGCTCCGCGATCCGGAGCCGGCTCGGCCCGACCGAGGCGTCGTTCTAGGACGCCCGCAGGTCGGCCGCGAGTCGGGTCATACCCAGCTCCTCGGCCGCCTCGGCACCGCCGGCCCGGTCGAGCTCGCGGTCCGGCACGTCGTCGACCTCGATCTCGTGCAGCAGCGCCACGGCGTGGTCGCGGCGGACCGACGTGGCCTGGTCGCGCAGCAGCGCCGCCAGTCGCGGCGTCAGGCCGTCGCCGAGGATCGGCTCCTGGGCGGGCTCGCCGTTGGGTCCCTCGGCTCCGGCGGCCAGCAGCACGCCCTCGAGGCTGTCGTGGGCCTCGAGCAGCCGCGCCGCCGTCTTGGCGCCGACGCCGCGGGCCCCGGGGATCCCGTCGGACGGGTCTCCGCGCAGCGCGATCAGGTCGGTCACCTGGTCGGGGCGGACGCCGAGCGCTGCCTCGACGCCGGCGACGTCGACCGTGGTCAGGCCCGGCCCCTTGCCGACGGGCCGGCGCATCCGCACGTGCTCATCGATGCAGGCCATCAGGTCGCGGTCGCCGCTGACGATCACCGCGTCGCCTCCGGACGCGGCGCGTCGCCGGGCCAGCGTGGCGATCACGTCGTCGGCCTCGAGCTCGCCTCCGTCGCGGACCGTCCAGCCGAACGCCTCGCAGAACGCCGGGGCCTGGTCCCAGCGCCGTCGCAGCGCCTCGGGCATCGGGTCGCGGTGCGCGTGGTAGGCGGGCAGCAAGCGGGTCCGGTGGGTCGCGTCCTCGGCGCCGGTCGCGCAGCAGACGGCGGCCGGATCGTGCTCGGCGATCTCGCTCAGGATCGTCCGGGCGGCGCCGAGCAGGGCGCCGATCGGCTCACCGTCCGCGCCACGGATCTTCGACGGCAGCGCGAAGTGGGCGCGGTAGAGCACCCACGGAAGGTCGACCAGCAGCAGTGGACGGGACACGCGGGCAGCCTAGCGTGGGGCGTCTACCGCTGCTGGAACTCGCGGGCTACGCGGACGTCGACGCGAGCGGCGCGGACGGGGTCGGGGTCGGCGACGAGAACTCCATCGTCCCATCGTCGATCTTGCCGTAGCGCAGCGCCACCACGTCGTAGGCGTAGTTCATCCGGACCCGCCACGGGGCCTTCGATCCCGACCGCGGCAGCTGGTCGACCGACCGCAGCACGTAGCCGGCGTCGAAGTCGAGCAGCGGCGCGTGGGTCACGCCGGGGTCGCGGTTGACCGGGGTGCACTGGTGCTGCCCCCGCTCGTCCATCGTCTTCAGCAGGCGGGCGACGTACTCGCCGGTCAGGTCCGCCTTGAGGGTCCAGGACGCGTTGGTGTACCCGATCGCGAACGCGAAGTTCGGGACGCCCTCGAGCATCATGCCCTTGTAGGCCATCCGCGACGGGATGTCGACGTCGGCACCGTCGACCGTGACCCGGATCCCGCCGATCATCAGCAGGTTGAGGCCGGTGGCGGTGATGATCACGTCCGCGGGCAGGTGCTCGCCCGACCCGAGCTGGATCCCGGTCTCGGTGAAGCGCTCGATCGTGTCGGTCGCGACCGACGCGGTCCCCTTGCGCAGCGCGCGGAACAGATCGCCGTCGGGCACCAGGCAGAGCCGCTGGTCCCACGGGTCGTAGGTCGGGGTGAAGTGCCGGTCGATGTCGAAGCCGTCGGGCAGCTGGCGCTCCAGGAACTTCCGCAGGAACGCCTTCATCCGCTCGGGTCGGCGACGGCTGAACTGGTACAGCGCGATCTGGGTGAGGATGTTCTTCCAGCGGACGACCGGGAAGGCGAGGCGGTCGGGCAGGACCCGCTTGATCCGCTCCGCGAGCTTGTCGACCGAGGGCAGCGAGGTCACGTACGTCGGCGACCGCTGCAGCATCGTCACGTGCGCGGCGTCCGGCGCCATCGCCGGGATCAGGGTGACCGCGGTGGCGCCGCTGCCGATCACGACGACGCGCTTGCCCGCGTAGTCCAGGTCCTCGGGCCACGCCTGGGGGTGGACGATCCGTCCCCGGAACGTCTCGCTGCCGGGGAAGCTCGGGCTGTATCCCTCGTCGTAGCGGTAGTAGCCGGTGCAGCCGAGCAGGAAGTTGCAGGTCAGCGTCTCGGTCGAGCCGTCGTCCGTGCGCTGGATCGTCACGGTCCAGCGGGCGTCGGCCGAGGACCACGCGGCGTCGACCACGCGCCGGTCGTAGCGGATCAGGCGATCGATCCCGTACTCCCG
Organism: Patulibacter sp.; assembly: GCA_041648495.1. GTDB lineage: Bacteria > Actinomycetota > Thermoleophilia > Solirubrobacterales > Solirubrobacteraceae > Patulibacter. The sequence goes on from JBAZOW010000029.1 coordinate 11,909, forward strand.
TGCGGTGTCGTGCAGGTAGCGCAGGATCGCGGGGCCGTCGGCGATCGCCTTGGCGTCCTTCCAGGGCCGGAAGCCGAATCCGAGCGTGTGCATGTCGGAGTCCGACCGCACCCCGGGATAGCGGAACAGGCTCCAGGTCCCGCCCAGCTCGGAGCGGGACTCGAGCAGCGCGATCTTCCGCTGCGGGTGGTGCTTCTGCAGGTGATGCGCGGCACCGATGCCTGACAGGCCGGCGCCGATGATCAGGACATCGAGGTGATCGTGCGTCATGTGCGGACCAGGGTCGGGGCGGACGAAGCGACGGATCGAGCGACCGGCGTTCGCTACCCAGAGTAGCTACGTGCGGCGCGGGCGGGGGATCACTGGGGCTCCGCCGGGGCCTCCGGTGCGGGCGCGGCAGCGGCGGCGTCCGCCTCGGCGGGTGCCGACGCAGCCGGGGGCACGGGCGCGGCCTGCTCCGCCGCCGCACTCTCGACGGCGTCGAGCTTCTCCCGCAGGGCGTTGCTCGCGGCGTGCAGCTCGCCGATCAGCTTGCCCAGCGAGACGGGCTCGGCGATCGGGGCCGTCTCCTCGCCGCGGTACGCCGACTTGAACTCGCGTATGAACCCGCGCGGTCCCGCGGCGATCCGGTCCCGCACGGCCTTGAGGGCCGTCTTCAGCCGGTCCAGCTCCACGCGGGCCTCGGCCTGGCGCTCGGGACCGAGCGCCTTCCACCGCTGCTCCAGCTCGTGGGCCGAGCGAACCCGGGCGTTCGCGGTGCGCACCAGTTGGGCGAATTGCAGGTAGCCGACCATCTGGGGCAGCAGGCTAACGCGATCGCGGGCGGCGCTCCGCGCTGATCACGATCGGGCCGGCGCCGCCCCGCGAACTAGGATCCTCCGACGATGCACCCCGTAGACGCGCACCAGCGGGTGTTGATCGCTTCCCCGGTCCGTCAGCAGCCGGCCAAGCTGTGCGCGTTCCTCGAGTCGCTCGAGGGGCTGGACCGGACCGGCCTGCGGCTGGAGTTCGCGTTCGTCGACGACAACGACGACCCGGAGTCCAGCGCGCTGCTCCGCGCCTTCGCACCGAACGACACGGTCCGGTTCCTCCCGGCGGGACCGCCGGGCGACCTGTACGTGACGGACGACGAGACGCACCGCTGGCAGACGTCGCTGACGGACCGCGTGGCGGCGTTCAAGGACCGCTTCCTCGAGATCGTCCGCGACGAGGGCTTCGACGCGGTGTTCCTCGTCGATTCCGATCTGGTGCTCCAGCCGCAGACGGTTCGGCACCTGGTCGACCAGCCGGTGCTGATCTGCTCGGAGGTGTTCTGGACGCGGTGGGAGCCGGGCGGGCCCGAGCTGCCGCAGGTCTGGTGCCACGGGCAGTACAGCCTCTTCCGCCTGGAGCGGGGGGAGGAGATCGGTCCCGACGAGATCCAGCGGCGGACCGAGGAGTTCGTGTCGATGCTGCGGACGCCAGGCCGCTACGAGGTCGGCGGCCTCGGCGCCTGCACGCTGGTCCGGCGCGAGGCGATCGAGCGCGGGGTGCGCTTCGCACGGGTGCCGAACCTGCTGGCGTTCGGCGAGGACCGCGACTTCTGCGCGCGTGCCGCGGCGCTGGGGATCGGCCTGTACGTCGACACGCACCACCCGCCGCTGCACCTGTACCGCGAGCGCGACCTGGACCGGGTCGCGGCGTTCCGGGACGATCCCGCCATTGGCGGGGCGTCCGCCGTTCCCGCGGGAAGCACCGCCGAGGGCCCGTCCCCCGCGGGCGCGGTGAGCCCGAAGCCGGCGTCCCACCCGTGGCGCAAGGCCCACAACAACCGGATCGTGCTCTCGATGGTGGTGCGCAACGAGGCGGGTCGCCACCTGGACCGGGTGCTCCGCCACGCCGCGTCCTACGTCGACGCGGCGGTGATCCTCGACGACGCGAGCACCGACGACACCGTGGCGGTCTGCCGCGCGGCACTGGCGGGGATGCCGCACGAGGTGATCACGCTCGACCGGTCGCTGTTCGGGCAGGAGCACCGGCTGCGGCGGCTGCAGTGGGAGCACACCCTGGCGGCGGAGCCCGACTGGATCCTCAATCTCGACGCCGACGAGCAGTTCGAGGACGCGATCCGCACGGAGATCCGCTCGCTGGTCGACCAGACCGCGGTCGACGCGGTGCTCTTCCGCCTGTACGACATGTGGAGCGCAACGCAGTACCGCAGCGATGGGCACTGGCGCAGCCACACGCTGCACCGTCCCTTCCTGGTGCGCCCCGTCCCGGGAATGGACGGCACCTGGCCGGAACGGACCCAGCACGCGGGGCGGTTCCCGCCGTCGGTCAGCGAGCTGGACTTCTGGACCTGCTCGGTGCGCCTGAAGCACCTCGGATGGGCCGACGCCGCGGCCCGTCGCGCCAAGTACGAGCGCTATCGGGAGCTGGACCCCGACGGCGACTGGTCGGCCTCGGGCCACTACGCCTCGATCCTCGATCCGGCTCCGACGCTGGTCGACTTCGAGGCCTAGGGCCCCGTCCCGCCGTCAGGACGGACCTCGGCCCGCAGGATCGCGGCGATCCGGACCCCGGCGTCGCCGGACCCGAACGCGCCGGTCCCCGCGGCCGGGCGCCCGTCGGCGAGTTGCTGCGTCGCCGCGGCCACGATCGCGTCCTCGTCGGTCCCCAGGAGGCGAGCGATCCCGGCGTCGATCGCCTCGCGACGCTCGGTCTGCTCGCGCACGACCAGGGTCGGGACGCCGAGTACCGCGGCCTCCTCCGTGACCCCGCCGGAGTCGGTGATCACCAGGTCGGCGGCGGCCAGCCGGCGCAGGAACTGCGGGTACTCCGCCGCGTCCTCCAGACGGATCCGGGGATGCGCGCCGAGCAGGGCGACCGCGGGGTCACGGACCTGCGGGTTGGCGTGCAACGGCAACCAGACGTCGACGGCCGGATCGGCGTCCGCGATCCGGCGCAGCGCCCGCAGCACGGCGGCGATCGGCGCGCCGATGCTCTCGCGGCGGTGCAGGGTGGCGACGAGCAGCTTGCGCCCCCGGGGGACGGGACTCGCGGGCGACGCCGCCGTCAGGGCGAGGGTCCGGTGGAGCTCGTCGACGATCGGGTTGCCGGTCAGGTGCACCGATTCGGCGGGGACGCCCTCGGCGCGCAGGGCGTCGGCGGCGCGCGCGGTCGGGGCGAAGTGCCAGCGGGCGAGCGCCGTGATCATCCGCCGGTTCGCCTCTTCCGGGAACGGCAGCCGCGGATCCCCGGAGCGCAGGCCGGCCTCGACGTGGCCCACGGGCACGCCCCGGTGGAAGGCCGCCAGCGCGCCCGCCAGCGCGGAGGTCGTGTCGCCCTGCACGAGCACGACGTCGGGCCGCTGCTCGGCGATCGCCCGGTCGAGCCCCGCGATCAGCCGGCCCAGCAGCTCGTTGAGCCCGTGATCGTGCCGTTCGAGCGTCAGCCGGACGTCGGACGCCAGCCCGACGGCCGCGAGCGCGGGCGGCACGAGCGCTGGTTGCTGGCCGGTGTCGACGACGGCGACGAGGTGGCGGGCGTCGTCGCGGAGGGCGCGCACGACGGGAGCGAGCTTGATCGCCTCGGGACGCGTCCCGACGACCACCAGGAACCGCACGGCGGACTCGGCGGTCATCGGCCGGGGGTCGGGTGTCGTATGCCCATCGCTGGAGACCCTACAAAGGGCCGAGGGCTCCGCGATATCGGTGGACATCGTCTCGGGCGATACGCAACGATGGCGAGCGATGTCGCTCGCGCCACCGACTCCGCGCCCCACCGTCTGCCTGACGATGATCGTGCGCAACGAGGCGCACATCATCCGGGAGTCGCTCGACGCCGCGGCCGGGCGGATCGATCGCTGGGTGATCGTCGACACCGGCTCGACCGACGACACGGTCGCGGTGATCGAGCAGCGGATGGCGGAGCACGGGATCCCGGGCGAGATCCACCACCGTCCGTGGCGCGATTTCGGCACCAACCGCAGCGAGGCCCTGCAGCTGGCCAACGGCCAGGCCGACTACCTGTGGGTGCTCGACGCGGACGACACGGTCGAGGGCGACCTGGACCTCTCGGGGCTGACCGCCGATTCGTACCTGCTGCGGTACCGCGTGGGCACGGCGTTCTGGCGGCGGCAGATCTTCCGCAGCGGACTGCCGTGGCGCTACGAGGGCGTGCTGCACGAGTACCCGGTCTGCGACGAGCCGGCGACCGAGGCGCGTCTCGAGGGCGACTACGTGGTGCTGGGCCGCACGCTCGGTGCGCGCAGCGCCAACCCGCAGAAGTACCGCGACGACGCGGAGCTGCTGCGCACGGTGCTCGCGGACGACCCCACCGACGCGCGGTCGCAGTTCTACCTCGCGCAGAGCCTGGACAACGCGGGAGACGAGGAGGGCGCGCTGGAGGCCTACACGCGGCGCGCCGAGCTCGGCGGGTGGGACGAGGAACGCTGCCTGGCGTTGCTCCGTCGGGCCGACCTCCTGCTGCGCCTGGGCCGGCCGTGGTCGGCGGCACTGGAATCGTTGCTGGAGGCCTTCGAGGCCCGGCCGACGCGCGCCGAGCCGTTCGCCCGGATCGCCCGGCACTACCGCGAGCAGGGGAAGTTCCGGATCGCCTACGAGTTCGCCCGCCGGGCGGCCGAGATGCCGTACCCGCACGACGACAACTTCTTCGTCGACGCGGGCGTCTACGCCTGGGCGGCCCGGGACGAGCAGGCCGTGTGCGCGTCCTACGTCGGACGCACCGTGGAGGCGCTGGACCTGGGCACCGAGCTGCTCGCGAGCGCGGTGCTGCCCGAGGACCAGCGCGAGCGGGTGGCGGCCAACCGCGACCGCTGCGTGGCGGCCGTCCGGGAGGAGCGGGTGACGTACCCGGCCGCGACGGCGGCCCGGATCGGCGCGGCCCTGGGTGGGGCGAGGCCGGCCGACGCTGCCCCGCGCGACGTGACCGTGGTCGTCCGGTCCACGGGCGATGCGCGTGCGCTCGAGCGCACCCTCAACAGCCTGCTGCACTGCGTCACGGACATCGACCGCGCGGCGCGCTTCGTCTGCCTCTGCGGCGCCGGCGGCTTCGTGCCCGGCCACGCGTTCCAGCTGCGGTACCCGTTCGTCGAGCTGCTCCGCACGCCCGCGGACGAGGACGCGGCGACGAGCATCAACCGCCTGCTCGACGGGGTCGGCACGCCCTACGTGCTGTACGTCGAATCGGGATGGGAGCTGTTCGCGCGCGGGTCGTACGTCGAGCGGCCGGTCCGGCTGCTGCGCGAGGACCCGTCCGTCGCGCAGGTGGCGTTCAACCGGTCGTACGCGCGCTCCGTCGGCGAACGGCACCTGGTCGGCGGGTCGCCGCGGGACGTGGACGGCTACCGCTACCGGATGCACCACTACGTCGAGCCGGACACGGACGCCTGGCGCACCTACCGGGACCGGATGGGGCCCGACGCGCGAACCAACGCGCACTGGCCGCACTTCACGCTCCAGCCGTCGTTGATCGAGGTCGAGCGGCTGTGGTCGGTCGGGCCGTTCGCCGAGGACCCCGACTTCGAGCGCGAGCTCGCGGAGCGCTACGTCGCGGCCGGCCGGCGCACCGCGTTCTTCGACGAGGTCTCCGCACTGCCCGGAGGCGACCCCGACGCGGCCCTGCCGGCGGAGCCGCCGCAGCCGGTGGCGTTGGCACGCCTGCTCCCGGGCGCGCGGATCGGCGACCTCGATCTGGACCTCGGCGATCCCGACGCGATCGTGGGGGCCGGCCTCACGGTCGACTCCACGGGCCTGCACCTGGAGATCGAGACGAGATCCGACGACGGGAACGACACGGACGACGTCCGACGCTTCCGGGTGACCTTCGGCGCGGGGCTCCGGGTGCGATCGGTGGAGCCCGTGACCGGGTCGTTCGCGGGCGGTGGCCCTTCCACGGTGCCGTTCCGCGACGGCGAGCTGGTCGGTGAGTCGCTCGGGCAGGGACGCCATCGGTTCGCCTACCGCGTTCCCGGTGCGGACGACGTGGCCTCGTGGGCGTTCACCGTCGCCGCGGCCGAGACGGAGCAGCTCTGGGCCCTGGCCTGGTTCGAGGACGAGCTGCTGGCGGTCTTCGGCCTCGACCGGGAACGCCTCGTCGTGTCCTTGCTCGGCCGAGATCAGGTCACGGAGCTCCTTCTCGGCGTCGGGCTGACGGTGTAGGCTGCCGCGGAAAGAACGAGGAGCTCGGGTGCAGGACGAATCTCACGGCCGCCGACCAGACGCAGACCCCGCCGAGGCGGATGCGGACTGGTCGAACGACATCAACCGCCGGCAGCTCCTCAAGGGGGCGGGCGTCCTGCTCGGAAGCGGCGTCATGTGGTGGCTCCCGGCCGATGCGATGGGCGCGACGGCCAAGCCCCTGACCCAGGTCCGCCGACTGCGGCGCAAGGTCGCGGCAGCGAAGATCGACCGGCGCTTTCGAGCGCGCCTGGAGCGCATGCTGGTTCGGGCCGAGGAGGCGCTGGTCAACGCGCGGCCCAACCGCGCCCGGATCCTGCTCCGCGAGTTCACGCTGATCGTCGGTGAGAACCGCGGCCGGCGTCAGCTGTCGGTCCAGCTCGGACGCAGCTGGACGCGCGAGGCCTCGGCGATCCGCGACCGGATCAAGCCCGCCAAGCCGCCGAAGGGTGCGACCGGTCCAGCCGGTGCGACCGGTGAAGCGGGCGTCGGCGCGACGGGGGCCACCGGCGCGGACGGCCAGAAGGGCGCCACGGGCCTGCAGGGCCTGGGCGGTAACGACGGGGCCACCGGCGGAACGGGTGCGACCGGCGGGACCGGGGCCACGGGCGGAACCGGGGCGGCCGGCGGAACCGGGGCGACCGGCGCGACCGGCAACGATGGCGCCACGGGGGCGACCGGGGGAACCGGGGCCACGGGTGCAACCGGCGCGACCGGCGGCGACGGCGCTACGGGGGCCACCGGAGGAACCGGGGCCACGGGCGGCACCGGGGCGACCGGCAGCGACGGCTCCACGGGAGCCACCGGGGGAACCGGGGCCACGGGTGCGACGGGCGCTACGGGCCCGATCGGCGATACCGGGTCGACCGGAGCCACGGGTTCTACGGGGGCGACCGGTTCTACGGGCGCCACGGGGTCGACGGGCGCTACGGGAGCCACCGGCCCCGTAGGGGCTACGGGGTCGACCGGGGCCACGGGATCGACCGGGGCCACGGGAGCCACCGGTCCCGTAGGCGTTACGGGGGCGACCGGCTCGACCGGAGCCACCGGAGTCACGGGCTCGACGGGTTCCACCGGGGTCACGGGCGCTACGGGTTCCACCGGCGCCACGGGGGCGACGGGAACCGTGGGGGCGACGGGCGCCACGGGTGCGACGGGGTCAGCGGGAATCGTCGGAGCGACGGGGGCCACAGGAGTCACCGGCGCCACGGGTGCGACCGGCGTGACCGGGGCCACCGGAGCGACGGGGGCCAATGGCGTCACGGGCGCCACAGGAGCCACGGGCCCGGTCGGATGATGGCCACCGGGTCCTGCGCTCCGCGAGCGGGGGATCCGGGAGCTCCACGTGCCGAAAACGGCTGATGCGCCTGGCACGAGAGCGATTGAAGATCTTGTGAAATTTCTGCGAAGTCCAGTGTTCTAGCCGGAAGTCGTCGAGTTGTACGGCGTCTCAGGACCGGATTCGTGAGATCTGGGTGAGGCGCACGACGCGTTGATTTTCAAAAGCTGTATATTCATCGAGTCGCTGAGAGCAGCGGTGCAGCGCGGGGCTCGGGGGTCGCAGTCAGGCCGTCATGAAACTCTGCGGATGTGCTAA
>JBAZOW010000030.1:0-19479 GCA_041648495.1 Patulibacter sp.
CGTGGATCGTCAGCAGCGGGCCGGCGGGCGCCCCGGGATCGGCCGCCCGCCCCGCGGCGATCAGCTGCTCGTACTCGGCGAGCTTGGCCTCGTGCAGCGGCAGCTGGGTCGCCGCGATCTCGACCGGATCCGAGCCGAAGAAGACCGCCAGCAGCGCCGGCGTCCGCAGCTCGCCGAGGTCGGTCGGCGGACTGGCGACCCAGCGGTCGAGCGCCTGGCGGCCCGCGTCGGTGATCGAGAACGACTTGCGTCGACGCCCGCCGAGCTCCCGCTCGACGCTGACCAGCCCGCGCTCGGCCAGGCGATCCGGCTCGCTGTAGAGCTGCGAGTGCGGCACCGACCAGAAGTTGCCCACGCTTCCCGCGACCCGCTGCTTGAGGTCGTACGGCGTCGCCGGGCCACCCAGTCGGAGCAGGCCGAGCACGATCACCTGGACCGGGCTGAGCGTCTCGACCGGGCGCGCGTCGGCGCCGGCTCCCTGGACCCCCACCGGGGGAGCGGGCACGGCCGCGGGCGACGAGTCAGGGGACGACGAGTTTGACAATGGTCCAATTTGGAGCGTAAGGTGGAGACCGTCCAATTCGGACGATCGGGTGGATCCTACCGCCCGCCCTCGCACCCTGCCCCGCGCTCCGGCGCTCCCGCCATGTCGACGACCCCGCACGCCACCCGCATCCCCTCTCGATCGAGCTACCCGCCCGGCGGCACGCCGGAGGACGCCGCCGCGGTCGGCTTCCACGACCTGACCGAGGAGCTCTCCGACGTCGACCTCGAGCTGACCGGCACGATCCCGGCGTGGTTGGCCGGCAGCCTGCTGCGCACCGGTCCCGCCCGCTGGGACCTGAACGACGGCTCGGTCAACCACTGGTTCGACGGACTCGCGATGCTCCACCGGTTCGCGATCACCGACGGCCGGGTCCGGTACGCCAACCAGCTGCTGCGGGGCAAGGCCGGGCGCGCGTACGAGCAGACCGGCACGATCGGCTACCGCGAGTTCGCCACCGATCCGTGCCGGACCCGGTTCCAGCGGATCGCCAGCCTGTTCGATCCGGGCCTGACCGACAACGGCGCGGTCAACGTCGGTCGGCTCGGCGAGCGCTGGCTGGCGATGACCGAGACCCCGCTCGCCGTCGTCTTCGACCCCGAGACGCTCGACAGCCTCGGCGTCGAGCGGCGCGCGGGCAAGCTGAGCTTCCCCAACGCCCACCCCCACTACGACCACGCGACCGGCGACATGCTCGACCTGCGGGTCGCGATGGGTCCGCGGTCGCGCTACGAGGTCGTCGCCCGCCATCCCGCCGGCGGGGAGCGGGTGATCGCCAGGATCCCGGTCCGGCGGCCCGGCTACCAGCACTCGTTCGGGCTGACGCCGAAGTACGCGATCGTCACCGAAAGCCCCCTCGTCGTCGACCCGAAGCAGCTGGCGCTGTCCGGCCGGCCGTTCATCGACAACTTCCGCTGGCTTCCCGAGCAGGGATCGCGCCTGTGGGCGATCGACCGGGCCAGCGGTGAGGTCCGCGGACCGTGGACCGCGCCCGCGATGTTCTGCTTCCACCACGTCAACGCCTTCGAGGACGGCGACGACCTGACCGTCGACCTGCTCGCGTACGACGACGCGTCGGTCGTCCGGGCGCTGACCCTCGACCGTCTCCGCGACGCGCAGATGCCGCAGGTCCCGACCCTGCAGCGCTACGTCCTGACGCCGGGGACCGACGCGGTCACGCCGCGCCGGCTGGCCGAGACGCCGTTCGAGCTGCCGCGGATCAACGGCCGCCACCAGGGTCGGCCGTACAACGTCGTCTTCGGCACCGGGTCGCACGACGGCGAGGACGGTCCGACGGGCGGATTCCTCGAGACGGTGACCAAGACGACGATCGACGACGGCCGGACGGCGGTCTGGCGCGACCCCGGGGCGTTCGCCGGGGAGCCGATCTTCGTCCGCCGGCCCGACGGCGCCGACGAGGACGACGGCGTGCTGCTGACGATCGTGCTCGAGCCCGCGCGGCAGACCTCGTCGCTGGTGGTGCTCGACGCCCGCGATCTCACCGAGGTCGCGCGGGCCCGGGTGCCGCACCACATCCCGTTCGGCTTCCACGGGCAGTTCGCCCGGGCCTGACCCCGGCGGGTCGCGCGGGTCGGTCTCTCTAGCGGCCGACCCCGATCGCCGGGCGGACCCGGACCGGGTCCGCGTCCGCGATCAGGCCGGCTTCGCCGCCCGCTGCGCGTAGGCCTTCGCGCCGATCCGGCCGCCCTCTTCCATCACGTCGTAGAGCACCTTGATCTCGTCGAGGATCGCGTCCGACGCGGCCTGGGCCTGCTCGCGGGAGACCTCGCCCTCGACCCGCTCGAAGCGCAGCGGCGCCCCGAACAGCACCGTGATCTTGGGGAAGTGGCCCTTCTTGAGGTTGCGCACGTGCGAGCTGCCGTGGATCGCCGTCGGCAGGATCGTGGCCCCGGACTCCAGCGCGATCCGGCCGATCCCCGGCTTGGCGGTCTCGGCCAGCTTGCCGGTCCGCGAGCGGCCGCCCTCGCAGTACATCCCGATGCAGCCGCCGCGGTCGAGGATCGCGTCGACGGTCTTGAACGCCTCGACGTCGCGGGCGCCGCGCCGGACGGGGAAGGTCCCGCCGTTGGCGTAGACCTTGTCCATCGGGTTCGTGAACATCTGCGACTTCGCCATGAAGTGGACCTTGCGGCGGATCCCCAGGCCCATGAAGAAGTGGTCGAAGTTGGAGAAGTGGTTCGGCGCGATCACCAGCGGGCCCGAGCGGGGCACCTGCTCGGTGCCGTAGGCCACCGTCCGGTAGAGCCCGAGGCCGATCAGGCTGGTCAGGATCCGGGTGATCTCGTAGACCGGTCCGGGCTCCGCCGCGCGCGTGCGGGCGTGGTACCGGTCGAAGGTCTCGGCCGGGCGCGGGTCCCGGTAGACCTGGTCCTTGAGCTTGACGAGATCGTCCGCCATCGTCGCCACTCTACGCCGGATCGTCGGCGGGAGCGGCTTGCCGTAGCGACCGCGCGACCGCGTGCGTCCAGCCGTCGTGCAGCGCCGCGGCCTCGTCCCGCGAGATCGACGGCTCGTAGCGCGCCGCTTCGCGCCAGGTCCGGGTGACCTCGCGCTGGTTCCAGGCGCCGACGCCCACGCCCGCCAGGTAGGCCGCGCCGAGCGACGTCGTCTCGTGGATCGCGGGGACGACCACCGGGACGCCGAGCACGTCCGCCTGGAACTGCATCAGCCAGCGGTTGGCGGTCGCCCCGCCGTCCGCCTTGAGCACCCGCAGCGGCTCGCCCGCGGCGTCCTCCATCGCCCGCACGGCGTCGACGGTCTGGTAGGCGATCGCCTCCAGGGTCGCGCGGGCGAGGTGCGCCCGGGACGTGCCGCGGGTCAGACCGACGATCGTGCCGCGGGCGTAGGGATCCCAGTGCGGGGACCCCAGGCCGGCGAACGCCGGCACCAGGTACACGCCGTCGTTGGACGCCAGGGAGCGGGCCAGCGGCTCGGTCTCGCTGGCGCTGCCGATGATCCCCAGGCCGTCGCGCAGCCACTGGACCGCGGCGCCCGTCGCGAAGACCGAGGCTTCCAGGGCGAAGACGGTGCGCTGGCCGATCCGCCAGGCGACCGTCGAGACCAGTCCGCGGTGGGTCGGCGGGCGCTGCGGCGGCGTCGCGTTCTGCTCCAGGTCGCCGATGTTGAGCAGCACGAACGAGCCGGTGCCGTAGGTGTTCTTGCCCTCCCCGCGGTCCAGGCAGGCCTGGCCGTAGAGCGCGGCCTGCTGGTCGCCGGCGACCCCGGCCACCGGGCAGGTCGCGCCGCCCAGCGCCTCGGGCCGGACGCGGCCGAAGCCGCCGACCGAGGGACGGATCTCGGGCAGCGCACGGCGCGGCACGCCCAGCAGCGCGCAGAGCTCGTCGTCCCAGTCGCCCGTCGCCAGGTCCATCAGCATCGTGCGCGAGGCGTTGGAGGGGTCGGTGACGTGCTCGCCCGTGAGCTGGAACAGCAGCCACGAGTCGATCGTGCCGAAGACCGCGGTGCCGCGGGCCGCCCGCTCGCGCAGCTCCGGCGCGTGGTCCAGCAGCCAGGCGATCTTGGTCCCCGAGAAGTACGGATCGAGGGTCAGCCCGGTGCGCTCGCGGACCAGCGGCTCGTGCCCCGCCGCGCGCAGCCGGTCGCAGATCCCGGCCGTCCTCCGGTCCTGCCAGACGATCGCGCGGTGCAGCGGCTCACCGGTCGCCGGATCCCAGACGCAGATCGTCTCGCGCTGGTTGGTGATCCCGACGGCGATCAGGTCCGACGGCGCGATCCCCGCGTCATCGCAGGCCTCGAGCGCGACGGCCTGGGTGACCGTCCAGATCTCGGTGCTGTCGTGCTCGACCCAGCCGGGCTGCGGGAAGTGCTGCTGGAACTCGCGGTAGCCCCGCCCGATCAGGTCGCCCTCGCGGTCGACGACGAAGCACGTCGTCCCGGTCGTGCCCTGGTCGATCGCCAGGATCACGGAGCCACCCCGGGAACCCCGGGGATCCCGTCGACCCCGCCCTCCGAGGTCTCGTTCGAAGCGGCGTCGGCCGCGGCGGACTCCCGCACCGCGGGCATCGGCGCGTCCGCGGGCAGTGCCGCGTGCACGAACGCCGCGATCCGGTGCAACGCCTCGCGCGCCTCCGGGGTGCCGAGCCAGGCGACGGCGACGTGCAGCGTGCCCTCGAAGACGTCGAGCTCGGTGCGGACCCCGCAGCGCGCGAGGACGTCGGCGACGCGGACCCCGTCGTCGTAGAGCACCTCGCGGGCGCCGACCTGGATCAGCGTCGGCGGCAGCTGGCGCTGGAGCTCGTCGGGGGCGTAGAGCGGCGAGACGTGCCAGTCGTCGAGCGGCACGCCGTCGGCGGCGACGCGCGCGCAGCGCCGCAGCGCCGTCTCGGGGATGAAGCTGTCGTGCCGGCCGTTGCTGCTGATCGACGCCCCGGCGACCGCGAGGTCGGCCCACGGGGACAGGAGGACCAGTGCCGCGGGCAGCGGCAGCCCCGCCTCGGCCAGGTGCAGCGCCAGCTCGTGGGCCAGGTTGCCACCCGCCGAGTCCCCGGCGACCACGATCCGCGACGGGTCGTGGTCCTGCAGCAGCGCGCGGTAGACCGCGAGCGCGTCCTCGACCGGTGCGGGCAGCTTCCAGGCCGGCGGCAGTCGGTAGTCGGCCGAGAACGCGGGCAGGCCGGTGACGTGCGAGATCCGCGAGACGATGTTGCGGTGGGTCCGCGGCGACCCGAAGACGTAGCCCCCGCCGTGCAGGTAGAGGACCACGGGCGTGCCGTCGGGCGCCTCGCGGGCGCGGGGCCCGCGGACCCACTCGCCCCGCACGCCGCCGAGCGTCGTCGGCTCCACCAGCGTCCCGCGCATCACGGGCACCCGGTCGGTCGGGTCGGTGATCCGCTGCAGCATCCGGATCCCCCGGGGGGTCATCCGCCAGCCGCGGGCGAGCGGGAACCAGACCCGCCGCAGCCGCCGGGTCATCCGCTCCGTCTGCCGGCTCGGCGGGCCGAAGGTACGGACGGTCGGACGCGCGGCGGTCGTTTCAGGCTCCATCGTGTCCCAGCCTAGCGCCGGAGCCGATGGTGGTTCCAGCGCAGCGGCGGATTTCGTCACCGCCCGCCCGCTATCGTGGCTGCCTCCATGGCCGGCGAACTACTCCGCGACGAACCAGCCGACGGCGTCGTCCGCCTGACGATCCATCACCCGCAGAAGCAGGGAGCCCTCGACCACGCGCTGCTCGACGCGGTGACCGCCGCCGTCACGGAGCTGGCCCCGGCCGCCGCGTCCGGCGCGGTACGCGCGCTGATCGTCACCGGGTCGGAGGGCCGGTTCTCCTCGGGCTACGACCTCGGCGGCCTGCGCGAGCTGTCCGGCGAGGCCTTCGGAGCGGCGGCCTCCGCACTGATCGCCCACCCGACGACCGCCGCGATCGAGGCGCTCGAGGCGTGCGAGCTGCCGACGGTCGCTGCGCTCCCCGGACACACGATGGGCGGCGGGCTGGAGCTGGCGATCGCCTGCGACTTCCGGGTGGCGGCCGACCACATCCGCCTGGCGATGCCGCCGGCCAAGCTCGGTCTCGTCTACCCGTACACCGGCCTGCGCCGGTTCATCCGCACGATCGGCGAGCCGCGGACCCGCGAGCTGTTCCTGCTCGGATCGCCGATCGACGCCGGCACCGCGCTGGCCTGGGGCCTGATCAGCGGCACCGCCGACGCCGACGACCTGCAGGACGAGGCGCTCGCGCTGGCCGTCGAGCTGGCCGGCAACGCGCCGCTGGCGATGCGCGGCAACAAGCGGGCGCTGCGGGCGCTCGCCGACGCCGACGACCAGCTCGACGCCCCGGTCGCCGCGGGCCTGTTGGCGCTCCGCGAGGCCAGCATCCGCAGCGACGACCTGCGCGAGGGCGTGACGGCCTTCGCCGAGAAGCGCCCGCCGGTCTGGCGCAACCGCTGACCGCTCGCGGGCCCGGGGTGGGCATCTCCGGCGGACGACGGCCAAGCCGCTGACGACCCACACGACGGGGAACGGGCCGCCGAGGCCGCAATCGGCCGACCGCCATCCGGCCGATCCGACAGGATCCTCCGCGTGCGTCTGATCAGCTGGAACGTCGCGTCCCTCCGTGCCCGCCTGCCGCGGGTGCTCGAGCTGCTGGAGGAGCTCGAACCGGACGCGCTCGCGCTGCAGGAGACCAAGTGCGCGCCGGACCAGCTGCCGCGCGAGGCGCTCGCGTCCTACGGCTACCGGATCAACGACCAGTCCGGCGGACGCTGGAACGGCGTGGCCGTGTTGACCCGGATCGAGGACGCGGAGCCCGGCGACGGCGACCCGGCCCTCGAGGCGAGCGGCACGACCGTCGCGGGCCTGCCGGGCGAGGTCGATCCCGCCCAGGCGCGCTGGGTCGAGACCCGCGTCGGCGACCTGACCGTGGTCTCGACCTACGTGGTCAACGGCAAGGCGCTCGATCACCCGGACTTCCAGGCCAAGCTGCAGTTCTTCCGCGCGATGGCCGAGCGCGTCCGCACGCTCGCCGCCGCAGGTCCGGTGGCGGTGCTCGGCGACATGAACGTCTGCCCGACCGACGACGACTGCTGGGACCCGTCGCTGTTCGTCGGCAGCACCCACACGTCGGAGCCGGAACGGACCGCGCTGCGCGAAGTCCTCGCGGCCGGCGACCTCGTCGACGCCCACCTCGCCCACAACGGTGCCCGCGACGCGTCCGGCAACCCCGCCTTCACCTGGTGGGACTACCGCGGCGGCAGCTTCCACAAGAACCACGGGCTGCGGATCGACCTCGCCCTGCTCGACCCCCGGACCGCCGCGCGGATCGACGGCGTGTGGATCGCGCGCGACTACCGCAAGGGCGAGAAGCCGTCCGACCACGTGCCGCTGGTCATCGACCTGCACCCTGCCGGCTGATCACGCCGCCCAGGTCCAGGAGACGAAGAGCACCGTCCACGCCGCCTGTAGGACGAGCAGCAGCGGCGCCAGCCAGCGCATCCGCTTCCCGGCGTGCGCCCACAGTCCGAGCG
The DNA here is from genome assembly GCA_041648495.1 of Patulibacter sp. Taxonomy (GTDB): domain Bacteria; phylum Actinomycetota; class Thermoleophilia; order Solirubrobacterales; family Solirubrobacteraceae; genus Patulibacter. The sequence continues at coordinate 7,546 of JBAZOW010000030.1, forward strand.
CGACGACGAGCGGGAAGCAGGCCATCGCGAACCGCGGCAGCGACATCAGCGGCTGCTGCATCGACGGCACCGACAGCGGATAGGCCAGCGAGACCACGCCCCAGACGACCCAGCTGAGCGGCATCCGCCGGCGCGCCCACCAGAGCGCGGAGATCGTGACCGCGACGATCACCAGCAGCACCACGTCCCGGGCCAACGCCAGCCCCGGGACCTGGCCCGGCGCGAGCGGCGCCATGTACCAGAGTCCGAGCAGGTCGCCGGCCCGTCCGACGATCACCCAGACCCCCGCGCCCAGGCCGCCGATCGGCGTCAGGAAGGTGCGCTCCCAGTCACCCTGGGCGCGCACGACGCCCATCACGTCACCGGTCGCGATCCCCAGGTACGCGGCGTAGACCACCACCCCGAACGGGACCAGGCCGATCCAGAGCACGTCCGGACGCAGCGGCCGACGTGCGCGCCAGGCCGACCGGATCCACGCGAGGGACACCGACAGCCACCGCGCCGGCGAGAAGACCGAACCGGACGGGACCGACGCCGCCTCGCGTGCGGCATCGCCCTCGGACGCGCTCGGCGTCAGCGCCCTCCGTCCCCATAGGTACTCGACCACCAGCGGAATCACCAGCAGCACGCCGATGCTGCGACAGGAGGCCGCGAAGGCCGCCAGCGTGCCGGCCCAGGCCCACCGGTCGCGTCGAGCCGCCACCAGGGCGCCGAGCGAGAGCACCAGGAACAGCGCCTCGGTGTAGACCGCGGAGAGGAAGACCGCGGGCGGGACGTACGCCGCGACCCGGACCACGGTCGTCGCCGTCGCGGTGTCCCGCGCCGCCGCCACGGTGCGGTGCAGCAGGGTCAGGAACGCCAGTGCGCAGGCCCACGAGATCAGCAGCCCGGCCGCCAGCAGCGATCCGCCGAGCGGCGCCGAGACGATCGCGATCAGCGCCGGGTAGAGCGGGAAGAACGCCGAGCGCGCCGGGTCTGCCGAGGTGTATCCCGCCTCGGCGATCTTCAGGTACCAGGTGCTGTCCCAGCGACAGCCGGGACCGACCAGGGCGTCGAGCCCGGCCGTCCCCGTCGGCCGGCAGCTCCACAGCGGATCGAGCCGCGCCCCGCGGGACTCCGCCCAGCCGAGCACGAGGATCGCCGCCAGCCCGGCCGCCCAGACCACGAGGCGCGAGACCGCGAAGGCGCGCAGGGCCGCTCGGAACGCCGCGACCCACGCGGATCCGAAGGCGTCTTCGACCGCGTCCGCGATCGAACGGACGACCGGGCGCGCGGGCGTGGTCACCGTCAGAGGATCCCGCGTCGCCGCGCGGGGCGTCGGCACGTAGGCCGGACGGGCCGTCCGCTCGATCGCCCTCCGTACCGCGCCTTCCGCGGTCCCGGGCCGCACCGGCCCACCAGGAACGCTGTCGAACACAAGCCGGGCGCTGAGGAAGAATTTCAACTCCACGAACGTTTCCGGACTAGGCTGACCGGAGCGAGGCCGTCCGCCTCACGCTTGTATCCGAACGAGAGCCTTCCATGCTTCACCACCGTCTGCTCCCCCTACTGATCGTCGGCGCCGCCTGCGTGCCGCTCGCGGCCTGCGGCGGCGACGACGAGCCAAACGCCTCGGCGACCCAGCCCGGAGTGGCCACCGGGACGACGCCGGCCGCTCCCGCGGACGGGACGACCACCCCGACGACCGAAGCCCCCTCCGCGGGCGACGACGCGAAGCAGGACGGCTCCACCCCGGACGCGCCCGCCGCCGACGGGACGAAGGCCGACGGCGCCGGAGCCGACGACTCGGCGACGAAGCCGAAGAGCCAGAAGTCGGATTCGGGCGCGAAGCCCTCGTCCAAGGGATCCGGGTCGTCGGACTCGTCGAGCGGAGGCTCCAAGGCCAAGAAGCCCGCCGCGCCGGAGGTCCCGAAGGTGCTGAAGGACTACGCCAAGGGTGGCGCGCCCGCCACCGCCGACGAGGCGGAGTCGGTCCGCGCGTCGATGCTCGGGTTCCAGGAGGCGCTCGTCGCCCAGGACGCCGGCAAGGCCTGCGACTACACGCTCGGCCTGCCGGCCAAGAGCGACCCCAGCAAGCCGGCGCCGTCGTGCGAGACACTGATCGAGGGCAGCAAGATGGCCCCGCCGACCGACCAGGACCGCGAGATGATCCAGAAGGCCAAGATCGTCGTCAACGGCGACCGTGCCTCGATCGAGCTGGGCGGGTCCGGCGTACCGATGCCGTTCCGCAACGTGGACGGCCGCTGGCGGATCGACTACGGCACGCTGCTCGGGCTCGGCGGTTCTGCGGGATAATCGCTCGGTGCCTTCGGATCCTCCCCGTCCCACCCCGCCGGTCACGCCCCGTCCGGCGGCCGCCGTGGTGGGGATGCGGGACGGTGCCGAGGGTCTCGAAGTGCTGGTCGGGCAGCGGTCCACGGCCGCCCGCTTCATGGGCGGCTTCTGGGTCTTCCCCGGCGGTCAGGTCGATCCCGAGGACGGCGACGGCGAGGACGGGTTCCGCCGCGCGGCCACGCGGGAGCTCGCCGAGGAGGTGAGCGTCGTCCTGCCGACCACCGCGCTCGTCCCGTTCGACCGGTGGATCACCCCGGAGGCCCTGCCGCGACGGTTCGACACCTACTTCTTCGCGGCCTCGATCGGCGCGGACGCGCAGGTCCGGGTCGACGGCCACGAGATCGTGGCGAGCCGGTGGGAGACGCCCCACCGACTGCTCGCAGATGCGGACGCCGGCACGGCGATGATCTCCTACCCCACGCTCCGTCAGCTCGAGCGGCTGCGGAGCTGGACGTCGGTGGCCGACGCGCTGGAGTCGTGCGCGGCGACCGCGAACGCGCACGGCGTTCCCGCCGTGCTCGTCCCCGACGACGCGCCGTTCAGGCGCTGACGTCGGCGGCGTCGGCCGCCGTCTCGCCCTCGGCGTCGGATTCGGGAGCGGCCGACTCGTCGGTCGCCTCGTCCGCCACTGCCTCGTCGGTCGCGGCGTCGGCCGACTGGTCCTCGCCCTCGGCGCTCGCCTCGGAGGCACCGTCGCCGGCCTGGGTCGCCTCGGCCGGAGCCGTGGCGTCCGCCGGGGGCGCCTCCTGGGCCGGGGCCTCGGCGTCGGCCAGGTCGTCGCGGCCGTCCGCGCGCAGCAGCTGGTCGTAGCGCGGGGCGATCTCGTCGGTCAGGCGGAGCAGCTCGACGATCCGCGTGGTCTCGCCCTTCGCCTGGATCGTGCCGCGGGCCAGACCGACGGCCACGTTGTGCTGCCCGCGCCAGAGCGCGTGCGCGACATCGGCGTCGAGCGTGACGACGATCTCCGGCGCGGTGGCGCCCTCGGGCAGCTCGCCGAGCACGACCGCCGGCGCGTCGTCGCCGCGCAGGGTCAGCGTGGCGATCGCGTCGGGGTGCCGGAAGCGGAACTGGAGCACGGTGTCCAGGACCATCAGCCGCGGAGCGAACTCCGCGTCCGCGGCGAGCTCCTGCAGGAGCCGGCCGAGGCTCGCGTGGACATCATCTGCGGTGGTGAAGAGCACGGGACACGAACCTTAGCGAGGGACGGGGTGGCGGGGCCGATATATCCCGAGCGGCCCCACCAGCGCGAGCACGGGTGGGGTCCGATGACCCCGTAGAGGTTGAGCACGCGGTACGTGTTCAACCTCTACGGCTCGCCGAGACGAGTGGGACTAGATCCGCTCGATCAGCAGGGCGATGCCCTGCCCGCCGCCGATGCAGAGCGAGATCAGGCCGTAGCGCTCGTCGGTGCGCTCCAGCTCGGCGATCGCCTTGACGGTGATCGCGGTGCCCGACGCGCCGATCGGATGCCCGAGGGCGATCGCGCCGCCGTTGGGGTTGACGCGCGCGTCGTCGTCGGCCAGGCCGAGCTCACGGGTGACCGCGAGCGACTGGGCGGCGAACGCCTCGTTGAGCTCGATCACGCCGACGTCCTCCAGCTTGACGCCGGTGCGGTCGAGGACCTTCTTGATCGCCGTGACGGGACCGATGCCCATGATGTTCGGGTCGACGCCGGTCACCGCGTAGCCGAGGATCCGGGCCTTCGGGGTGACGCCGAGCTCGGCGGCCTTCTCCTCGCGGACCAGCACGACCGCCGCGCCGGCGTCGTTCAGGCCGGAGGCGTTGCCGGCCGTGACGGTGCCGTCCTCGCGCTTGAAGGCGGGCTTGAGCTTGGCCAGCGCCTCGACCGAGATGTCGCCGCGGATGTGCTCGTCCTTGTCGAAGACGACGTCGCCCTTGCGGGTCTTGATCGTCACCGGGGTGATCTGCTCGTCGAAGCGCCCCTCGGCCTGCGCGGCGGCGGCCTTCTGGTGGCTGCGGTACGCGAACGCGTCCTGGTCCTCGCGGCTGATCGCGTCGCGCTCGGAGAGGTTCTCCGCCGTCACGCCCATGTGGATCTTGCGGAACGGGTCCGTCAGCCCGCCGACGACCGGATCGGTCATCTTCGACGGGCCCATCCGGGCGCCCCAGCGGGCCTGGTCGACCCAGTACGGCGCCTGCGACATCGACTCGGCGCCGCCGGCCAGCGCGACGTCCACGTCGCCGGTCTGGATGTGCATCGTCGCGGTGATGATCGACTGGACGCCCGAGCCGCAGAGGCGGTTGACGGTCAGGGCCGGGGACTCCTGCGGGATGCCCGCCTTGATCGCCACGACGCGCGACATGTACATGTCGTTCGTGTTGCTGTGGATCACGTTGCCGAAGACGACGTGCTCGATCTGGTCGGGGCGCAGGCCCGAGCGCTCGATCGCGGCCTGGGCGGCGGTCGCGCCGAGGTCGGTCGCCTCGACGTCCTTGAGCGACTTTCCGTAGCTGCCGATGGCTGTGCGGGCGGCCGAGGCGATAACGACACCGGTCATGGGAACTCCTGCGGTTCGGTAGACGAAGCGGCGGGCCGTACGGCGCACCGCAGCGGCGTCCCCGAGCCGGAGGCCCGGACGACGCGCGGAGGCTGGACCCTATCGGTCCTGCGTCCCCGACCCGGGTGCGACTGGCTGATCAGCCAGCGGCACGGGGCACGCCGTCCCGCCGATCAGACCGACCGGTCGGTCACCGGTTTCGGCTCGCCCGGCATCGGGACGAGGGGGCCCCGCGCCCTCAGAGTCCGTCGAAGTCGCCGAAGTCCTGGCGCTCGACGTCCGCGGGCAGCCGCCCCTCGGTGGCGAGCTTGTCCAGGTGCGCCTGGAGCGTGACGGCGGCGGCCAGCCGCAGGATCCCCGGAGCGTCGTCCCAGACCGCGTCGAGCAGCGCGTCGACCGAGCGCGCACCGCCGTCGAGCGCTTCGACCAGACGGCGCTCGCGCTCGAGCCGGTGCGCGATGTACTCGTCGAGCTTGGCCTGCGGGTCCTCGATCACCGGTCCGTGGCCGGGCAGCAGCCAGCCGAGCCGTTCGGCCTGCAGCCGGCGCAGGGCCTGGAGGTAGCCGATCAGTGCCCCCTCGTGCGGGACGAGCAGCACGCTGCCGCGGCCGAGCACCGTGTCGCCGACGAAGCCGGTCGACCCGTGCAGGAAGACCACGTGGTCGCTGGCGTGGCCGGGCGTGGCCAGCACCCGGAACGGACCGTGGGTCTCGCCGTCGGCGACCGTGACCCCCGTGGTGCCCGCGGGGGCGTCGGGGGGCAGCCAACCGGCGTGCGACAGCACCGGCGCCGGACCGCTGCGGCGCAACAGTCCCGCGACGCCGTCGGCGTGGTCGCCGTGCCGGTGGGTCAGCGCGATCCCCGCCAGCCCCCCGCGCTCCGCGACCGCAGAGGCCAGCGCCTCGAGGTGCTCGTCGAGGTCCGGGCCCGGGTCGACGACCCACGCGCGACCGTCGACCGCCACGATCCAGCTGTTGGTGCCCTCGAGGGTCTTCGGTCCCGGGTTGTCCGCCCGCACCAGCGTGACCCCGGGCGCGGGCTCCCGATCGACGGACATCGCGACCTCCTCGGGTCAGCCCGCGGCGGGCACCGGCGGGGGCGGGCCGGACGGCTCGTCCTCCTTCGGCCACTTGCGCGACGCCCAGGCGGCGACGAGCAGGGTGCCGACGATCACGACCAGCGAGATCCAGATCGGCATGTGCCAGATGTCGGTCAGCAGCATCTTCGCGCCGACGAAGACCAGGATGAACGCGAGGCCGTAGCTCAGGTAGTGGAACCGCTCGAGCAGCCCGGCGACCAGGAAGAACAGCGACGTCAGGCCGAGCAGAGCGAAGGCGTTGGCGGCGAAGACGATGAAGGTGTCGCGCGTGACCGCGAAGATCGCGGGGATCGAGTCGATCGCGAAGATCACGTCGAAGGTCGCGACCATCGCGAGGGCCGCGAGCATCGGCGTCGCGACGCGCTTGCCGTTCTCCCGGGTGAAGATCTTGTTCCCGTCGTAGTCGTCGCTCAGCGGCACGACGCGGCGGATCAGGCGCAGGACGATGTTCTTGTCCGGGTCGACCTCGGAGTCGCCGTGCGTCGCCATCCGGATGCCGGTGATCACGAGGAACACGCCGAAGACGTAGATCATCCAGTGGAAGGTGTCGAGCAGCGCGCCGCCGACCAGGATGAAGATCCCGCGCAGCACGATCGCGCCGACGATGCCGTAGAACAGCACGCGCCGCTGGGACGCGATCGGCACCGCGAAGAACGAGAACAGGATCGTGAAGACGAAGAGGTTGTCGAGCGACAGACTGCGCTCGATCACGTAGCCGGTGATGTACTCGCTCGCCCGGTCCCCGCCCATCCACGGGATCAGCAGGATCGTGAACGCCAACGCCAGCAGCGTCCAGAAGATGCTCCAGATCACGCTCGAGCGGAACTCGGGCACGTGCGGGTTGTCGGGGGTGCCCTCGCTCTTGGCGTGCACCAGGAGGTCGAGCACGAGCATCGCGATGATGAACGCGGTGAAGGCCACCCAGATCCAGAGCGGATGGGTCTCACCGGAGGCGGCGTTGGACGAGGCGGCGAGCAGTGGGGTCATGTGGAGAGCTCCGACCTGGGAGGGGACGTTGGTCGAAGGTCTCTCCCGCCACGGGGGCGGACGCACCGGGTCGATACTCGACCGTGATGACGGCGACGTCGCTTGAGGGATACTGCCCTTCGCGCGGAAGCGTAGCGGACCGAGAGCCGCTGCTCGTGCTGCGCGGGCCGACGGCGAGGTCGAACGTCGGGTCACCCGCCCGAGGGTTCCGCATCTGCGGTCCCCTCGGACGAGTAGCAATCGGGGCGCCCGGATTCGAACCGGGGACCTCGCCGACCCGAACGGCGCGCGCTACCAGGCTGCGCCACGCCCCGTTGCGATCCGGAAGTATGGCATGGACCGCGCGATCGCGGTTCGCGACCCCCGTCGAGCGGGGACGCTAGCCGCGAGCGGAGGGATCCTGGGCGCCGTCGCGAGCCGGCAGCGCCTCGCCGTCGCCGGACCGCTCGCCCGCGAGTGCGGTGTAGAAGCGGATCGACAGCCCGGTCACGAGGGCCTCGTAGGCGTCGTCGTCGCTCACGCCCTCGGCCCGCGCCCACGTCCGTAGGCCGACCCGCTCGATCGCGTCGGCGTCCGCGAGCACGTCGTCGACGAGCTCGCCGTAGTGGTCGCAGAAGAACGCCCCGATGGCGTACATCGCGGCGTGCGGCGCCTCGTCGATCAACGGACCGTGATCTAGAGCTCGTCGCCGGCGGACGCCGGGGCGGCGGCCGCAGCGCTGACGACCGGGGCGGAAACCGCGGAGTCGGCGGGCGCCGGCTCGGGCGCGGTCGCCTCGGGCGCCGGATCGACCGGTGCCGGCGCCACGGGGGTCGGATCGACCGGCGTGGGATCGACCGGACCCTCGCCGCCGGGACCGGGCGTCGGACCGCCGTCCGGCGGCGTCACGTCGTCCGGATCGGGCTCGGACGTCGAGGGCGACTCCGGATCCGGGGCCTGCGGGTCACGGCCGGCCTTGGTGTCGGGCATCGCGGGCATCTGCTTGCCGTTCCGGGCCGCGATCGGGGCGCCGTGGCCACCACCCTCGATCGGCGTCGCCCCCTCGGCCGGGCTGTAGCCCCCGGCCGGCGCGTCGGTGACCGGCGACAGCCGCTGCACGCGCGGCGGCAGGCTCGGTGCGAAGCGCGGCAGCGTCAGCGGCACCGGTTGGGCGTCGAGGTCCGCCGGCGAGGCGACGCTCGGCACGATCGCCCCGTCGGAGTCGCGGGTCGGACGAGACGCGGCCGGGCCCGGCGCGGGACCGACCGGCTGTGTGGACGCCGGCTCTGCGAGCGCAGGCCGCAACTCCGGAGCGCGCGCCGGAGACCCCAGGGGCAACGACGCGGGGACGAGCACCAGCGGGGTCGTGCCCGTGGTCCGGATCGGCGTGTTGCCGGCCGCCGCGACGAGCGGCGGCGCGGCCTCGCGGATCACCGGCGCGCTCTGCGGCGCACGGTCCGGTCCGACGTCGCTCATCACCAGCGCACCACCACCACCGGCGGCGAGCACTGCGGCCCCGACCAGCGCCTTGCTGGCCACCGCGGCGCCGAGCGACTCGCTCGACGCGAACAGCGACCCCAGCGGGAAGCGCCGCAGCAGGGGCAACGGCAGCAGGAAGCCCAGGTGACTGAGCACGCGCGGATCGAACAGTCGCGGCTCGACGCCTGCCGCTCGGGCGTGACGGCGGCAGTTCGAGCAGGTCCGCAGGTGCACCCGGACCCGAGCGCGGTCGCGAACCCCGAGCGACCGGTCGAGCGAGGCTTCGCAGAGATCGCGGGTCGCGACGCAACGCTCGCCGCTCTGCAGCTCACGGTACGAGACGGCCAGGCTGCGTCGTCCGCGGGCAAGCTGTCCCTCGACGACCGTCGGGGTGATCCCCAGCCGCTCGGCGATCTCGTTCGACGACCGCCCTTCGAGCTCGCGCTGGACGAGCACGCTGTGCTGGAGCGGCGGAAGGTCCTCGAACGCCGACTGCAGGCAGGCGAGCGACTCGCGGTCGTCCGCGCCGCGCATCGCGACGTCGCCGCTGACCGCCATCTGCCGGGCGTCCTTGCCGCTGAGCGAGTCGGGCGCGTCGTAGCTGACCTCGCGCCGACGCTCGCTGCCGCGCCAGTGATCGACGCAGGCGCAGCGGGCGATCTCGTGCAGCCAGGCACGGACGTGGACCGGCTGGGTGCCGTTCCGCAACGAGCGCATCGCGCTGACGAAGACCTCCTGGACGACGTCCTCCGCGGCCGCGTGGTCGTTCAGCATGCGCAGGGCGTAGGCATGCACCCCGGAACGATGGCGCTGGAAGAGCTGCTCGAAGGCGTGCTGGTCGCCACGTCCGGCGAGGGCGACCAGACCGCGGTCCGCACTCGAGAACGCGGAGGACGACGGAGCCGTCGGAAAGTGAACTGCGGTGGGGGGCATGGGGATCGAACCGCGACGTGCGCCACCCGGCGCGCGCGAGTTGGGAGTTCCGATCATAGACGCGAACCGCCCCGGTGTCACGGGACTTCGGTCCCGTGCGCTCGTCGCCCGCCGCCGGGACCCGGTCGAGACGGCTCTGACACCATCCCCCGATGGCCCGGCTCGGCGACATCACGACCGCTCTCGACCAGCTGCTGACGCCCGAGCGGTTCCGGGACTACTGCCCCAACGGCCTGCAGGTGGCGCACCCCGACGGCGCCGACGCCGAGATCTCGCTCGTCGTGACGGCGGTCAGTGCCGACGGCGAGGCGCTCGACGCGGCCGCCGCGCTCGGGGCGGACCTCGTGCTGGTCCACCACGGGCTGTTCTGGGACGGCGACCCGCGCGCGCTCGACCGGGTCGCCGCCGGACGGCTCCGCACCGTGCTCGGCCACGGAATGGCGCTGGTCGCCTACCACCTGCCGCTCGACGGCCATCCCGAGCTCGGCAACAACCACCTGCTCTGCCGCGCGCTCGGGGCCGAGAGCACGCCGTGGGCAGGATCGGGCAGCCCGCCGATCGGCTCGATCGCGCGGTTCGATCCGCCCGTGCCGGCCGCCGAGCTGCGCCGGCGGGTCGAGCAGGTCGCCGGCCAGCCGCCGGTCGACTTCCTGCACGGCCCCGAGCAGGTGAGCCGCCTCGCGGTGGTCTCCGGCGCCGCGGCGAGCATGCTGCCGGCCGTCGCCGCCGACGGCCTCGACGGACTGCTGACCGGGGAGCCCCGCGAGCAGACCCGCGGCCTGGCCCGCGAGCACGGGCTGCACGCGATCTGCGCCGGCCACCACGCCACCGAGCGGCTCGGGGTCCAGGCGCTCGGCGACTGGCTCGTCGACCGGTTCGGCGTTCGCCACCGCTTCGTCGAGACACACAACCCGGTCTAGGCCGCCCCCCGCGACCCGTCACTCCCACGAACGGGTTCCCCACGGACCCGACGCGGAGTACGATGACGGTGTGCGCACCGACCCGACCGACAACGGGGGCCTGTTCATCGGCCGCCGCCCGGGCACCCAGCCCGTGCGGTACGGCCGGCTGCCCGAGCGCGGCTCGCGCCGCCGCATCGTGATCGACGCCCTGCTGTCCGCGGCGATCCTCGTGGCGATGGTCCTGCTGACCATCGCGGTCTGGGGGCCGCTGCCCGTCGGGGCGATGTGGATCGCCTCGCAGGTCTCGTCGGCCAACGTCGGCCTGTGGATCATCCTCGCGTTCGCGTTGAGCGTGGGCGGCATCTTCCTCGCGCTGCGCGGCCTGCGGATGCTCGATCTGGTGTGGATCCTGGTGCGCCGCGCGGCCGGCGTCGACCAGCGCAGCGGCGTGCTCAGCCGGGTGTTCCTGGCCACGACGGTCGTCGCGCTCCCGGTGTTCGGGTACTGGCTGATCTTCATCGGCGGCCTTCGCCCGAGCTTCGGGATCGACGGATGACGGGTTCCGCGATCCTCACCGAGTCGACCGACTGACGATGGGGCTGTTCGACTACTACAAGCAGTTCGAGGGGCTTTCGGAGGAGGAGGTCAACAGCGGCCTCCGCAAGGACGCCCGCGCGCGCCGCGCCGCCGAGCTCGCGCGGATCGAGCCGATCGACTGCAGCCGCACCACCTGGCACGAGTACCCGCCGTCGGAGATCGTCGACGCGATCACCTACAACGCCCGCCGCGGCCTGCAGCGCTACGCCGAGGGGCGCGAGACCGTCCTGCGCGAGCTGCTGGCGCAACGACACGGTGTCGCCGACACCCGCGTCGTGATCGGCGAGGGCGCGTCGGGGATCCTCCAGCGCGCCACGCACGAGCTGCTCTCCCCCGGGGACGAGCTGGTGATCCCGTGGCCCTGCTATCCGCTCTACCCGCTGCTCGCCCGCGACGCGCACGCCACCCCGGTGCCGGTCTCCGGCCTCGACCCGGAGCGGCTGCTCGCGGCCGTCACGCCGCAGACCCGGATGATGGTCCTCGGGGGCCCGAACGACCCGACCGGCGAGCTGCTCTCGGCGGCGGCGATCCGCGAGCTGCGGTCGCAGCTCCCCGAGCGGGTCGTGCTCGTGGTCGACGAGGCCCTGCGCGAGTTCGTGACCGCCGAGCCGATCGACGCGACCCTGCGCCTGACCGACGAGCTTCCCGGCCTGGTGGTCGTCCGCTCGTTCAGCAAGATCTGGGGCCTGGCCGGCCTGCGATCCGGGTACGCCGTCGCCCACCCCGACAGCACGCCGCTGCTGGCGACGCTCGCGCCGCGGCTCGGATCCGCCGATCTGTCGCTGGCCGGGAGCACCGCGGGCCTGCGGACCGCGACGCCGCTCGTCACCGCTCGCGCCGCGGCCAACGCCCGCGAGCGCGACCGGCTGACCGCCGAGCTGACGACGCTCGGGCTGATGGTCACGCCGTCGCAGAGCTGCGCCGTCTGGGTCCGTCCGAGCGACGGGGACGGGTCGGGCCTGGTCACGCGCCTCGAGCAGGGCGGGGTGATCGTCCAGGCCGGCGGGCCGCTGGGCGATCCGAGCCACGTCCGGATCACCGTCCGCGACGGCACCGCGACCGAACGGATCACCCGCGTGCTCGCCGCGGAGCACGCCCGATGAGC
>JBAZOW010000031.1:0-19463 GCA_041648495.1 Patulibacter sp.
CGACCCGGCGGACGGCGCCGCGGCGGGCGAGCGCGTCGAGCGCCAGCGGCCGGATCACATCGAGCGTGGTGGACGGGTCTCCCGCCCCGGCCCGCTCGGCCAGGCCGTCGGGGATCACCAGCACCCGCGGGGTGGCGCTCACCGGCACGGGTGGCCCCCGGACGTCGTCGAGGTCCGCTTCTCGCAGCGACGCTTCAGCACCCGTCGCAGGGTAGACCACGTTCCCGTCCGCCCACCCCATCGGTCCCGCCCCGTTCCGACCCCGCCGACTATCCTGCGGCGATGGTCGACGCCGCAGACGCTCGGGCGGGCGGGGATGGTCTCCGCCCGGGGATCGACGTGACGATCCGCGGGGTCCCGCTGGCCGAGGCCGGGGACTGGGCGGCGCGCGCCGAGGCGCTCGGGGTCGACGGGGTCGTCGCGACCGAGACCAACAACGATCCGTTCCTGCCGCTGGCCCTCGCCGCCGGGACCACGTCGCGGGTGCAGCTCGGGACCGGGATCGCGGTCGCCTTCCCGCGGAGCGTGATGCAGACCGCCTACACCAGCTGGGACCTGCAGGCCCTGACCGGCGGGCGGTTCGTGCTCGGCCTCGGCACCCAGGTCAGCGCCCACGTCCGGCGGCGGTACGGAACCACCTGGTCGCAGCCGGCGGCGCGGATGCGCGAGTACGCGCTGGCGCTGCGGGCGATCTGGGACGCCTGGGAGACCGGCGAGCGGCTCGACTTCCGCGGCGAGTTCTCGACCCACACGCTGATGCCGCCGGCGTTCCGCCCGCGACCCCAGCCGCACGGGGCGCCGCCGATCTGGCTGGCCGCGGTGCGCGAGCGGATGCTCGAGGTCGCCGGCGAGGTCGCCGACGGGGTGCTGGTGCACCCGCTGCAGACCGAGCAGTACGTGCGCCAGGTGATCCGCCCGGCGCTCGACCGGGGCGCCGAGAAGGCCGGGCGTCCCGCCGGCTCGTGCGCGATCGCGGTCGCGCAGCTGGTGGCGCCGGACGAGCAGCAGCGCGAGGCCGGGCGCCGACGCGTCGCCTTCTACGCCTCGACGCCGGGCTACCGCGGCGTGCTCGACCTGCACGGCTGGGGCGCGCTCGGCGAGCGCCTGCACGGGATGTCGCTCGACGGCGCGTGGGACCGGATGGCGGCCGAGGTCCCCGACGAGATGCTCGACGCGATCGTGCTGTCGGGCGAGCCGACGGCGATCGCCGCGGCGGCCCGTGTGCGGACGGACGGTCTGGTCGCGCGGATCAACGTCAGCGCGCCCGAACGCGAGGACCTGGACGCGGTCGCCGACGTGGTCGCGGCGCTGGTCGCGGGCTGAGCGGGGCGGCCGGCCGAGCTGGTGCGGATTCGTATCGTCGGGCGACACGAATCCGCATCAGCTGGCGGGGTCAGCCGGTGGCGAGCGCGGGCCGGCCGCTGAGCTCGCCCGCGGTCTGAGCCTCGGGGTCCGTCGCGGTCGCGGGACGCGATCCCCCGCTGCCGACGGTCACCGCGACCATGGTCAGCAGCACGCCGACGACGGTGGCGACCGTGACGCCGCCGGCCCCCGGGGCCACCAGGTCGAGGGCGACCGCGCCGAGCGTCTGCCCGGCGACCAGCGCCAGCATCAGGCGGAGCACGCCGATCCGCGGGACCAGCCGCGCGATCGTCACGGCCATCAGCGCACCGATCAGGCCGCCGAGCCATTGGATCGGCGGAGCGGAGAACCAGCCGTTCGGCGCGATCCCGCCGGTGAGGCCGAGCGCGACGACGATCAGCACCAGCGCGCCGACGACGAAGTTGATCACGCCGGCGGCGATCGGCTCGCCGGTGCTGCGGGCCAGGTGACCGAGCGCGGCCTGCTGCAACGCCGCCAGGCCGCCGCCGATCACGACCAGCGCCAGCAGCAGCGGCTGGGGATCGATCGGGGCGCCGATCGCGCCGATCGAGACCGCGACGAGCGCGAGCAGTGCGCCGAGCACCCGCGGCGCGGTCAGGGGCTGCCGACCCGCCGGGCTGACGCCGAAGTGGTCGACGATCAGACTGCCGACGGTCTGCCCGCAGACCAGGGCGACGGTCAGCAGGGCGACGCCGAGCCGCGGGGCCGCGAACGCCGCGAGCAGCACCATGTAGGCCCCGCTCAGTCCGATAAACCAGTGCCAACGGCGGTGGACCGGACGGACCCGCAGGCCGGCGACGGCCCGCTGACGCGTGCCGGTGAGGGCGGCGACGACGATCAGGGCCAGCAGCGCGGTGGTGGTGTTCGCCGCGGCGGCCAGCTCGAACGAGCCGAGGCTCTGGCCGAGTCGGCCGTTGAGGAAGAGCTGCAGCGAGATGCCGGCGCCACCGGCGACCGCGACCAGCAGCAGGACCGCGGAACGGGCTGGTGCTGATCGGGTGAAGTTGATTGGCGCAAGCATCTATCAAGAGCTTGACGCATCCGCGGCGCTCGATCTGTGATGTACGCCGCGTTGAGTTGGTCGCCGCGTTGCGGGCGGTCGCGTTCCGGGCCGGTCGGGCGGCGGGCCGCGGACGTGTCGACCGCTCAGATCGCCGCGACCCCGGCCGCGGCCTCCTGCTCGGCCTGCTCCGCGCTGATCGCCCGGCCGCCCCGGATCACGGTGACCACCACCCCGACGAGCGCCCAGAGCAGCAGCACGAGGATCGGGCCGCCGACCGCGTGGCCGTCGAAGTAGACGACATTGCGGACGAGCGTGGTCCCCGCCCCGGGCGGCAGGACCGTGCCGATCCCGCTCCAGAACCCGGGCAGCAACTCGGGACTGAACGGCCCGCCCGACGACGGGTTGCCGAGCACCACGAACAACAGCACGGCGATCCCCGTCCCCGCGATCCCGAGCAGCGACTGGAAGGCGATCGTCGCCGCGCCGACCGCGAAGACCACCAGCGCCCCGATCAGCGTTAGGCTGAGGAACGACGCGTCGCCGAAGACCCCGATCACGTGCTGCAGCAGGACCGCGCTGAGCAGCCCCGAGGCCAGGCCCAGGCCCGCCATCCCGCCGAGCCGGTAGGCGGCGAACCGCCGGTTGCGACTGCGCGCGCGGCCGACCATCCCGAGCAGCGTCGCACCGAAGTACCCGCCGACCATCCACGAGACGACCGCGTAGAACCCGGCCAGGCCGTTGCTGTCCTCGGGCGGCAGCGCCGCCAGCTCGTGGACCCGGACCGTCGGCTGGCCCTGCTCTGCGGCCAGCCGGTCGAAGACCGTCGGCAGCACCGTCGCCATCGTGCGGTTGGCGGCCGTCGCGACGTAGAGCTGCGAGCGGCGGTCCTGCGCGGCCGTCGCCGATGCGTCGCCGGGGACGAGCACCGCGTAGGCGTCGCGCTGGGCGACCCGACGCTCGCCGGCCTCGCGGGAGGCCACCGCGGTCGCCCGCAGCGGGCTGCCGGGCAGGCCGTTGAGCCGGTCGGCGACCGCGGCGGGGCCGACGACCGCGACCGGCACGGAGTGCGGCTTCGGCTCGTGCAACGCTCCGACGTACGACCCGAGGAACGCCAGCTGGAGCAGCAGGGTGGCGACCAGCACCGCTCCGCCGCGGAAGATCGGACTGCGCGTGTCGATCCGGCCCATGTCGCGGAGCCTATCCCTACCGTCGGTAGAGCTGTGTGCGTCGCGGCCTCAGTCGGTCGGCGGCGTCCGGGCGTGGACGTGGCGCCGGGCCAGCTGGACCGCGGCGAGCAGGCTCGGCTCGTCGTAGACCCCGCGGTGGCGGCGACCGTTGACGAAGAACGTCGGCGTGCCGGAGACCCCGCTGGCGTCCGCGCCCTCGAGGTCGTCGCGGACGCGCGCCTCGTACGTCCGCCGCCGCAGGTCCGCCTTGAACCGCTCGACGTCCAGCTCCAGCGCCTCGGCGTGGCGGACCAGGTCGCGCGGGCTCAGCTCGTCCTGGTGGGCGAAGAGTCGATCGTGCATCGCCCAGAACGCGCCCTGGGCGCCCGCGGCCTCGGACGCCTCCGCGGCCAGCTGGGCGCGGGGATGGACGTCGGCCAGCGGCAGGTGACGGAAGACGTAGCGCACGCCGTCGGGATCGTCCTGCTCGTGCTCCAGCAGCGCCAGCACCGCCGGCTCCGCGCGGCCGCAGAACGGGCACTCGAAGTCGCCGTACTCGACGATCGTGACCGACGCGTCGGCGTTGCCGCGGACGTGGTCGCGGTCGGGATCGACGTCGTCGACCAGGTCGACGATCGTCTCGGAGACCTGTCCGAGCTGGCGCGTCCGCACGTGGTCGGGCAGCAGCCGGGTCGCGCGGAAGATCACCCAGGCCAGCGCCGGCGAGAGCACGGCGGCGGCGAGGATCCCGATCTTCGCCTCGTCGAGCAGCTCTCCCGGGAACGCCAGCGTGGCGATCAGCAGCGAGACCGTGAAGCCCATTCCCGCCGTCGCCCCGGCGCCCGTCAGCACCGGCCAGGTGACCGGCGGTCGGGTCCCGCCGAGGAACCGTCGCGACCCCAGCCACGACGCGGCCACGATCCCGGCGGGCTTGCCGACGACGAACGCGAGCACGATCCCGATCGTGATCGGCGAGCGCAGGGCATCGCCGAGCACCCCGTCGCCGAGCGGGATCCCGGCGTTGGCGAGCGCGAACAGCGGCACGATCAGGTAGGTCGTCCACGGGTGGAGCAGGAACTGCAGCCGCTCGTTGGGCGAGATCGCCGAGCTCAGCCGACGGCTCGCGGCGAAGGCGAGCTCCGGGGTCGGCTGCTCGCGGAACGCCCGGGCGCCCTCGGTCGCGCGCTCCAGGTCGCCGCGGGCGGGCGGGTAGGAGCTGGTGATCAGGCCGATCGCCAGGCCGGCGATCACGGGGTCGACCCCGGACTGGAACATCGCGATCCAGATCCCGACCCCGACGACGACGGCGGCCGGCGCCCGGCCGAAGGTCAGGAACCGCAGCGAGATCAGCACGCCGAACAGCACGGCGGCGATCCCCAGGTCGAGCAGCGAGACGCCGGACGAGTAGACGAAGGCGATCACCAGCAGCGCGACCAGGTCGTCGACCACGACCAGGGTCAGCAGGAAGCCGCGCACGCGGACCGCGCGGGCGGGCGTGACGATCGCCAGCGCGCCGAGCGCGAGCGCCGTGTCGGTCGACATCGCGGCGCCCCAGCCGGCGGCGCCGGGACCGCCGTGGTTGAGCGCCAGGTAGATCCCGACCGCGGCGACCATCCCGCCGAGCGCGGCCATCACGGGGATCGTCAGCCGGCCGCGCTCGCGCAGCTCGCCCTGGTCGAGCTCGCGCTTGGCCTCCAGGCCGACGACCAGGAAGAAGATCGTCATCAGGCCCTGGTTGACCCAGCCACGGGCGTCGGTCTCCAGCGCGTGGCTGCCGACCGTGATCGCGATCTTGGTCTCCCAGACGGTCGCGTACGAGTCCGCCCACGGCGAGTTGGCCCAGAGGATCGCGGCGATCGCGGCGGCGACCAGCGCGATCGCCCCGCCGGTCTCCGCCCGCAGGAAGGCGCGCAGCGGCACCCCGCTGCCGCGGGCCTCGTCGGCGGCGGGCGTTGCTGGATCGTCGTCGGGGGCGGCCATGCTCGCTCGCGAGTATCCCCGGCGGCGCGAACGTGCGCAGCGAGACGGGGATTTTGGGCGGTCTGCGGGCGCGGCTGGCTGGGCACCGGATGGGCGCCGTGCCCACCCGTCGTCCGCGGGTCGCGGCGCGCCGCCCGTTGCGTTCGCCGTCCGCGCGGGGGAGGATGGCCGCATGCCTTCCGTGGACGGACACGCCGATGCGATCGTGGTCGGGGGCGGCCTGGCCGGCCTGGTCGCCACCGCCGAGCTGATCGCCGCCGGTCGCCGCGTGATCCTGGTCGACCAGGAAGCCGACCAATCGCTCGGCGGCCAGGCGTTCTGGTCGCTCGGCGGGCTGTTCCTCGTCGACTCGCCCGAGCAGCGCCGGATGCGGATCAAGGACTCGTTCGAGCTGGCCTGGCAGGACTGGCGGGGCACCGCCGGCTTCGACCGGCCCGAGGACCACTGGCCCCGAAAGTGGGCCGAGGCCTACGTCGGCTGGGCCGCGGGCGAGAAGCGCGAGTGGCTGCGCGAGCAGGGGATCGGGTTGATGCCGCAGGTCGGCTGGGCCGAGCGCGGCGACGGTACGGCCGAGGGCCACGGCAACTCGGTGCCGCGGTTCCACCTGACCTGGGGCGTCGGGCCCGCGGTGATCCGGCCGTTCGTCGAGAAGCTCCGCGTGGCCGCCGCGAGCGGACATCTGGAGCTGCGGTTCCGCCACCGGGTCGACGAGCTGGTGATCTCCGACGGGGCGGTCACCGGCGTGCGCGGCGCGGTGCTGGAGCCCGCCGCGGAGGACCGCGGGTTCCCGACCACCCGCACCGAGGTCGGCGCGTTCGAGCTCGCGGCTCAGGCCGTGATCGTCACCACCGGGGGGATCGGGGCCAACCTCGACATGGTCCGGAGGAACTGGCCGGAGCGGCTCGGCACGCCGCCGGCGTTCATGGTCCAGGGCGTGCCGGACTACGTCGACGGGCGGATGCTGGAGATCGCGTCGGAGCAGGCCGGCGCCGGGATCGTCAACCCGGACCGGATGTGGCACTACGTCGAGGGCCTGCGCAACTGGGACCCGATCTGGACCGAGCACGGGATCCGGATCATTCCCGGGCCGTCGTCGCTCTGGCTCGACGCGACGGGCAAGCGGCTGGCGCCGCCGAACTTCCCGGGCTTCGACACGCTCGGCACGCTCGCGACGATCAAGGTCACGGGCCACGACCACTCGTGGTTCGTGCTGACCCAGACGATCGTCGAGAAGGAGTTCGCGCTGTCGGGGTCGGAGCAGAACCCGGACATCGCCGGGCAGAGCGTGCGCGAGCTGCTCAAGGCGCGGCTGGCGAAGGGCGCGCCCGGCCCGGTCCAGGCGTTCGTCGACCACGGCGCGGACTTCGTCACCGCGAGCAACGTCGACGAGTTGGTCCGCCGGATGAACGCCCTGACCGACGCGCCGCTGCTCGACCGCGACCAGGTCGAGCGGACGATCGTCGCCCGCGACCGGCAGGTCGAGAACACCTACACCAAGGACGCCCAGATCCAGGCGATCCGCAACGCTCGGACCTACCTGGTCGACAAGATCACCCGGGTGGTCGAGCCGCACCGCCTGCTCGACCCCGAGCACGGCCCGCTGATCGCGGTCAAGCTCAACCTGCTGACCCGCAAGACCCTCGGCGGCCTGCACACCGATCTCGACGGCCGCGTGCTGGCGTCGGTCGCCCCGGAGGACGCGGCGAGCGCCGTCCCGATCCCGGGGTTGTACGCGGCGGGCGAGGTCTCCGGCTTCGGCGGCGGCGGGATGCACGGCTACCGCGCCCTCGAGGGCACCTTCCTCGGCGGCTGCCTGTTCTCGGGCCGTACCGCCGGCCGCGCCGCGGCGCGCGCGGTGGTGTAGAGCGAGTTGGTCATGCCGGAGCCATCACGAGTGCGCGTCGGCGTTCAGGACGCGCAACGGCATCTGTCGCGCCTGATCGACTGATCACTCTGCGCGGCGCACCCCCCACGCCCCGAGGGCTGACCGCCGCCTCGCAGCACGCCCGTGCACCGGGGATACTGCGCGGGTGACCACGCCCGGATCGACCGCCGCCCAGACGGTGCGCGACGTCGTCGCGCGGATCGACGTCGACACGCTGACCGCGCAGTTGGTCTCGGACCTGCGGGACGAGCCGGCCTACCAGCGGTTCGTCCGCGACGACACGCTGCGCGACCGCGGGCCGGCGGTGATCCGCTGGAACCTGGAGCTGTTCGGTCGCTGGCTGGCCGACGGGCGTCCACCGAGCATGGTCGAGCTGGACCGGATCGGCGCGCTGATCCGGATCCGCGCCGAGGAGGGGATGCCGATCGAGGACGGGCTACGGGTCTACCGGCGCGGCGCCCGCCTGGGCTGGGACGCCGTCCTGCGGATGGCGACGCCCGACGAGCGGCAGGCGCTGCTCGAGGGCAGCGCGATCTACCTGGACTACGTCGAGCTGGTCGCCGACGCCTTCCTCGCCGCCTACGCCGACGCGGCCCAGACCCACGACCCGACCGAGGCCCAGGCTCGCGACCTGGTCCGGCGGCTGCGTCACGCCGCCCCGGGCCCGCACGAGCACGCCGCCGCCGAGCGGCTCGGGATCGACCTGACGGGCTCCGTCCGTCCGTTCGCCGCCGCGATCACGGGCAGCCCGGTCGGCCTGCACGCGGCGCTCGCGGCCGAGCTGCGCGCGGCCGGCGTGCTGGCCTGCGTCCAGACCGGCGGCGTCGTCGGACTGGTGCCGGCCAGCTCGGCATCGTCCGGTGTCTCGTCGTCCCGCGTTCCGCCGGACGGTGCGTCCACGGTCGCTTCGGCTCGGTCCCCGACTCCGACGGAGGCGGCGGCTGCGATCGGACGCGTCGCGCCCGCCGCGACGGTCGCGTGCGCCGACGAGGACGGATGGTCCGGACTCGACGCGGTGCTCGACGAACTGTCCACGGTGGTCGCGCTCGGCGCCGCCGCGGGACGCGCCGGGCGGGTCGTCGCGGAGGAGTTCCTGATCGACCTGCTGCTCTCGCAGGCGCCGCGCGCCCGCCAGCGGATCGTCGCCCGGGTGCTCGGGCGGTTGGACGAGGAGCAGACGGCCACGCTCCAGGCCCTCGTCGCGGCGGACTTCGATCGGACCGCCGCCGCCCGCGCGCTGCCGGTCCACCGCAACACGATGCTCCAGCGGATCCAGCGGATCGAGACGACGACCGGACTCGACCTGCGGCGGATCAACGACCAGGTGCTGATCGCCCTGGCGCTGAGCCCGGTCGGCGGGGTGGACCGACCGGGGTGATCCGCCCGCCGCGCGGGTCCGGGTTCGGCCGCCGGCCGCCGCCCGCGCCGCTCGGGGTCAGGACGCGACCAGGTCCGCGCTACGCCTTCTTGCCGTCGACCGCCTTGCGCAGCTCCTCCTTGTTCATCTTCGAGCGGCCGTCGACGCCGAGCTTCTTCGCCTCGTTGTAGAGCTGGTCGCGGGTCCGTCCGCGAGGCCCGGCCTTGCCGGAGCGCTCGCCGCCCCGCTCGCCCGAGCTCTTGTCCTGGGTCGAGGTCCTCGACGCGGTCCTGCTCTCGCCGTGGCGGGCCTTCTCCTTGTTGACGACCCGGGCGGCGATCTCCTCGGCCTTGTCCTCGGACTTGCCCTGGCCCTCGACCGACTTCTTGACCTGCTCGTACTGGCGGGCGCGCTTGGTGCCCGACTTGACCCCGTTGGGCGGCATGCTGCCTCCTCGGTCGTGGTTGCTGCCTCCGCACCCGCGACGGATCCGAGGGCGATCACCGTCGAGATACCCCCGACCGCGGGGAGGCATGCGCGAGGACGGCGGGGGCCGGCCCGAGCCGGCCCGAGCGGCCCTCCCGGGCCGGGATCGGAACGCCCGGAGGCGCGCCGCGGTCCCGGACGGTCAGGCGCCGCGCGATCAGGCGGGACTGGCGGCGACGGCGAGCAGGCGCTCGGCGCGCGCGACCGTCCACGGCACGACCACCAGGCTGGCGTGCAGCCCGGGGGCGGCCCACCCTTCGCGACGGCGACCGATCGTCCACGCCGCCGACGACCCGGCGGTGACGTCGAGCGCGATCGCCGCCGACGGCTGCCCCGAGTGGCGCTCGCCGAGCCGGTGCAGCGGGCCGTCGCCGGCGGCGAGCAGCTCGACGGCGCCGGGAATCCCACCGCGGCCCGAGGTCGCGACCGTCGGCAGCAGGTCGCACATCGGGTGGCCGTCGAGGCTGCCGGCCAGGTAGCCGACGCCCGCACCCTCGGCGATCACCGGGACGCCGGCCCGGTGGGCGGCGACCACGGCGTCGCGCAGCGACCGGTTGGCCGACAGCGCGGCGGCGTGCGGTACCGGAGCGCCGTCGCCGAGCACGATCGCGCGGGTGCCCGGCGGCAGGGCGGCGTCACCGGCCAGGTCGATCGCGATCACGGACGCTCCGACGGTGGTGAAGGCGTCGCGCAGGGCGTGCGTCGGCTCGAGCAGCACGGGGCCGGCGGCGACGGCGATCACCGGACGGCTGCCGGCGGCGGTGGGGGCGGTCACGTGCGCGGTCCCGTCGGTGCGTCGGGTTAGCGGGGGAGGGCCGCTTCGATCGCCTGCACGACCTCGTCGGACAACGGCTCGGTCTTCGGGCGGAACCGTCCGACGACCTCGCCGCCGGGGGCGACGAGGAACTTCTCGAAGTTCCACTGGACGTCGCCGGCCTCGCCGTCGGCGTCGGTCGCCGCGGTCAGCTGGGCGTAGAGCGGGTGCTGGTCGTCGCCGTTGACGTCGGTCTTCTCCAGCAGCGGGAAGCTGACCCCGTAGGTCGTCGAGCAGAAGGTCGCGATCTCCTCGGCGGTGCCCGGCTCCTGGCCCATGAACTGGTTGGACGGCACGCCGATCACCTGCAGGCCGCGGTCGCCGTAGGTCTGCTGCAGCTGCTCGAGGCCCGCGTACTGCGGGGTCAGGCCGCAGCGCGAGGCGACGTTGACGATCAGCAGCGCGCGGTCGGCGTAGGGCTCGAGCGAGCTCTCGGCGCCGTCGAGGGTGCGGACGGGGGTCTCGAGCAGGGCCATGGCCGGAAGGCTAGTTGATCGCCCTCGCCGCCCCGACGTGCGCGGATCGCCGGTCTCCGCGGGCGCCGCTACGACGAGGGGGAAACTCCGAACCTACTCACGAGTAGCGCCGATTCCTACGGCCGAGTAGGGTGTCGACATGTCGAACAGTGTCAAGGGCCAGGTCGTACTGATCACCGGAGCCGCGCGCGGCATCGGCGCCGAGACCGCGCGGGTGCTCGCCGGCCGCGGCGCCCGGCTGTCGCTCGTCGGAATGGAGCCCGACCGGTTGCGCGCGCTCGCCGACGAGCTCAACGGCGGCGCGCTCGGCTCGTCGGCGACGCACGTCTGGTTCGAGGCCGACGTCACCGATCAGGCGGCGATCGACGCCGCCGTGGCCGCGACCGTCGACGCGCTCGGCGGGATCGACGTCGTGGTCGCCAACGCCGGGGTCTCGAACATCGGCACCGTGGCGCTCGGCGCCCCCGACGCACTGGTCCGGACGATCGACGTCAACCTCAACGGCGTGGTCCGCACGGTCAGCGCGGCGTTGCCGCACGTGATCGAGCGCAAGGGCTACGTCCTGGTCGTGGCGTCGCTGGCCTCGTTCACCGTGCTCCCCGGCATGGCCGCCTACTGCGCCTCGAAGGCCGGCGCGGAGGCCTTCGCCAACGTGCTGCGGCTGGAGGTCGCCCACCGCGGCGTCAAGGTCGGCAGCGCTCACCCGGGGTGGATCGACACCGACCTGGTGCGGGACATCGAGGCCGACCTGGGCAGCTTCAAGGCGGTTCGTTCCGACCTGCCCGGCCCGCTCGGGGCGACGACCTCGGTCGGCGAGTGCGCCACGGCGTTCGCCGACGGGATCGCCCGGCGCAAGCGGCGCGTCTACGTCCCGCGCTCGGTCGGCGTGGTCCAGGCGCTGCGGACGTTGATCGTCGGCCCGATCGCCGACAAGGTGATCGGCCGTCAGGCGCGCGTCACCGTGCCGAAGATGGAGGCCGAGGTCACGGCGCTCGGTCGCTCGTTCGGTCAGACGACGGTCGGGATGGGCGGTCACGAGCAGGTGACGGTCGACCAGGCCGACGCCCGCCGCGCCGCCCGCAGCGACGGGTAGCCTGCCGACGGTCGGAGAGAGCAACGAGGGGAGAGACCATGCGGGTGAGCCTTCCGGGACTCAACGCGCTGCCGTGGCCATCGCTGCTGCCGCGCGTCGAGCTGGCGTTGAACGCGGTGATCTCGCTCGAGCGGACGCTGCGGACGCTGCCCGACGACATCCGCCTGCTCCAGTTGGAGCTGGCGTCGGTCGGCGCGATCCACGGCGAGCTCCACGCGATGCGTGGCGACCTCCAGCAGGTCGCCGTCGCGGTCGGTCGCCTGCACGAGGAGATCGGCCGCCTGCCGCCCGACGTCGTCCACCTGCGCGAGACCGTCGACGCGATGCACTCCGGCGTCTGCACGCTCGACGAGCGGGTCGCCTCGATGGGCTCGGCGGTCGTCGGCGTCGAGCGGATCGCGAACCGCCTGGCGCACCCGCTGCGACCGCGACGGGCGGCGAAGGCGGAGCCCGAGCCCCTGCCCCAGCCGGACGTGGACGTCGCCCCGGACGAGGCCTGAGCGCGGGCCCGAAGCCGACGGGGGGATACCGGGACGAGCGTCCGGGTACCCCCAAAGAAAACGCATCGGCCCATCGCCCGGTGCTACGGTCGGGACGAGTGATGGACGTCGCGGTGCGGCGCCGACGGTAGGCACTCTTTCCCCCAGGGTGCCGGCTGGAGACGTTCGCGTGAGGTTCACGGCGACCGTCATGAGAAACAGCAGGTGTGACGTTGAGCAGGGTCTTGGACCCTCGCAACGCGCGCCGGAAGGAAGGCCCACCCCTACGGGAGGCATCCCCAATGCTGGATCTGGATTCCGTTACGCGTCGCGAGCAGACCGATCTTCGGCTGCTGCGCCGGTACCACGAGAACAACGACGTCGCGGCCCGCGAGGAGATGGTGCGTCGCGGTCAAGCGCTGGTCAAGTCGCTCGCGCGCCACTACAGCGGTCGCGGCGAGCGGTTCGACGACCTGGTGCAGGTCGGGTCGGTCGGCCTGGTCAAGGCGATCGACCGCTTCAACCCGGACGCCGGGACGCGTTTCGTCGCGTTCGCGGCCCCGAACATCACGGGCGAGATCAAGCGGCACTTCCGTGACCACTGCTGGCTGCTCCACGTGCCACGGTCGGTGCAGGAGCTCGACGCCAAGATCAATCGCGAGAGCGAGCAGTTCGCCTCCGAGACCGGGCGCCGTCCGACGGTCCAGGAGCTGGCCGACGCGCTGGACGAGCCGGAGGACCGGATCGTCGACGCGCTCCAGGGCGGACGCGGCTACAGCGGGCTCTCGCTCGACACGCCGGTCGGCGACACCGTCGGCGTGCTCGACATGCTCGGCGAGGACGATCCGCACCTGGCCGCGATCGACGAGCGCGACCTGGTCCGCCGCGCCTGTTCGATGCTCGACGACCGCGAGCGCCAGATCGTGGCGCTGCGCTACGGCGAGGGCCTGCTGCAGCGCGAGATCGCCGAGCGCTTCGGCGTCTCGCAGATGCAGGTCTCGCGGATCCTCGCCCGCGCCCTGGAACGGATGCGCGAGTTCCTGCTGACGCAGGAGGACGTCGAGCAGGACTTCGGGCTCGACCGCGATCCGGCCGAGGCGGCCGAGGACCCGCGCCGACTCAACTGAGCGGCGACCGGCGGATTGGCCGGCCGGACCGTCCGTCTCGCCGGCCGGTCCGGGACGGACGGGACCGGTCTACGGCGCGTCGGCCGCCTCTTCCAGCAGGAAGACCTCGACCGACGCGTCGGCGCGGGTGTCGGCGCCGCTGACGAAGGCGCGGACGTGCCGTCCGGTCGCGGCCTCGACCGGCGCTCGCAGGTCCTCCTCGGCGGCGTACTGGAAGAACAGCCGGATGTCGCGGATCCGCTCGAACTCGCCCCGTTCGACCAGCCGCTTCTCGGCGGGGGTCTGCGTGTCCTCGAGGATGCAGACGACGGCGTCGGGCCCGGCGAAGTACGTCTTGACCTTGGTTGGTCCGCGTCCGAACTGGGCCTTGTAGATCTGGGCCATCGCGTTGGAGATCGCCTGCAACGGGCTCTCGTGGCCGTGCGGATCGTGCGTGTGGAGGGAGCGGGACATGGACTCGGGGCCGGTCGGGTGAAGGGTCGGAGCCTAGCTGCGCTGCGACCTCCGTAGAGAGATCGTGGTGATCGGACCGGCGGAAGGGGTAGGAGGAGTCCAGGGTGCGCGGTCGGCGTCGCCGCCACGGCGCCGGCCGACCCCTCATGTTCCGCACGGCCGACCGGCGCCGCGGGCGTGCCGGGGTTCGCCACTCGCCGCCTGCCAGAATCCCGCCGATGTCCTCGAGCGCTCCGACCGCGTCCGTCGAAGAGCTGGGCGCGGGCGTCGTCCGGATCGCGATGCCGTTCGCGGGGTTCGACGCGGGCCTCAACGTCCACCTGGTTCGCGGCGACGGTCCGCTGACCCTGATCGACGCCGCTGCGGCGCTGCCGGGGGTCTCGCGGATGCTCTCGGGCGCGCTGGCGACGCTCGACCTGGGCTACGCCGACATCGAGCAGGTCGTGCTGACCCACCACCACCTCGACCACATCGGCCTGACGGGGGAGATCGTCGCGGCCGGCGGCGCGCGCGTGGTGGCCAACGCGGCGGTCACGGCGGTGATGGCCGATCCGCCGGCGCACTTCCTCGGCGAGCTGGAGTGGGGGAGCGCCGCCGGGCGACGACACGGCGCCCCGGACGGGCTGATGGACGGGGCCCGCGCGGCCCTGCCGTACACCACGGCGATTCCCGCGGTGGCCGTCGACCAGGTGGTGGGGGACGGCGAGCGGTTCGTCGCCGGCGACCTGACGCTGACCACCGTCCTGCGGCCCGGGCACAGCCCGACCGACACCCTGTTCGTCGCCGAGGACGCCGGTTGGAGCTTCGTCGGGGACCACCTCTGGGACGGCTCGCCGGCCACGCCGGTGCTCGGCTCGATGTCGGGCGAGCGGCCGGCCGCGGAGTACGTCGCGGGCCTCGCCCGGACCCGCGAGCTGACCGACCACCGGCTGCTCGCCGGTCACGGGGCGACGGTCGACGACGTCGCCGGTCTGCACGACGAGCGTCTGGCCGGGCTCGAGGCCCGGATCGCGCGCGTCCGGAGCGCGCTGACCGACGAACCGACGCCGACCTGGGACCTCGGCGGCCGGATCTGGCGCTCGCCGAACCCGGGGTTCCGAGCGCCCGCGCGGCTGTCCGCCCTGCTGGGGGCGCTCGAGCTGCTGGTCGCCCGGGGCGAGGCGGTCGAGGAGCACGACGGCGACCTCGTGCGCTGGCGGCGCGGCTGAGGCGCGCGGCGTGACGCCGTGTGCACCGTTGGCCCAATCGATCCGCGCCGCGATAGCGGGCGTGAGAGTATGACGGACGGTACAGCGGCGGTGACGCGGTTCGACCGCTCCGAACGGTGATTCCGTGCGGAGCAGGCGCGTGCCGGCCCCGGCTGCATCCCCGAAGCGACGTTGACGACCGACCGTGCCCGAGGCTGATCTCCCCCCAGTGGCCGACGATGCCACGGACGCCCGCGGCCCGCGCGGCGAGCGGCCGCTCGGCCCATCGCCCGATCCGCTGGCCCGGCGGGACACCGACTCGGACGCCCCGCCGAACGACTCCGAGGCCCCGTCGACCGCCGGCCTGCTGCGGCGGGTCGCGATCGGGATCGGGATCATCGTCCTCGTCCTGGTGGCGTTCTGGCTGCTCGCTCCGCACGTCGGCTTCCTCGAGGACACCTGGCACAAGGTCCGGCAGGGCGACCCGGTCTGGCTGGTCGTCGCGGTCGTGCTCGAGGTCTTCTCGTTCGTCGGCTACGTCTGGGTCTTCAACGCGACCACCCGGCGCTCGGGGCTGAAGCTGCCGCGGTTCACCAGCTGGCGGATCGTGCTGGCC
Organism: Patulibacter sp.; assembly: GCA_041648495.1. GTDB lineage: Bacteria > Actinomycetota > Thermoleophilia > Solirubrobacterales > Solirubrobacteraceae > Patulibacter. The sequence continues at coordinate 15,506 of JBAZOW010000031.1, forward strand.
GGCGTGGCGGCGACCCGCCTGCTGGCGACCGCCGGCGCGGGCGGGATCGCCTCGACGACCTTTGCGCTGCGGCGTCAGGGACTCGATGCCCGGCACGCGGGCGCCACGGTCGCCGCGCAGATCGCGATCGTCTACGTCTGGTTCATCCTGCTGATCGCGATCACCGGGTTGGTGCTCTTCGTGTTCGGCCGCGGGCACGCCGCGATCACGATCATCCCGGCCGGGATCGCGCTGCTGATCCTGGTCGTCGCGCTGCTGGGCCGCCCGGGGCTGCGCAAGCTGGCCGACGCGTCGAGCCACCGCGAGGGCAAGATCGCTCGCGCGCTCGCCTCGGTCCCGGCGATCCTCGACGAGGGGATCCACAACGTCTCGCGGCTGGTCCGCGAGCGCGACATCGCGATCTTCGGCGGGGCGCTCTGGTGGATCGCCGACGCCGGCGTGCTGTGGGCCGCCTGTCACGCCTTCGGCGCGTCGCCGAACATGCTCGACATCCTGATGGCCTACCTGCTGGGTCAGGTCGCCAACCTGCTGCCGATCCCGGGCGGGCTCGGGGTCGAGGCCGGCCTGCTCGGGATGATGCTGGCGTTCGGGATCCCCGGCGGCGTGGCGGTGCTCGCCAGCCTGCTGCAGCGGCTGATCTCGACCTGGCTGCCGGCGGTGCCGGGCGCGCTCGCGCTGGCGGCGATCGGACGCCAGTCGCCCGACGCCGAGGTGGTCGAGATCGAGGAACGACCACCGCCCCGACCGGCGGGCTGACGCGCCCGTCGGCGGGAGCGTCAGCAGACGCCCCGCAGATTCCTACGCTCCCGTAGGATGCGTCCATGGCCCGAGCCAAGCAACGGACGACCAAGGGATCGCGCAAGACGGCGCTCTCGGCGGCGGTCACGGCGACCGCGGCCGGTGCCGCGTGGGGCGCGTCGTACCTCAACGACCGACGACGGATCGCCGCCGACCCGCAGCACGCGGCGCTGATGAACCCCGTCGGCGGACGCTCGGTCCCGGTCCGCGCCGGCGACGGCACCGACCTGCGGGTCCGGGTCTTCGGCCCCGACGGGGCCCCGACCGTGGTCTTCGTCCACGGCTGGACCTGCGCGCTGGAGTTCTGGACGCTGCAGATCCAGGCGCTGCAGGGCGACCTGCGGCTGGTCGCCTACGACCTCCGCGGGCACGGCGAGAGCGCCCCGTCGAGCGGCGGCGACTACTCGATCCAGGCCTACGCCGGCGACCTCGACTCGGTGCTCCGGGCGACGGTCCCGGCCGGCGAGCGGGCGGTCCTGGTCGGCCACTCGCTGGGCGCGATGACGATCGTCGCCTGGGCGTCGGACCGTCGTCCCGACGAGATCGAGGACCGCGTCTCGGCGGCCGGACTCTTCAGCACCGGGGTCGGCGACCTGATCACCTCGGCGCTGGTGCTGCCCGCGTCCGGGGTCGGCGACCGGATCCAGCAGGAGCTGACCCAGCTGTTCCTGGGCAGCTCGGCGCCGCTGCCGCGGAAGGCGTCGCCGGTGGTCAACCGGGTCGTCCAGTACGTCGCGCTCTGCGGGGCGGCGAGCCCGGCGACGGTCTCGTTCTGCTCGCAGATGGTGCTGCGCTGCCCGCGCGACGTGCGCGCCAACACCGGCACCACGCTCAGCTCGCTCGACCTCTACGAGGGCGTCGAGGCGCTCACGGTGCCGACGACGGTGCTGGTCGGGACCGACGACCGGCTGACCCCGCCGGTCCACGCGGAGCGGCTGGCCGATCGCCTCCCGCAGCTGCACGACCTGGTCGAGCTGCCGCGGGTCGGGCACATGGCCCCGGTCGAGAACCCCCACGCCACGACCGCCGCGATCCGCAGCCTGGTCGCGGTGGCCTGAGCGCCGGCGGCGGGACGGCCCGTCGGTGGCTCAGTCGGCGTCGCCGGCCGCGCCGCCGGGCGTGAGCGCGGCGGAGTGGTCCGCGATCATCGCCCGCAGCGGGTCCTCGGCGGGGAGCTGCTCGAGCCGCTCGCGCAGACTGACCGGATACGCCGCGCCGCGCGGGATCCGGCCGGTCAGCCAGCGGGTGAAGCGCAGCAGGCGCTCGCGGGGGTAGTCGTCGGGCCGCTGCAGCATCAGCCGCGCGCCCTCCTCCGCGTTGCCGACGAGCATCCGCGAGACCAGGTCGCGGTCGACGTCAGTCGGGCTGTCGCGGACCCGCAGGCCGACCTCGAGCAGGCTGCTGGCCATCCCGACCACGCCCTCGCGGATCTGCTCGACCTTGTCGCGGATCTCGGACGGGGTGCCGTCGACGGGGTGGAGGATCAACGTCCAGCGCCGCGGGTTCCGCTCGACGGCGTCGAGGAAGGTCTCGATCGCCTGGATCAGGATGTCGTCCGGGTCGTCGTCCATCCAGGGCGGGCTCGGGATCGCCGCGGCCAGCTCGACCAGCGTGCGCTGCTCCTCGCGCTCGATCAGCGCCGCCAGCAGCGCCGCGCGGTTGCGGAAGAAGTCGTAGACCACCGGCTTGGTCACGCCGGCGGCCCGGGCGACGGACTCCATCGAGACCTGGTCGAACGAGCGGGCGTCGGTGATCAGCTCGAGCGTGGTGTCGAGCAGCTGCTCACGCCGCTGCTCCGGGGGCAGGCGGGGAGCGGGCGATCGCCGTCGTACGGAGGGAACTCGAGGCCGAGGGGGCACGGGTCAAGTGTGACACGCGTCCCAGCGATACTGAGGACATGCGAGATGTCACCCCGGTCGAGGCCGTGTCGCCCGGGGTGACATTCCGCATGCATGGCGTGCGTCAGGTCACCCCACGGGCGGACCGACGCCCCGCGGTGACGGTCAGGCCGTCGGCTCGGGGTCGACGAACTCGCCCGGCTGCTTGGTGAACGCGGCCGTGGCGGCGGCCATCTGGTTGGGCGACCCGAGCAGCGGCAGCTGCAGCTCGGTCTCCAGCTTCAGTGCGGCGGCGTCGTCGTCCAGGAACCACGCCTCGTTGAGCAGCTTCTTGCCCGCGCGGATCGCGTCCGGCGAGCGGTCGGCGATCGCCCGGGCCAGCTCGAGCGCGGCGGCTCGGGGGTCCTCGGCGGTGCGGGTGACCAGGCCGAGGGCGTCGGCCTCGCTGCCCGAGACGATCCGGCCGGTGAAGGTCAGCTCCTTGGCGACGTCCTGGGACACCACCTGCGGCAGCGTGACGGTCAGGCCCATGTCCGGGACCAGGCCCCACTTGATCTCCATCACGGACAGCTTTGCGTCGGCCGTGGCGATCCGGATGTCGGCGCCGAGCGCGATCTGCAGCCCGCCGCCGAAGCAGTTGCCGTGGATCGCGGCGATCACCGGGACCGGGACGTCGCGCCAGTCGACGGCGACGGCCTGGGCCAGGTTGGCGATCTCGCCTTCGGGGCGGTCGATCAGGCCGTTCATGTCGACCGGGCTGTCGGGGTTGAAGAAGCTCTGGATGTCGAGTCCGGCGCTGAAGCTCGGCCCGTCGCCGGAGAGCACCACCGCACGCACGCCGGCGATCGTCTTGATCTTGCGGGCCGCGTCGCGCAGCGCGACGAACATGTGGCCGTCGAGGCCGTTGTGCTTGTCGCCGCGGACCATCCGCACGTCGGCGATGTGGTCGGTGACGTCGATCGTGACGCGCTGCTCGCTCATCGGCCCATCTTCGCGGTTCCGGACGCGGGACGGGGAAACGCTACCCACGGTCGGACGGTTGCAGGACCCATCTCAACCGTCTCCAAAGCGTCTGCGGACGGCTACCGTGTCGTGTTCTGCATGAACGAGCCCCGACGACCGCGCCCGCCGCGCCCCGGAGATTCTCCGCGCGACCGACCCGCCCCGTCCCGGGCCCCCCGATCGCGACCCGCTGAGCGCCCCACCGGCGCCGCGCGGTCGACGGGGGCGACCGGTGCGCGTGGGGCCCGGACCCCCGGAGGACGGGAGGCCGGGAACGGGGGTCGTGGTGCCGGCGGCAACGGGCCGGGCAACGGCGGTCG
>JBAZOW010000032.1:0-19338 GCA_041648495.1 Patulibacter sp.
CCTGGAGAACGGGCCTCCGGACCTGGTGGGCGCTCGGCGGCGCGCTGCTCGGCGGGGTGCTGCTGACCCGTACCGATCTGATGTTCGTACCGGTCTTCCTCGCCGTGCTCGCGCTCTGCGTGATCGGCTACACCGTGAGCTGGAAGCGCGGGTTCCAGAGCGCGGCGCTGCTCGTCGCGGGCGTGCTCGTCGTCGTGCTGCCGTGGTCGATCCCGGCGTCGCGGACCGCCGAGACCGTGGTCCCGGTGACCACCGGTAGCGGATCGGCGCTGTTCGTCGGCACCTACCTGCCGGGCAACGGGTCGACCTTCGACATGAAGTTCGCGATGCTCGACGAGATCATCGAGAAGCACCCGAGCTACGCGGATCGGCACTACACGACGATCCCCGCGCAGGTCGTGCTCGACGACGTGGCCAAGAAGCGGCGGCCGCTCGAACGCGACGCCGCACTGTCCGCCGCCGCCCGCGAGAACCTGCGGACCTACGCGATCGGGCAGCCGGTCGCGTTCGCCAAGATGATGCTGTTCAAGGTCGGCAAGATGTGGACCCGCTACGCCCGCGGCGGTGCGACGCCGACCAAGACCGCCTGGAGCATCGGGCACCTGCTGATCGTCGGCCTGGGGACGATCGGGCTGATCTGGGGCATCGTCCGCCGCCGTGATCTGGCGCTGGTCAGCATCCTGATCGCGATCGCCACCGGCACCGCGGTCCACACGCTGGCCGTCGCGCACGGGCGCTACAACCTGCCGCTGATGCCGATCCTGATCGCCGGCGGCGTCGCCGGCTGGACGATGTGGTGGCGGGGTCGTCGTGAGCGGCGCGGGGTCCGACGCCGCGAGCCCTCCCCGCCCGCGGCGCCCGACCCCGCGCCCGTCACGGCTGCAACAGGGTCTTGATCATCCCGTCCTGCTTCTTCTGGAAGGTCTCGTAGGCCTGCGGGCCCTCCTCCAGCGGCAGCTTGTGGGTCGCCAGGTCCTCGACGCCGAGCGGGTCGTCGTCGCCGGTCACCAACGGCATCAGCTCGTCGATCCAGCGCTTGACGTTCGCCTGGCCCATCTTGATCGTGACCTGACGGTCGAACAGCTGAAGCAGCGGCAGCGGATCCTTCATCCCGCCGTAGACCCCCGACAGCGAGATCGTGCCGCCGCGGCGGACGACGTCTGACGCCGCGTAGATCACGCTCAGCCGGTCGACGCCCGCCTTCTCCATCAGCTTGGCCGCCGCCGCGTCGGGCAGCAGTCCGGTGAGCTTCTGCGCGAGCGAGCCGAACGGCGCGCCGTGCGCCTCCATCCCGACGGCATCGATCACGCTGTCGGGACCGCGCCCATCGGTCTTCTCGCGCAACTCACCGGTTAGATCGGAGACCTTCGTGATGTCGATCGTCTCGATTCCGTGACGCGCGGCGAGCTGCAGACGCTCCGGCACCAGGTCGAGCCCGAAGACCCGCTCCGCCCCGCGGTGGCGGGCAATCCGGGCGGCCATCTGGCCGATCGGGCCGAGACCGAAGACCGCGACGCTGCCGCCCTCGGGGATCTGGGCGTACTCGACGGCCTGCCAGGCGGTCGGCAGCACGTCGGAGAGGTAGACGAAGCGCTCGTCCGGCGGCCCGTCCGGGACCTTGATCGGCCCGTATTGGGCCTGCGGCACCCGCAGGAACTCGGCCTGTCCCCCGGCCACCTGGCCGTAGAGCTTGGTGTAGCCGAGCAGCGCCGCACCCATCCCCTGCTCGGTGACCTGGGTGGTCTCGCACTGCGATTGCAGCCCGTGGTCGCACATCCAGCAGTGCCCGCAGCTGATGTTGAACGGGATCACCACGCGGTCGCCCGGCTTGATGTCCTTGATGTCGGCGCCGACCTCCTCGACGATCCCCATCGGCTCGTGCCCGAGGATGTCGCCCTCCTCGAGGAACGGCCCGAGCACCTCGTAGAGGTGGAGGTCCGAACCGCAGATCCCGGACGAGGTCACGCGGATGATCGCGTCGTTGGCGTGCTGGATCGTCGGGTCGGGGACCGTGTCGATCCGCACGTCGCGCTTGCCGTGCCAGGTGAGGGCTCGCATCTTCGCTCCTGAGGTCGGGGGAAGCCCGGACGCCCGGGCCGTCTACGGTTCGCCTACCCGCAGATCACGGGGGCATGCACCGAGCTGCCTCGGGCCCCGCGGCCTCGGCACGAGCCCCACGACCGAACCTCACGTCCGAGCGCGCGAGAGTCCCGAACGCTCAGGTTCCCCTGCCGCTCGGCGCGCGCCTCAGCGGTTCCAACGCCCGCTGCGTCGCATCGACTGGCGCGCCGCGGCCTCACGGTCGCGGTCGCGCTGACTGACGATGCCGAGCCGGATGATCCGGTCGGCCACGAACGCGATCACCGCGGCGAGCAACGCGAGGATGCCGAAGAGGGTGACCCCGACGATCAGCAGGATCACGCCGACCACGGCGAGCGCCAGCGGGATCCCGATGCGCGAGATCACGTGCCCGGTTCGGGCGGACGGCTCGCGCTCGGGAATCGCCTGATCGACCTCGCGGTCGGAAGGAAGGGGCATGTCGACCATGCCGTCCCTCTACCCGGTCATCACCCGTTTAGTCCTGAGGCGGCCGGGTACGCACCATGCACCGGACGATCCGCGGCAACCACCGCAGTCGTCCCGTTCGCACGGTGTGGCATCGACTTTCGGCCACCCCGATGACGAGCGATCGCGTAGTCCCCCAAGGAGGAACCATGAGCACCATCGAGCAGTCGATCGACGTCGACGTCCCGATCGCCACCGCCTACAACCAGTGGACGCAGTTCGAGTCGTTCCCGGACTTCATGGAGGGCATCGAGGAAGTCCGCCAGATCGACGACACGCACCTGCACTGGAAGGCGAAGATCGCCGGCGCCGAGCGCGAGTGGGACGCCGAGATCACCGAGCAGCACGTCGAGGAGCGCGTGGCCTGGAAGAGCACGTCCGGCCAGCAGAATGCGGGCGTGGTCACGTTCCACCAGCTCGCCCCGGAGAAGACCCGGATCATGCTGCAGCAGGACGTCGAGACCGAGGGGATCGTCGAGAAGGTCGGCGACGCGCTCGGCTTCATCGAGCGGCGTGCCAAGGGCGACCTGGAGCGGTTCAAGGAGCTGATCGAGGCCAAGGGCAGCGCCTCCGGCTGGCGTGGCGAGGTGCCGCGCGACTCCTGAGCGGTGGACGGTGACCGCGGCGGATCGCCGCGGTCAGCTCCCCAACGCGGACGATCGGGCCCGTGGGACCTACGAGTCCTGCGGGCCCGACTTCCGTCCGGGCGTCCGGCTGCGGAGCACGGGACCACGCGGCAGCTGCCCGGCCAACGCCGAGAGCCGCAAACCCTGCTCGACCAGGCCGTGCACCGCCAGCTGCGGCGCGGCGACCGGAATCTGCCACCACGGCGCGACCGTGGCGCGGGTGCGGTGCTCGAGCGCGCGGACGATGTGCTTCGCCGCGTCCTCCGCGGTCAGCGCGCGGGTCAGCGGACCGCCGAGCGTGCGCTTCAGCGCCGGCCCGGCTCGCTCGTGCGCCTTGATGTCGTCCGACATCCCCGACGAGACCATCCCCAGGTAGACCGCGCCGACCGAGGTCTCGCGGTGCATCAGCTCGATCCGCAGCTGCGAGACGATCTCGGCGATCGCCGCCTTGGTCGCCGGGTAGACGCCGGCCAGGCCGACCGGAGCCAGGCCCGCGATCGAGGCGATCGCCAGCAGGTGGCCGCCGGTGCGATCGACGTGCGGCAGGGTGGCCTGGAAGGTCCAGAGCGTGCCGTAGAGGTTGGTGTCGATCACGGCCCGGACGTCGTCCTCGCCCTGCTCGGCGATCGTCGAAGGACGAACCAGTCCGGCGCCGGCGATCACGCCGACGAGCCCGCCCACCTGTCGGGCCCCGTCGTCGACCGCCCGCAGCACCTCGTCCCGGTGGTCGGCCCGCGCGGCGACGGCGACGGCACCGGACGGCGCAAGCTCCTCGGCGATCGCGTCCAGCCGCTCGCTGGGGCGGCTCATCAGCACCACCCGCGCGCCCCGCTCGACGAGCAACCGGGCGGTCGCGGACCCGACCGCGCCGGTGGCACCGGTGACGAGCACGCCACGATCCTCGAGATCGATCCGGCTCACCGGTCCGGCCCTCGCTCGGGATGGGTCGGGGCGTCGGTGGTACGCAGTTCGGTTCCCTGCGGGTCGGCGTCGCGGCCTCCCGGGACCTCGAACCGCAGCGAGGTCCGCCGGAAGATCGCCTCGGCGACGCTGTGCGCCAGCGTCTGCGGCCAGCCCGCCGGGGCCTGCCAGCGGGGCACGGTCACAACGTGCGCACGCCGCTCGAGCCCACCGACGATCGCGCGGGCCGCGTCGTCCGGGGTCGACGCCCGGGTCAGTCGCGACGGACTGCGGCGGATCGCCCGCCCGGCGCGCGGATCGTCGCGGACCGTCTGCGCCATCGGCGTGTCGACGAAGCTCAGTCGCACCGTCCCCGCGCTCGCCGGCGTGTGCATCCACTCGACCCGGGTCTGGGTGACCATGTTGTCGATCGCGGCCTTGGTCGCCGGATAGACGCCCGACAGCGGGATCGGGGCGATCCCGGCGACCGACGACAGCGCTAGGACGTGTCCCCCCGTCTGCGCGACGTACGGCGCCACCGCCTGCAACGACCACAGGGTCCCGTAGAGGTTGACGTCGATCACCAGGCGGGCGTCCGCCTCGGACTGCTGCAGGAGCGGATCCGGTCGCACGACCCCCGCACCGAGCACAGCGGCGACGGGAGGGCCGAGGCGCTCGGCGACCGTGTCGGTCGCCGTGAGGACCGCGTCGCGATCGCGGAGGTCGACGGGCACCGCGAACGCCGCGGACCCCAGCCGCGCCTCCAGCTGCGTCAGGCCGTGGCCGGGCAGGTCGAGCAACCCGACCCGGGCGCCGCGGTCGACGAGCTGCGCCGCGAGCGCGGTGCCGATCCCGCCGGCGGCGCCGGTGATCAGGACCGAGCGGTCCCGCAGCTCGAGGCGCGTCATGCGCTCACCGTTCGGGGACCGCGGTGCACTGCGCCGCGGGTCACGGCGTCGGCGATCCGCCGGTCACGCTGAGCGTGGACCCCGACACGTAGCTGGACTCCTGCGACGCCAGGTAGACGTAGGCGGGCGCGAGCTCGGCGGGCTGGCCGGCACGACCCAGCGGCGACTGCTCGCCGAAGCTCGGCAGCTTCTCGATCGGCTGACCGTCGGACGGCTGGAGCGGCGTCCAGATCGGACCCGGGGCGACCGCGTTGACCCGGATCCCGCGCTCGATCAGCTGCAGCGCCAGCCCCTTGGTGAAGGTGTTGATCGTCGCCTTCGTCGACGCGTAGTCGACCAGGCCGGGCGACGGATCGTAAGCCTGGATCGACGTGGTGTTGATGATGCTCGCCCCGGCCGGCAGGTGCGCCAGCGCCGCCTTCGTGATCCAGAACATCGCGTAGACGTTGGTCTTGAAGGTCGCGTCGAACTGCTCGGTCGTGACGTCCTCGAGGCGCTCGACGTGGACCTGCTTGCCGGCGTTGTTGACCAGCAGGTCGAGCCCGCCGAGCGCTTCGGCCGCCTGGGCCACGAGCCGCTCGCAGAACGCCTCGTCCTTGATGTCGCCCGGCAGCGGGACCGCACGACGTCCGGCCTGCTCGATCAACGCGACCACCTCCTGCGCGTCGGGCTCCTCCTCCGGCAGGTAGCTGAGCGCCACGTCCGCGCCTTCGCGCGCGAAGGCGATCGCCACGGCCCGCCCGATCCCCGAGTCCGCACCGGTGACCAGCGCGCGGCGACCCTCGAGGCGGCCGCTGCCGCGGTAGCTCTGCTCGCCGTGGTCGGCCTGCGGCTTCAGGTCGCGGTCGAGTCCGGGCTCGGGCTGCGACTGCTCGGGCGCGTTCAGCACCGGGTACTGCGATCGCGGGTCCTGGAACTCGTACTGGTCGCGGGTCATGGGCAGCCGTTACCCCGGATCGAACGGGCTAAGCGACGCGTTGGGGGTGGGTCGGGCCCGAACGGGCGACGGTCGCACGCAGTCGAGACGCGGGAGCCCTACCCTGGGGCGATGGCCGGCCGCGAGACTCCGGCGACCCGCGCCGCGCGTGCCGCCGGCGTGCGGTTCGCGCTCCACGAGTACGAGCACGATGCCGCCGCGACGTCCTACGCCCTGGAGGCGGTCGAGGCGCTCGGCCTGGACCCGGCGCGCGTCTTCAAGACCCTCGTGGTGCTCCGCGACGATCAGCCGACGGTCTGCGTGGTCCCCGCGACGTCGACGCTCGACCTGCGCGCGCTCGGCAAGCGCGTCGCGATAGCGCCGACCGACCGGGCCGAGCGGTGGACCGGCTACGTGACCGGCGGGATCAGCCCGCTCGGCCAGCGCCGCCGTCTGCCGACGATCGTCGACGACAGCGCGAGCGAGCACGAGACGATCCACGTCAGCGCGGGTCGGCGCGGGCTGGAGATCGAGCTGGCGCCCGCGGATCTGGTGGCGCTGACCGGTGCCGAGGTCCGCCGGATTCGGCGGTAGGTGTGGCCTCGGCGGGCGCGTGGGCCCACGGTGCAAACGGTCTCCGAGGCAGGCACCCGGCGGCGGTTCGCCGCGGGGCACGCACCGAGCGGCGGTTCGCCGTAGAGGTTCGACACGCACTACGTGCTCAACCTCGACGGCGATGTGGCCGCAAGGCGGTGTCAGCGGCGATGCAGCCGCAGGGCGATGTCGCCGCGGGTCCCCGGCTCCCCCGTGGGGCTCGTGACCGCGCGCACGATCTCGCGGCTGGTCTCGACCGTCCAGAGCTCCTCGGCCAGTTCGAGGCTCACGAGGGTCTCCTCCGCGTTGGCCATCCACGGATGCTGCGCCGCGTCGGCCCAGCTCGGCGCCACCGCGTGGGCCACGATCACCAATCGCCCACCCGGAGCGACCGCCGCGGCGGCCTCTCGCAGCACCCGCTCGCGCGGCAGCTCGACCGGCGACTGCAGGAAGCAGGCGGACACCAGGTCGTACGACCCGTCGGGAAAGCTCTCGGCCAGGTCGTGCCGCTGCCAGCGGATCGCGTCGCCGACGCCTGCTTCCCGGGCGTGCTCGGCCGACCGCTCGAGTGCGTTGGCGGAGATGTCGACCGCGGTCACGTCCCAGCCCTTCGACGCGAGCCAGATTGCGTCCGCCCCCTGCCCACACCCCAGGTCGAGCGCGGTTCCCGGGGTCAGCCCGTCCGCCTCGTCGACCAGCGCCGGGTTGGGCTTCCCGCTCCAGCGGTCGCGGTCCTCGTAGAAGCGCTCCCAGAACGTGGCGGGATCTTCGGTGGACGGGTTGGGGTTCATCAGTCCACCGTGCACCCGGTCGCGCAAATCAGCAAGCGAAATTGCCGATCGGGCAATTCTTGGTTCGTATGGCGCGGGCGGGTGCGATCCGGACGGCCGAGCGGGTCGGATCACACGCGCTCGGGTGGCCGGTGCAAGCCCCGACCCAGATTTGGGGGTCTTCGCCGGACTCGGGCACGGTGAAGCGATGAGCCGGATGCGTTCCCGCGTGCTCATCGGCGACGTCTGCCTCGTGCTGGCGACGGTCGGCGTCGTGCTGGTGGGCGGCGTCCTGAGACCGCCCCCGGCCCGCGCCGCCAGCGCGGACGTTGCGGCGTTGCAGGTCGCGATGAAGGCCGTCGGCCTGTACACGGGTCGCGTCGACGGCGTGACCGGACCGCGCACGTTGCGCGCCGTGGTGCGTTTCCAACGCGGCAAGAAGCTGACCGCCGACGGGGTCGCGGGTCCGCGCACCCGCAAGCGGTTGGGCCGACGCGGCACGCCGTCGCTCGGCAGCCGACCGATGCGCCGGGGTCATCGCGGATGGGACGTCGCGGCGCTGCAGTTCCTGCTCCGGTCGCGAGGCTTCTCGGCCGGTGCGGTCGACGGGGGGTTCGGTGGGGCCACGCTCGCGGCGGTCCGCCGGTTCCAGCGCGCGGCGAGGTTGTCCCGGGACAACGTGGCCGGGCCGCGCACGATCGCGGCGCTCCGCCGCAAGACGGTCTCCGCCCCGAAGTCCGCGTCGGCCTCCCCCACCGTTGCCGATCCGGTCCGCTTCCTGCGACCGGTTCCCGGCCCGTCGACCGACGGATTCGGCCGGGTCGGAGGCCGCCGACACACGGGTCTGGACTTCCCATTGGCGACGGGCGATCCGATCAGCGCGGCCGGACGGGGCGTCGTCTCGTTCGCCGGCTACAACGCCTTCGGCTACGGCAACCTGGTCGTCGTCTCGCACCGGCTCGGATTCGAGAGCTGGTACGCACACCTCTCGACGATCGCGGTCTCGGCAGGCCAGGCGGTGAACGGCGGCACGCTGATCGGCGCCGGCGGGTCGACCGGCCGTTCCACGGGACCCCACCTGCACTTCGAGGTCCGTCGCAACGGCACGCCGATCGACCCGATCCCGCGCCTGCTCGGGGCGGCGGCGCGGGCCGGCGGCGTGACGAACCGTCGACCCTCGGCGGACGGTTCTGCCCCCAGAATCGACCACGGGGCGGCGGCGCGGGCAGGCTCCACGCCGACGGTCCGTACGTTGCGCTGCCGCCCGAACGCGGACGCCCGGTCGACGCGTGACAGCGACCCGTTCCGGGCGCGGATCGACCGCTGTCCGTGAGGGCGGCGGCGCGCAGCTCGCCCGCGTCCGGCGGGCAAACCGGCGTCTACCGAGCGGGTGGCGCGTCGGTCAGGCGTGCGGGGTGTGGCGGCCGTGCAGCATCAGCGGGTTGCCGTCGGGATCCGCGAAGAACGCCATGTGGCAGACCCCGGTGTCCATGACGTCACCGAAGAACGTGACGCCCTGGCCCTCGAGCTGCGTCCGCATCCCCGCCACGTCGTCGGTGTGCAGGGCCACGGGATTCGTGTTCGCGTGGAACTCGTTGCCGACGGTGGTCGGGTCCCAGACGCTGAGCGTCGTGCCGCCCAGGTCGAACTCCGAGAACGGCTTGCCGACGGTGCGGCTGGACTCCTCGAGTCCGAGGGTGTCGCGGTAGAAGACGGTCGATCGCTCGGTGTCCTGGGTCGGAATCGTGAAGAAGTCGATGCGGGTGATGGAAGGCATGGACCGCAGGCTAGGCGGACTTCCGGCCAACTCGTGACCGGAACCGTTTCCCGTTCACGCCGTGGTCGGGGAACAGACCTTCAGCCCTGCCGCGGCGCCGCCAGGCGCATCACGACGATCAGCACCGCCACGAGCGACGGCAGCAGCAAGCCGCCCACGCTCGTCGCCCCCGCGATGGCCACCAGCAGCCCGATCCAGCCGAGCGCGATCGCGACCGAACGCCGCCCCTGCACTCCGACGGACAGAGACGCGAACGCCAGAAGGGCGACGCCGAGCACGAACCAGCGCCCCGAGGCGCTCTCGGCCCAGACCGTCGAGCTGATGCTCCCCACGTTGTAGAGCGGCGCGAAGAGCGCGATCGCCGTGCTCGCGGCCACGAGCAATCCGACGACCATCGCCGTCCGTCGCGAAAGGCTCGCCCGAGTGTCGACCGTCGCGGCCGGAGCGGGTGCGATCGAAGCGTTCATCGGAGCACCATGATGCACCGTCGGCCCGTCCGCCGAGGGCTCGCCTTCGGCACGCTCGTCCACCGGGGACCTCCACCCCGGACCGCTCACCGCCCGGTCGGTCATGATGGACCGCACGACATGGTTGACGACGCCCTTCCCCTCGACGCCGACGAGGCCTTCGCCCCGCTCGAGCGCGAGCTCAAGCGCCTGATGGCGGGGCTCCGCCGGGCTCGGGGCCACGGGAACCAGTACTCGCAGGGCCTGACGATGGCGCAGTACCAGTTCGTCGAGGCGCTGATCGACGCGCCGGAGCCGGTCGCCGTCGGCTCGCTGGCCGACCGCGCCGGTCTGAGTCGGCCGTCGGCGACCACCATGGCCCGTGCGCTCGAGGAGGGCGGGGTCGTCGAGCGCTCGGGCGATCCGCGCGACGCACGCGTGGTGCGGTTGGCGCTCACCGCCGAGGGCCACCGCCAGGCGCGCGAGCGCCGCGCCGAGCAGCAGGAGTGGCGTCGGCAGATCGCGTCGGCCGTCGGCCTCGCCGATCTGGACCCGGGCGCGCGGGTCCTGGCCGCGATCTCCGACCAGATCGAGGCGTACATCGCCGCCCAGTCGGGGTCGGACGGGCTGCCGCCCGACGACCTCGACGACGACTGCTGAGCGTTCCGGCGACCGGACCTCCAGACCGCGACTCAGGGCCCGACCGTGACGGACGGGCCCCGCGACTCAGACCGACTCGGTGATGCGCTCCGTCGTCGCTTCTTCGGACGACGCGTCCGGCACGACGACCGTCTCGACCGCGACGGGAGCATCGGGACGCCGGACGAACAGCGCGACGATCAGCGCGATCACGGCGATGCCGACGCCCGTCAGCATCGCGGTGTGCACGCCGTCGGCCAGGGCCGCTCCGGCCTCCGCCGCCGCACCGTCGCCACCGGCGGAGGACTGCGCCGACCGCGTCATCACGGTGATGAAGATCGCGGTGCCCGCCGCCCCGGCCACCTGCTGGACCGTGTTGACGATCGCGCTGCCGTGCGAGTACCGCTCCGGCGGCACCGACCCCAGGGCGGTGGCCAGCAGCGGTGTGAACATCAGACCGAGCCCGATGCTGAGCACCACGTGGGCGAACACGATGAAGCCCTTGGACGTGCCCTCGTCGAGCATCGACAGCAGCACCATCGCGACCAGCACGACCGCGGCGGCGGGAACCACCAGCGGCCGCGGCCCGAAGCGGTCGAACGCCCCGCCGACCACCGGACCGAGCATCCCCATCACCAGACCGCCGGGCAGCAGCAGCAGGCCCGTCGTCAGCGTCGAGAACCCGAGCACCCGCTGCATGAACATCGGCAGGATGATCAGCGCGCCGAGCAGCATCATCATCGTCGCGACGAACATCAGCGCGGCGATCCGGAACTGCGGCGACGCGAAGACGCGCAGGTCCAGCAGCGCCCGGTCCCCGAGCTGCAGCTGACGCCAGACGAAGACCGCCAGGGAGACGACGCCAATCGCGATCGGGATCGCCGGCGAGACCGCCGTCGGCCCGTGGCTGGCCTCGCCGATGCTGCTCAGGCCGTAGACGATCCCGCCGAAGCCCAGCGCGGAGACGACGACCGAGAAGACGTCGAGGTGCGCACCCTGCGGCGACGTCACGTTGCGCACCCAGGCGAACCCGGTCGCGAGCCCACCGAGGGCGATCGGCAGCACGATCCAGAACATCCAGCGCCAATCCAGCGCGTCGAGGATCACACCGGAGATCGTCGGTCCGATCGCCGGGGCGACGGCGATCACGATGCCGATCAGCCCCATGACCTGACCGCGCTGCTGCAGCGGCACCAGGGTCATGACCGTCGTCATCAGCAGCGGGATCATCAGCGCCGTACCGGTGGCCTGGACGATCCGGCCCGCGAGCAGCACCTCGAACCCGGGTGCGAGCGCCGCGATCAGCGTGCCGACCGAGAACGCCGCCATCGCGGTGATGAAGATCTGCTTGACCTGGAACCGCTGCAGCACGAAGCCGCTGACCGGGATCACGATCGCCATCGTCAGCAGGAACCCGGTCGTCAACCACTGCGCCGTCGTGGCGGTGATCGCGAGGTCCTCCATGAGCTCCGGCAGCGCGACGCTCATGATCGTCTCGTTCAGGATCACGATGAACGAGGAGACGACGAGCAGCGCGATCAGGCGCTTGCTCTCCGCCGGCAGGCCGGGTGACGGAGCGGCGGAACTGGTACTGGACATTCCGAGAACTATCGCAGATCGTAAGGAAGCTAACTTTCACGTACCGGAGCGCCCGGTCCGGGCCGGGATCCGCACCCCGAAACGCACCTGTCGCGCCGCCCCCTCCCCGGACGGGGAGCGGACGACGCGACTGAACCGGGAAGAACCCGGTGAGCGCGGCCACGTCAGCGGCCGCGACCGGATCAGCCGATGCGGATCGCCTTCGTGGCCTTGGAGCCGTTGAGCTTCAGCGTGTACTTGCCGGCGGAGACCTTCTTGCCCTTCGCGACCGTGACGGTCAGCGTCCGCTGCTTCACGGTGCCGGTCGCGACGACCGACGAGCCCTTGCGCAGCGAGACCTTGCGGCTCTTGCTGCCGGTCCACGGGGCCTTGGCGAGGCGCGCGATCACGCGCGTGCTGCCGGCCGCGCCGTTCTTGCCGTTGGCGCCGTTCCTGCCATTGGTGCCGTTCTTGCCGGCCTTCCCCGTCTTGCCGGCCTTGCCCGTGGCGCCGGTCTTGCCGGTCGGACCGACCGGGCCCGGAACGCCGGTCGGGCCGACCGGGCCCGGAACGCCGGCGGCACCGGCAACGCCCGTCTCACCCGTGTCGCCCTTGGGGCCCGTCTGCGGGGTCGCGATCGTCAGTGAGAAACCGCCGAAGGTGTTCGGCGTGCGGTTGGGGCCGCTGCCGGCCGGGAAACCACCGTAGATGTCGGTGACGACCGTCGGCACCAAGTTGGACAACGTGGTCGTACCGTCCGCGTTCTCGGTTTCGACGATCTCGCTGAGGTCGAGCGTGAACAGCTCGGTGCGACCGTAGGCGACGGAGTTATCCGCCGGCGGAGCATCGTACGTGCCGTCGTACCGCGTGCCGTTCGCGAACAGTCGCGCCGTGCTCGTCCCGTCGAAGACGACGATCGGGTCCTGGATCGACAGCGTGTAGTTGAAGCCGATGTTCGGCGCGATGTTGACGGAGACGGCGCGCATCAGGCCGGACAGTGCGATCGTGCCGATCTTCGTGTCGGGGTCGTAGACACCACCGGCCGCCGGGAAGTTCCACGACGCCACGGTGCCCAGCGGCGTTGTCGGATCGACCGTGTTGCCCCACGCCGATCCGAGCGTGCTCATCGTCCAGTTCTGGCCGCCGGGCGAGCTGTTGCGCGTCCCGTAGCCGACGAACGTGCGGTCGGTCACGACCGGCGACGTTGCCGTCGGATTCCAGAGCTTGGCCGTCGACCAGTTGAGGTTGCCGCCGACGACCGTCTGCGGAGCGGCGTCAGCCGAGGCAGCGGTCAACGCGAGCGTGAGGACGGCGGCTGGCGCAGCCAGGCGGCGCGAGAGGGATGAGGGCATCAGGAGCTTTCTTGTGCGGTGAACGTTGAAGAAGAGAAGTCGGCCGAAGCAGGACGTCGGTCTAGGGGTCCGGAACGGTGATCGTGAAGGCGCCCCAGGGAGCCCCAGCGGCGTAGGCTCCGACCCAGATGTCCTGCCCGGCCTCGGTCAGGGTCGCGGAAGCGTGCTCGTAGGTCGTGGCACCGTTCCCCGCTGGCCGGGGCGTCGCCGTGGTCAGGTCGACGGTCATCGCGTCGGCCACCGGGCCAACGACCGGAACCGGATTCGGCGTCGCATCGGTCGGACGCGGCGTGTAATACGCCTGTACGGACACGCGCGCGCTGGTGCGGGCCGCGTTCACGCGGAAGTTGAGGTTCTCGATCCATACCTCGAGCCCCGCGTGCGAAGGCAGGCGATAGGTGATTCGTCCTGTGTGCGGCACAACGACCTCGTTGACACCAACCGGCATGCTCGTACCAGCCATAAGTCGGTAGTCGTATGGGGCGATGAGCGAGGCGCCAGCCGTAGGCTCGATCGAGCCGTCGCCCCAGCCGGGGAAGAGGATGTAGTTGATCCAGCTGCGCAGGTTGCCGCCGCCGAACGCCGCGCCCCCGGGCTGGTCGCAGGCGATCCAGTCCGTCGAGCCGGTCGGGGTCGCGCTCCAGCAAGGGGCGGGCGGGTCGACCGGCGGATCGACGGGCGGGTCGACCGGCGGGTCCGGAACGATCGGCGGCGTCGGTGGGATGACGACCACCGGCGGAACCAGAGGCGCCCCGGGTGCCCCCGGCGCATTCCTGCCGGGCGACGGCGCGTTCGGCCGCGTCGGCGAGCCAGGCGAAACCCGCACCGTCACGGTCGCGCTGCCGAGGCGCCCACCGGACAGACGACGGACGGACAGACCCGACCGCACCGCGCGAGCCGCCGCCGAGGTCAACGACGCCCGTGAACCCTTCAGCTCGATCGTGCGGGCCCCGGCATCGCGCTTGGGTGATCCCGACAGCGTGAGGATCGTGACGCGCCGCTTGCCGACGGTGCCGCTGACCGTCGGCTTCGAACCGAGCGAGAGCTTCAGCCCGGTGAACGTGACGTTCCGTTTGCCGCGGACGAACCGCAGGCGTCCGTCCAGGTCGACCGACGTGGCGTCGATGGCCGGCGTCCCACTCACCGGCAACGTCCAGCGCGTGCGGCTGGCCGAGGCGGGCCGAACGGCGGAGACGGCGATCTTCGCTCCGCGTAGCGCCTTCGTTCCTGGGTCCTTCGCCGCCGTGGAGATCACGACGGAGCCCGAGGACGCGGTGGCCGCAGAGGCTCCGGTGACGGGAAGCGCGAACCCGGCGGCGACGACGGCGAGTGCAGCGACCCGGACGTTCACGGGACGGGACAGACGGAGGGACGTCATCGATAGGGAAACCTAACAGAAGGGATACCCAACTCGCCCCGCTGGGACCACCGAGGAACCACGCCGTTGCCGCGTCGCGTTAGCGTGATGACCGTGCCGCGCCGCAAGCCCTCCCCCGACCCGGGTCGCCGCGGCCGGCGCCCTGCGGTCGGTCGGCCGAGCGACCCGCACGCCGGGGAACGGCTTCAACGGCAGCGCGAGATCTGCGCGGCCAAGGCCCGCTACGCCAGCGAGGCCGAGGCCCGGGCGCACGCGCTGATGCACCAGCCCGGCCCGGGGTCCCGCCCGAGCGCGTACCTCTGCGAGATCTGCGGCGGGTGGCACTTCACCTCGCGCCGCTGAGCGCTCTCGGCCTGCTCTCGCGAGCGCAGCTGACGCCGACTCGGCGCGTGCGGCCGGAGCGGCGAGGCCGCGCTCAGTGCTCGTCGCCGAGCGTCAGGACGCGCTCCTCGACGATCCGGCGCTGGACGTCACTCAGCGGTACGTCCTCGCCGTCGGCGACCAGCCGGGCGGCGCGGTCGAGCGTCAGACCCGTCCCGGTGAGCACCGACCCGACCAGCGGCGGCGCACTGGACGAGCAGATCCCGCTCGGACAGGAGGGATCGTGGTGGAGCTCGGGATCCATGCCTTCCAGGGTAGCTCGCCGCTCGTTCGGCACCAGACCACTGGCGTCGTCGCTGCTCACCACCGTCGGCGCCGGCCGCAGCACGAGAAGAGCGCAACGGATGATCTAAGGTGCCCTCCTCGATGACCAGGACGGTGCCCCATGTCGGTTGATGACTTCCAGCAAGGCGAGGAGGCGATCGCCCAGCTCAATGCCGAGCGCATGGCGAAGGAGCGCGAGCGCCTGGCCGCCGAGCTGGCGGCCGAGCCGGAGTACGACACGGCGACGAAGGACCGGATCCGCCAGGTCGTGCGGGTCGACCGGATCACCGTCGACCGGAACATCCGACCCGACCTGCCCGAGATCCACGACCTGGCGCTGTCGATCCGCCAGCGCGGGCTGCTGACGCCGCCGCTCGTTCGGCGCAAGCCGGACGGTGACGGGGAGTTCCTGCTCGTGGCCGGGCACCGCCGGCACGCGGCGCTCGTCGCCCTCGGTTGGGAGACCACGCCGGTCGACGAGATCGTCGATCTGGACGAGGACGAGGCGTTCGAGATCCAGCTGCTGGAGAACGTGCAGCGGGTCCAGCTCGAACCGCTCCAGGCCGCCCGCGGACTGCGGCTGCTGATGAAGCGCCGCAACGGCGCCAGCGCCGCCGAGGTCGCCCGGTCGATCGGCCTGTCGCCCGCCTGGGTGCGCCGCCACCTGAAGCTGCTCGAGCTGCCCGACGAGGTCCAGCAGCGCGTCGCCGACGGCGACCTGTCGCTGACGATCGCCGACCTGCTGCGCCGGCAGACCGACAAGGGCGCGATCACCAGCGCGCAGGCGATCGACCTCGCCGGCCAGGTGGCGCAGGGCGACATGACGCCCGCGGAGATCCGCGAGACCTTCGGCGAGACCCGCGGACCGAAGGCCCCCGCGCCGATCAAGGGCGTCTTCCGTCCCGGCGACGGGCCGGAACCCCGCGGGGACGACCTGGACGACGTCGGCTCGACCGCCGACCCCGCGTCGCGCGAGTTCGCGGTGCCGGACTATCGCTCGGGCGCCGCCGATAGCGACGGGTCCGCGGGCGAGGACGGCGTCCCTGCTGCGTGGGACACCTCGCGACCCAGCGTGCAGCTCGCGGGCGAGGCCTCGCAGGGCCAGATCCACGCGCAGCTCGACCGCTACCTGATCCGCTGGCTGGCGGAGCACGCCAAGACCGTGGGTGACGCGATCGAGCTGCCCGCCGACCTGGACGACCTCGGGGGTGCCGACCTGACGACGCACGTCCGCCGCTGCGCTCAGGCGCTGCTGCGGGCCGACAAGGTCGCGGCCGCGTCGCACCCCGACGCGGTCAACCGCGTGCTCTGAGCCGTCGCCGCCGGCCGCCGCGAGCCCGACGGAGCGCCGAGCGCCAGAGGACCTGCGGGACGGCGGCGGCTTCTCGCGCGACCCGTCCGGGTTCGCGGACGGCGAGCTTCTTGGCTTCCCGCGCGAAGAGCGCGGCGGCCTCCCGCTTGACCGCGGAGCTCGCCGTCCCCCAGCGCCCGCTGTCGTACGGCGGCTGCGGGTCGTACTCGATCGCGAGCTGGATCGCCTGCGCCGTCCGGGCGCCGGCGATCTGCCCGGCGAGCCAGAGTCCCAGGTCGATCCCGGCCGAGACACCGGCGGCGGTCACGATCTTCCCGTCGTGGACGATCCGGGCGTCGCGTTGCGGCTGAGCCCCGAGAGCGGCCAGGCCCTGCTGCAGGCTCCAGTGGGTCGTCGCCGCGCGACCGTCGAGCAGCCCGGCGGACCCGAGGATGATCGATCCGGTGCAGACCGACGTGGTCCAGACCGACGTCGCGTGGACCTGGCGGAGCCACTCCAGCAGGCGCTGATCCGCGGCGGTGGTCGCCGTGGCCGGCCCGGATCCCGGAACGAGCACGACATCCGGCGCCGGCGTCTCGTCCAGTGAGTGGGTGGCGCCGAGGACCAGGACCCCGCTGTCGGTCGTGATCGGTCCCGGTTCGTGCCAGACGAACCGCAGCTCGCTGCCGGGCACGAACCGCAGGACCTCGTACGGACCGATCGCGTCGAGAGCGGTCATGCCCGGGTAGACGACGATGGCGATCTGCACCGCACCAGTATGGACACCGTATCCGCGGCACGGACGCGGGCCTCGCCGCAGACACCATGCCTCGTTCCGACCGAGAGCTGACCCGGCGTTTCGCACCCACCGCCGCCAGGCGTGTCGGCGCTACAGCCCGAGGCGTCGGTACTCGATCGCCGGGCAGCGGTCCATCACGACGACCAGGCCCGCGGCACGCCCCCGCTCCGCGGCCGCTTCGTCGATGACGCCGAGTTGGAGCCAGGCCGCACGGGCACCGATCTGCTGCGCTTCGTCGACGTGGACCCCCGCCTGGTCCGAGCGCCGGAAGACGTCGACGACGTCGATTGCGTGGTCCTCCGCGGCGGCCGCGAGCGTCGGGTAGGCGCGCTCTCCGAGGATCTCGTCCGCCTGCGGGTGGATCGGCACGATCCGGTGTCCACGCGAGCGCAGCAGCGCCGCGATCCGGTGTGAATCGCGCTCCGGACGCGGCGAGCACCCGACCACCGCCCAGGTCCCCGGCGTCACGAGCAGTGCGCGGATGGTCTCGTCGTCGACACCGTCGAGGGGCATCGCTTCACGATATCCCCCGTCGGGACGCTGCCACCCGTGAAGGGCGGCAGCGACCCACGGCGCGCGAGCTACCGCTTCCCCGGCTTCAGCACCCAGAAGTACGCCTTGTGCTGGGTCTTCGCCCCCGTGACGCTGACCACCTGAATCAGCACGCGGTAGCGCCCCGGGGTCAGCTTGGTCGTGCCGAGCAACGTCTTCAGCGCGAACGTGTGCCGTCCGGCCGCGACCGAAAGGGTCGTCGACAGCGCTCGGGCGCTCGGCGCCGCGGCTCGCGTCCTAGCGTCGCGTGCGGCGGACCTCGGCACGGCGACGTACTCGCCCGCCGTGGTTCCCGCGGCCTGCGGCTTCGGGCATTTGGACCGGACGCCGCTCGTCGTCTTCACGCGGCGCTGCAGGGTGAACGTGACGCGCGACGGCGCACTGACCGTGTAGCCGACGGTGACGTTCCGGCGCGCGCCCTTCGCGCTGCCCATGCACCGGGTGACGGTCTGGTTGGAGAGCGTCACGGTGCCCACCGGGGGTACCGGCGCCACGGGGACCACGGGACGGACCGGCTCGAGCGGTGCTGTCGGCACCAGCGGCGGCCGCAGCTCCCACGGGACTTCGGGAACCATCTTCGGCGGTGTCGTTCCGGTCGCGCTCAGGGCGATCGTGGTCGGGCTGCCGGTCGCGTTGCTCGGCAGGGTCACGGTGCCCGTCGCCGCGCCCGCCTCGGAGGGAGAGAACGTCGCGGCGAACGTGCACGTGTCATCCGGCGCCACGGTGGTGTCCGAGCACTCATCGTCCGCGATCGCGAAGCCCGCGCCGGACAGCGCGGCGTCGTCGAGCACCAGCGGCCCGACCGTGATGCCGGAGGAGGTGTTCGTGACGGTGAAGGTGCGCGCGGCGGAGGTCTCGCCCAGCCGCACCGAGCCCAGGTCGGCGCTCGAGGGATCGACGGCGATCGTCGCCTGCGGCACGGCGGCGAACGTCGCGGTCACGCTACGCGCCTGGTCCATCGTCACGACGCAGGGGTCGGTCCCCGAGCAACCGCCGCCCGAGAATCCCTCGAAGGTCGACGTGGTCGTATCGGGGTGCGCGGTCAAGGTGACCGACGTTCCGTGGTCGAACGACGTGCCGCACTCGTCGTGGCCCGTCAGGTTGCGGCCGCAGTCGAGACCGGTCGGCGAGCTGTCGACGTACCCCGCGCCGGTGCCCGCGGCCGTCACATCGAGCGCCCGCGGCGCGAGCGTGAACGTCGCCGTCACGTCGCGCGCCTCATCCATCGTCACAACACAGGGCTCGGTCCCCGAGCAGCCGCCGCCCGAGAATCCCGTGAAGGTCGACGTCGCCGTATCGGGATGCGCGGTCAAGGTGACCGAGGCGCCTGGGCGGTACTCCTTGGCACAGTCGGTGTGGGTGCTCGGCGTGTTGCGTCCGCAGTCCAGGGCCGTCGGCGACGACGACGCGACGCCCGGCGCGTCGACGAAGCCCGTGCCGTTGCCGTCGGTCGCGACGTTCAGCATCAAGCCGGCGAACGTGATCGTGATCGTCGGGGTGGAGCCCAGCGCCGCCAGGCTCTGCTCCACGCCCGAGACGTCGGCCGTCGTGTGGCTCGAGCCGCCGGCTCCGCCGCCGTAGACGGTGCCGCCTCCCCCGCCG
>JBAZOW010000033.1:0-18346 GCA_041648495.1 Patulibacter sp.
TCCCGCGGGAGAAGCCCAGCTCGAGACCGAGGAAGCCGACCTGCATCAGGAAGACCAGGGCTGTTCCGAAGATCAGCCAGAACATGTTGATCTCGCCGACGATGTCGACGACGCTCTGACCGATGCTCTGGACGTTGGTCCCGAAGCCCTCCTCCGGGACCTCGGCCGCCGACGCGGCAACCGGCGCGACCAGCGCACCGGCGGTCACGGTGGCCGCTGCCCCGAGGGCGCGCAGGCGCCGTCGCGGTCGTGGGGTCACTGAAAGGGCTTCGTACTGATGGGCGAGCGGACCCGCTGCTTCGGCGCAGCCCGCGTCGTGTCGCATTCTGGACATCCGTGGTTCCTCCTTGTTCGGACGGAACACAGCGTCGAATACCTGGACCCACCTATTGACTAGACGGATGGCGAAACATCGCCTCCGACCCCCTTCCCGCCCGGCACGAGTAGTACGCGGTGTCGAAGGGGCACACGGCGGACTTGGACATCGGGATAAGGTCTGGAGTCCTGGGTGGGACCTAGGGTCTCTGGTCGTCTGCATCACTGCGGACGTCATTCGCCGTCTGGTCGCCCCACCCGGCGACGACCGATTACGAGGAGCACCTGCACCGCATGACCCAGTCCCGCCAGAGGAACGTCACCGCCGCCCGGTGGACCGCAGACGATGTCGCCCTCGGGATCGACGATCTGACGCGCCCGCAGAACCAGCACTTCGGCGAGAACGTCTTCAGCCCGGCCGTGCAGCGTCAGCGTCTCCCGAAGGACGTCTACCGTCGTCTGCAGCGGACGCTCGAGCGCGGCGAGGCCCTCGACGTGTCGCTGGCCGACGCCGTCGCCTCGGCGATGCGCGACTGGGCGCTGGAGAAGGGCGCCAGTCATTACACGCACTGGTTCCAGCCGCTGACCGGCTCGACCGCCGAGAAGCACGACTCGTTCTTCAACCCGACCGGCGACGGCGGCGCGATCGCCGACTTCTCCGGCAAGGAGCTGATCCAGGGCGAGCCCGACGCGTCCTCGTTCCCCTCGGGCGGCATCCGCGCGACCTTCGAGGCCCGCGGCTACACCGCCTGGGACCCGACGTCGCCGGCCTTCATCCTCGAGAACCCGAACGGCGCGCTGCTCTGCATCCCGACGGCGTTCACGTCGTGGACGGGCGAGGCGCTCGACACCAAGATCCCGCTGCTGCGCTCGATGGACGTGCTCAGCCGCTCGGCCGTGCGCGCCCTGCGCCTGCTCGGCGACGACGAGCCCCAGCGCGTCTTCACGACGATCGGTGCCGAGCAGGAGTACTTCCTGATCGACGAGCAGTACTACTACGAGCGCCCCGACCTGCAGATCACGGGCCGCAGCCTGTTCGGCGCGCAGCCGCCGAAGGGCCACGAGCTCGACGACCACTACTTCGGGTCGATCCCGGAGCGCGTGCTCGCCTACATGCTCGAATGCGAGCGGGCGTTGCAGCGCCTCGGCGTCCCGGTCAAGACCCGCCACAACGAGGTCGCCCCGGGCCAGTACGAGCTGGCGCCGCTGTTCGAGACCTCGAACGTCGCCGCCGACCACCAGCACCTGGTGATGCAGGTGCTCGAGCAGACCGCCCCCAAGTACGGCCTGATCTGCCTGCTGCACGAGAAGCCGTTCGCCGGCGTCAACGGCTCGGGCAAGCACAACAACTGGTCGATGAGCACCGACCTGGGCGGCAACCTGCTGGACCCGGGCGACACGCCGCACTCGAACCTGATCTTCCTGTTCTACTGCTCGGCCGTGATCAAGGCGATCGACGAGCACCAGGGCCTGCTGCGGGCGACCGCCGCGAGCGAGGGCCAGGATCACCGCCTGGGCGCCAACGAGGCCCCGCCGGCGATCATCTCGATGTTCCTCGGTGGCGAGCTGGAGGCCGTCTTCGACGCGATCGAGGCCGGCGAGGGCGACCCGTCGTCCCCCGGATCGTTCCTCGGCATGGGCACCCCGGTGCTGCCGCCGCTGCCGCGCCACGGCGGTGACCGCAACCGCACGTCGCCGTTCGCGTTCACGGGCAACAAGTTCGAGTTCCGCGCGCTCGGCTCCAGCCAGTCGCTGGGCCTCTGCAACACGGTCCTCAACACGATCGCCGCCGAGGCGATCGACCAGCTCGCCGAGGTGCTCGAGGCCAAGCTGGCCGCCGGCACCGAGCTGGCCACGGCGGTCACCGAGGTCACCGCCGAGACCTACACCGCCCACAAGCGGATCATCTTCGACGGCGACGGCTACTCCCAGGAGTGGCAGGACGAGGCCGAGCGCCGCGGCCTGCTGAACCTGCGCACGACGCCGGACGCGCTGCCGCAGATCGTCAGCGAGCGCAGCGTCAAGCTGTTCGAGAAGTACGACGTGCTCTCCGAGCGCGAGGTCGAGGCCCGCTACGACGTGCTCGTCGAGCAGTACGGCGCCAAGGTCAACATCGAGGGCGAGACGGCGGCGCACATGGCGCGCACGCTGATCTTCCCCGCGGCGGTCGAGCAGCTGAAGCGGCTCGAGGCCGTCGGCCTGACGGCCCCGGCCGCCGAGGTCCGCGAGCTCGCGGACGAGCTCTACAGCCGGATCCTCCGGCTGGAGGAGGTCAACCGCACCGAGGGCGAGCTGGCCGACATCAAGCACGCCCGTTTCCTCCGGGACGAGCTGCTGCCGGCGATGACCGCGGTCCGCGAGATCTCCGACCGGCTCGAGCGGATCGTCGCCGACGACATCTGGCCGCTGCCGCTGTACCAGGAGATGCTCTTCATCAAGTAGCCACGCGGCTACCGATCACCGACCCGTCCGCGACGACGCGGGGCGGGTCCAGCCACGGGGCGGTGGCTGGTCCCGCTCCCTGTCGCTCAGGGCGATTGGCGGATCGCGATGCAGGATCCGAGCCCCCGGCACGACGATGAGCGTGCCGGGGGCTCGGTCGTTTCCGGGGGCTAGCACCAGTACGAACGGTGTACGGAGCCGGGTATCGTTTGGGTTGCCTTCCTGCACCATCGGGGTCCAGGACGGCGCAACGGCTTCCACCAGCGGTGGCGGCAGGAAGGAGGCTCCGAATGAGTGCCACCATGTCGGTTCCCGACGCCCCCACGACGACGCCCTCCAAGGACTGGCGCAAGCAGCTCGCCCCGTACGAGCGGCCGAGCGTCCCCCGCGCGCTTCTCGACCTCGCGACGTCGATCGTGCCGTTCGTCGCCCTGGTCGCCGCGATCATCGTGGTCGCACCGAGCTCGTTCGTCGCCGCATTGCTGCTGACGATCCCGGCGGCCGGCTTCCAGCTGCGGACCTTCATGGTCTTCCACGACTGCACGCACGGGTCGTTCCTGCCCTCGCGCCGCGCCAACCGCTGGCTCGGTCGCGTACTCGGCGTCGTGGTCTGGACCCCGTTCGGCGAGTGGAAGCACAGCCACGCCGCCCACCACGCGACCGCCGGCGACCTCGATCGTCGCGGTCACGGCGACGTCCCGACGATGACGGTCGCGGAGTACCAGGAGGCCACGCCCGGGGCACGGCTGCTCTACCGCCTGTTCCGCCACCCGGCGATCCTGCTGACGATCGGTCCGTTCGTCGCGATGATGATCACCCCGCGCTTCTACTCCAAGGGCGCCCGCGCGCGGATCCGCAACAGCGTGCTGCTGAACGACCTGGCCCTGCTGGTCTTCGTGGTGGCGTTCTGCCTGCTGTTCGGCTGGCAGACGTTCCTGCTGCTGCAGATCCCGCTGACGCTGATGGCCGGCGGCGCCGGGGTCTGGCTGTTCTTCGTCCAGCACCAGTTCGAGGACGTGTACTGGAAGCGCGGCGAAGAGTGGTCGTACCGCGACGCCGCGCTCCAGGGCGCCTCGTACCTGCGGCTGCCGAAGGTCCTGCAGTTCTTCACGGGCAACATCGGCCTGCACCACGTGCACCACCTGAGCCACCGGATCCCGAACTACAACCTGCAGGCCGCGCACGACGAGAACGACGTCTTCCACAGCGTTCCCGTGCTCACGCTGGGGCCGGCGCTCCGGTCGCTGCGGCTCAAGCTGTGGGACGAGGAGAACGGCCGCCTGGTCCCGTTCAGTGCGGCGGCCCAGCCGGCCGCGGCGGCCTGAGCCGCAGCGCGGGCCGCAGGCAGCCGACCGCTTCGGCGGTCGGCCCGAACGACGAACGGCCCCGGCGAGCAGATCGCGAATGGGCGGTCCGCACGGAGCAGCGCTACGCCATCCCGCGCAGGTCCACGACCTCGACGTCCTTCGACAGCGCGAGGATCTCGGGGTCGCCCGTCAGCAGTGGCAGCCCGTCGCGACGCGCGGTGGCGACCGCGAAGCAGTCGGCGTAGGCGATCCGGCCCCCCGACTTGATCCGGGTCGCATCGAGCACGAGTCGTCCGTCCGGAGCTTCGACCCGGCAGTCCTCCTGCGCGTCGAGCACGATCTGGTGGGCCAGGTCGTTGCCGACCCGCCGGGCGAGCACGTAGTAGACCTCGCCGAGATTGATCCACGAGACCAGGGCATCGCCCTGCTCGACCGCGTCACGGACGGTGATCGCCCCGGCCTCACCCTGGACCAGCGCGATCAGCGCGTAGGAGTCGAGGACGACGGTCAACGCTCGGCGTCCTTCGCCGCCTCACGCTCCCGCTCCACGCGCAGGTCTCGCAACAGGTCGAGATCGCTGCTTGCGAGCTGACGGTACAGACGTGATCCCGCGCGAGCTCGACGGACCAACAGCCCGTCGCCCTGCCGTGCAACGTCAACCTGATCCCCGGGCAGGATGCCCAGCTCGTCCCGCAACGCCTTGGGCAGCACCACTTGGCCCTTGGGTCCGACGCGGTAGGTCATACCGGCGAGTATAACCCGTGCGGAGTACCTCGGCTAGGACGACGAACGGCCCCGGCGAGCAGATCTCGCCGAGGCCGTCGTTCACCGACTGCGGGTCGGCGCACCGGGGTCTCCCCCGCCGTGCCGACCCTGAGCCGCGTTACTTCCGGAGGTCGAACCGGTCCAGGTTCATGACCTTGACCCAGGCGGCGACGAAGTCGTCGACGAACGCCTGCTTGGCGTCGTCCGCCGCGTAGACCTCGGCCAGCGCGCGCAGCTCGGAGTTGGAGCCGAAGACCAGGTCGACCCGGCTGCCGGTCCACTTGACCTCGCCGGACGCGTCACGGCACTCGTAGGTCTGCTCGCTCTCGTCGGCCGCCGACCAGGTGTTGCCGAGCTCGAGCAGGTTGACGAAGAAGTCGTTCGTCAGCGTGCCCGGGCGGTCGGTCAGCACGCCGAGCGACGAGCCGTCGTAGTTGGCCCCGAGCACCCGCAGGCCGCCGACCAGCACGGTCGTCTCCGGCGCGCTCAGGGTCAGCAGGTTGGCCCGGTCGAGCAGCAGGTACTCGCCCGGCAGGCGGCTACCGGCGGCCCGGTAGTTGCGGAAGCCGTCGGCGGACGGCTCGAGCGCGGCGAACGACTCGACGTCGGTCTGCTCCTCCGTCGCGTCGACGCGGCCCGCGGTGAACGGCACCTCGACCGCGTGTCCGCCGTCCTTGGCGGCCTGCTCGACCGCAGCCGAGCCGGCGAGCACGATCAGGTCGGCGAGCGACACGCGCTTGCCGGACTGGGCGGCGTTGAACGCCTCCTGGATCTGGGTCAGCGCGCCGAGCACCGTGGCCAGCTGCTCGGGGTCGTTGACCGCCCAGCCGCGCTGCGGCTCCAGGCGGATCCGGGCGCCGTTGGCGCCACCGCGCTTGTCGCTGCCGCGGAAGGTGGACGCCGAGGCCCACGCGACCGAGACCAGCTGCGAGACGGTGAAGCCCGACGAGAGGATCTGGCCCTTCAGCGTCGCGATGTCCGCCGCGTCGACCAGCTCGTGGTCGACCTCGGGCAGCGGGTCCTGCCAGAGCAGCGTCTCGGCCGGAACCTCGGACCCGACGTGGAGCACCTTCGGGCCCATGTCGCGGTGGGTCAGCTTGTACCAGGCGCGCGCGAACGCGTCGGCGAACTCGTCCGGGTTCTCGTAGAACCGGCGCGAGATCGGGCCGTAGATCGGGTCGAGCTTCAGCGCCAGGTCCGACGTCAGCATCGTCGGGACGTGGCGCTTGTTCGGGTCGTGCGCGTCCGGGACCGAATCGGCACCGGCACCGTTGGTCGGGATCCACTGGTAGGCCCCGGCCGGGCTCTTGGAGAGCTCCCACTCGTAGCCGAAGAGGTTCCAGAAGAAGTTGTTCGACCACTTCGTCGGCGTCGAGGTCCAGGTGACCTCGAGGCCGGAGCTGATCGTGTCGCCGCCGTGACCGCTGCCGTAGCTGCTGTGCCAGCCGAGGCCCTGGGCCTCGAGCGGCGCGGCCTCGGGCTCCGGCCCGACGTGCGGATCGGGATCGGCCGCGCCGTGGGTCTTGCCGAAGGTGTGGCCGCCGGCGATCAGCGCGACGGTCTCCTCGTCGTTCATCGCCATCCGGCCGAACGTCTCGCGGATGTCCTTCGCCGACTCGAGCGGGTCGGGGTTGCCCTCGGGACCCTCCGGGTTGACGTAGATCAGACCCATCTGGACCGCGGCCAGCGGGTTCTCGAGGTCGCGCTCGCCGGAGTAGCGATCCGCGCCGCCCCGCTCGCCGCCGAGCCACTCGATCTCCGGGCCCCAGTAGACGTCCTCGTCGGGCTCCCAGACGTCCTCGCGACCGCCGGAGAAGCCGAAGGTCTTGAAGCCCATCGACTCCAGCGACACGTTGCCGGCCAGGATCATCAGGTCGGCCCACGAGAGGCTGCGGCCGTACTTCTTCTTGACCGGCCAGAGCAGGCGGCGCGCCTTGTCCAGGTTGACGTTGTCGGGCCAGCTGTTGAGCGGGGCGAACCGCTGCTGCCCGGCCCCGGCCCCACCCCGGCCGTCCGTCGTCCGGTACGTGCCGGCGCTGTGCCAGGCCATCCGGATCATGAACGGGCCGTAGTGCCCGAAGTCCGCCGGCCACCAGTCCTGCGAGTCCGTCAGGACCGCCTCGATGTCCTGCTTGACCGTCGGCAGGTCGAGCGCCGCGAACGCCGCGGCGTAGTCGAAGTCGTCACCGAGCGGGTTGGCGACCGCCGGGTTCTTCGCGAGGATCTTCAGGTTGAGCCGGTTCGGCCACCACTGGCTGTTCGCGCTGCCCTGGGTGGGGTGCTTGGCCTTGCCGTGCGCGACCGGGCAACCGCCGGCGGGGGGCTCCTCGTTCAGCTCGCTCAGACGGGTGTCGTGACTCTCGGACACGGGTTCCTTCTTTCCAGGGTGAGGGGGACTGACTCGGGCGCGGCCGCCCGCGGCGACGGATCGACCTGATCCACGGCGGCAACCACGCGTCTGAGGCCAGCCTACCGTCTTGTTTGGTGTCTCGCGTAAAGACAATGTTCTTCAAGCAAGGACGCCCGGTGGCTCGATTGAGGTTCATATTCGAACGGATATACTTCGAGCATGACCCCCGGGACCCTGATCCATCAGGCGCGGGTGGACGCCGGCCTTTCGCAACAGGCGCTGGCCGAGCGCGCGGGCACCTCGCAGGCCACACTCTCTGCCTACGAGCGCGGCCGCAAGGATCCGTCCGCGTCGACCCTGATGAGGGTCCTTGCCGCGGCCGGGACGCGGATCACGCTCGTTCCCTCGTCGGTCGTAGTGACCCCGTCCCAAGTCGTCCTCCGAGAGCGCGGCAGGCGCCTCGCCCAGGTCCTCGAACTGGCCGATGGCCTTCCTGCCCGACACAGCCGCACCCTGCGGACGCCACCGATCAAGGATCTGATCCGACAACGCCAGCGGGCAGCAATGCCGAGCCAACCGGACTAGAGATCCACCACCTCGAGATCCGGGATCCGGTCCGTCAGGCGCTCAACGATCACCCGGCGGTGGCAGACCGCCGGGTCCGCCTCGAGGCAGAGCAGGACGGTGCGCGGGGCGTCGTCGGCCAGCAGCTCCTCGGCCAGCGCGTCGAGCGCGGCGTGCTGCTCCTCCTCGACGTAGACGGCGAACCGCTCGCGGCCCGCGTCGATCCGGCCCTGCTTGAAGTCGATCTTGATGTCCGGCGGGGTCCCGAGGTCACGGCGGCTCTCATAGCCGATCCGGTGCTCGGCCAGCAACTCGCCGAGCCGGGTCTTCGACATCCCGGCACGCCGGGACTGCGGCCGGATCCGCACGTCGATCAGCCGTTCGATCCCGTGCGCCTCCAGCTCGGCGGCGAGCTCGAGCGGCAGCAGCTTCTCGTAGCCGATCGTCCAGATGCGGGGCATGCCGGGAAGACTCGCAGAGCGCGCGGACCGCCCCGGATCCCCGCGGGAGACCCGCTTCCCCTCAACCTTGACACGATCGCGTCAAGGTTGGGCTCGCGATTGGTACGCTGTCGGTATGGCCGAGCGTGATTACCTGGCAGCCGTCCGCGACCACGTCGTGGTCTTCGACGGGTCGATGGGGGCCCTGCTCGAGGACAAGAACCTCTCGCTCGAGGACGACTACAAGCTTCCCGGGCGCGCACACGAGGTCCTGGTCCTCAACCGCCCCGACGTGATCGAGGAACTCCACACCACGATGCTCGACGCGGGCGCGACGGTGCTGGAGACCGACTCGTTCCAGGCCTCGCGGCTCAAGCTCGAGGAATGGGGACTGGACGACCACACGCTGGAGATCAACGTCCGCGCCGCGGAGATCGCCCGCAAGGCCGCCGGTCCCGACCGCTTCGTCGCCGGCTCGATCGGTCCGACCGGCTTCCTCCCGTCGTCGGACGACCCCACGCTCGGCAACATCCTCTTCAGCGACCTGGTGACGGTCTTCGAGGAGCAGTCGCGCGGTCTGATCCTCGGCGGCTCCGACCTGCTGATCATCGAGACCGCTCAGGACATCCTCGAGGTCAAAGCCGCGATCTTCGGCGCCCGCGAGGCGTTCAAGGCGACCGGCCGCAAGATCCCGCTGCAGATCTCCGTCTCGCTGCTGCCCAACGGCGGCAAGATGCTGCTCGGCACCGACATCGCGTCGGTCGTGACGACGCTCGAGGCGCTCAAGGTCGACGTGATCGGGCTCAATTGCTCGACCGGCCCGGACGACATGCGCGACGCGATCCGATACCTCGGCGAGAACGCGAGCGTCCCGGTCCACTGCATCCCCAACGCCGGTATCCCCCAGCAGGGGATCAACGGCGAGACGGTCTTCCCCGAGAAGCCGCAGCCGCTGGCCGACGCGCTCGGCACGTTCGTCGACGACTACGGCGTCGCGATCGTCGGCGGCTGCTGCGGCACCACGCCGGAGCACATCTCCGCGATCGCCGAGCGCGTCGCCAAGAAGCCCGCCGGCAAGACCGCCAACGCCGGAGCGGTCTCGGAGCGCTACGCCACGCGCAACATCCAGGTCTCGTCGATGATCGGCGCGGCCGACCTGGTCCAGCAGCCGCGCCCGACGATCGTCGGCGAGCGCGTCAACTCGCAGGGCTCGCGCAAGGCCAAGGAGCTGCTGCTGGCCGACGACTACGACTCGCTGGTCACGATCGCCGAGGGCCAGGTCGAGGGCGGCGCCCACGTGCTCGACGTCTGCGTCGCGCTGACCGAGCGCTCCGACGAGGCCGAGCAGATGCGGCAGGTCGTCAAGAAGATCAGCCTGACGCAGCCCGCCCCGATCCAGATCGACTCGACCGAGCCGGACGTGATCAAGATCGCCCTGGAGCAGATCCCGGGCCGCGCGATCGTCAACTCGGTCAACCTCGAGGCCGGCCGCGACAAGATGGACGTCGTCGTCCCGCTCGCGCTCGAGCACGGTGCCGCCGTGATCGCCCTCACGATCGACGAGATCGGGATGGGCAAGACCGTCGAGCGCAAGCTCGAGATCGCAGAGCGGATCGCGCAGATCGCCTGCGACGAGCACGGCCTCGAGCGCGAGGCGCTGATCTTCGACCTGCTGACCTTCACCCTGACCACGGGTGACGAGGAGTGGCGTGACTCGGCCGTCCAGACGATCGAGGCGATCCGCGCGATCGGTGACCGGTTGCCCGGCGTCAAGACCTCGCTCGGCGTGTCGAACGTCTCGTTCGGCGTCGGCCTGGCCGCCCGCTCGGTGCTCAACTCGGTCTTCCTCTTCCACTGCGTCGAGGCCGGCCTGGACCTGGCGATGGTCAACCCGGCGCACATCATTCCGATGGGCGAGATCGACCCGGTCGAGCGGGAGCTGGCCGAGGACCTGGTCTGGAACCGCCGCGAGGACGCGCTCGAGCTGTTCATCAACCACTTCGAGTCGAAGGGCCCGGGCGCCGAGGCCGAGGAGAAGGCCGATCCCACGGCCGAGATGGAGCCCGAGGACGCGCTGCACTTCCGGATCCTCAAGCGCAAGAAGGACGGCGTCGAGGCCGACATCGACCGCGCGGTCGAGAAGCTCGGCGCGGTCCCGGTGCTCAACGAGGTGCTGCTGCCGGCGATGAAGGAGGTCGGCGACAAGTTCGGCGCCGGCGAGCTGATCCTGCCGTTCGTGCTGCAGTCGGCCGAGGTGATGAAGAAGGCCGTCAAGCAGCTCGAGAACTACCTCGAGCGGACCGCCGACTACACCAAGGGCACCGTCGTCCTGGCGACCGTCTTCGGCGACGTCCACGACATCGGCAAGTCGCTGGTCAACACGATCCTCTCGAACAACGGCTACACGGTCATCGACCTGGGCAAGCAGGTCCCGGTCGGCACGATCCTCGAGGCCGCGAAGGAGCACAAGGCGACCGCGATCGGGCTCTCGGCGCTGCTGGTCTCGACGTCGAAGCAGATGCCGCTGGCCATCCAGGAGCTGCACCGCGAGGGGCTGAAGTTCCCCGTGCTGCTCGGCGGCGCCGCGATCAACCGCAACTTCTCGTACCGCGCCCTGCATCCCAACGGGCTCGACGACGACACCGCCTACGAGGGCGGCGTCTTCTACTGCAAGGACGCCTTCGAGGGCCTCGGCGTGATGGACCGGATGGTCGACCAGGGCGAGCTGCCGCAGATGCTCGACGAGATCAAGGCCGGGGCGATCAAGCTGCGCAACGCCGCCAAGGTGGAGGAGGACCTGCCGCCGCTGGACGACACGTCGGTGCGCTCCCCCGTGGCCACCGACGCCCCGGTCCCCGAGCCGCCGTTCTGGGGCGTTCGCGAGATCCCCGTCGACATGGACGAGCTCTACCACCACCTCGACACCCACGTGCTGTTCAAGCTGCACTGGGGCGGTCGGGGGATCAAGGGCGAGGCCTGGCGCAAGCTGATCGAAGGCGACCCGACCGACGAGGACGCCGGCGAGGGCTTCCGCCTGCGGCTCGAGCGGATGTGGGCCGAGCAGGACTACCTGCGCCCGCGGGCCCTGATCGGGTTCTTCCCCTGCTACGCCGACGGCAACGACGTCGTGGTGCTCGACCCCGAGGACCGCACGACCGAGATCAACCGGTTCGTCTCGCCGCGCCAGCAGAAGGGCGCGCGGATGTGCACGGCGGACTTCTTCCGCCCGGGCGTCAAGCAGGAGGACGGCACGGTCGTCGCGCCGGAGCAGCTCGACGTGGTCGCCGTCCAGGCGCTGACCGTCGGTGAGCGGGTCACCGAGCTGATGGCCGAGCTGGAGAAGGACGGCGAGTACGCCGAGCAGCTGTTCGTCCACGGACTCGGCGTCCAGACCGCCGAGGGCCTGTCCGAGTGGCTGCACTGGAAGGTCCGCGGCTGGTACGGCATCCCCGAGACCCAGGGCCGCCGCCTGTCGTGGGGCTACCCGGCGGTGCCCGACCAGTCCGAGCACGAGAAGGTCCGCGACCTGCTCGACATCTCGCAGATCGGGATGGACCTGACCGACGGCTACTCCCCCACGCCCGAGCAGTCGACGCTGGCGATGGTCCTGCACCACCCGCAGGCGATCTACTACGGGATGCGCAACGGCCGGTTCATCGAGGACGGCACGCCGGACGAAGTCATCAAGGACACCCCGCGCGATCCCACGCGGATCGAGGCGGACTTCCTGGAGTCCGATCCGGAAGAGGTCGTCGAGACGGCCTAGAGCCTCAGCGCGGGCGGACTAGTCCGCCCGCGCGCTGGCCTCCAGCGCGACCTGCACGGCGCGGGCCGGGTCCTCCCAGAAGAACAGGTGGCCCGCCCCTTCGAAGGTCTCCAAGGTCGATCCGGGGATCGCCTCGTGGATCGCGACGCCGTTGGGGTACGGCAGCAGCCGGTCCTCGGTGCCGTGCGCGATCGTGGTCGGGACGGTGATCTGCGCCAGGCGGTCGACGGTGTTCTGGCCGATGATCGCCTGCATCTGCTCGGTGATCACCCGCAGCGAGACGCGCTCGGCCTTGGTCGACGCGACGAACTCCTCGTAGTCGTCGGCCTGGGCCGCGAACGCCGCCGAGACGTTGATCTCCCAGCTGGCCCGCAGCGCCAACGCGGCGTCGCCGCTCTGCATCGCCTCGACCAGGCCGCGCATGTCCGCCTCGGCCGTCCACGTCGCCAGGCTGTTGCCGGCGGTGGTGCAGCCGAGCACCAGCGAGCGGACCCGCTCCGGGTGACGCAGGACCAGCTCCTGGGCGGTCATGCCGCCCATCGAGATCCCGAAGACGTCGACCGGGTCCGCGATCCCCAGCACGTCGAGCGCCTGGACCTGGGCCTCGGCCAGGTCGACGATCGTGAACGGCGCGGTCGCGCGGGTCGACCCGGCGACGCCGATGTGGTTGACGCAGACGATCCGTCGACCGGCGGCCAGCAGCCCCGTGAGGAACGCGTTGCCCCAGTGACGGTGCGTCCCGCTCATCCCGTGGATCAGCAGCAGCGGGACGCCGTCCGGATCCCCGAGCTCCAGCACCGTTCGAGCGGTGCCGTCGGCCAGTTCGATCTGGCGCGTCTCGTACGCGATCTGCGGGGTGCCGGCGGCGTCGCTCATCGCAGGGAAGAGTACCCGCCCACCCCCGTGTCCGCCCCTCCGCGACCCGGGCGAGCGCGTCGCTCACGGACGGTCGGCGGCGGAGCCGACCGGAGCCGGGGTCCTGGTCGACTACTCGCCGTCGGACGCGGTGCGCACGCCGTGCGGCAGTGGCGGCAGCACCACCGGGGTGGCGTGCAGCGCGCGGGTCCGGACGTCGCGCCAGGTGACGCCCTCGCGGAGCATCGCGGGGGCGCCGAGGATCAGCGCGGTACCGATCTCGACGACCTGCAGCACGATGCCGTAGCCGAGCGCGTCGGCGCTGGTCACGCCGTAGCCGAGCGTCAGCACCGTCACGCAGGCGGCCTGGAAGACCCCGAGGTTGGACGGCGTGACCGGCAGCACCGCGGTCACGTTGACCGCGAACAGGACCGCCGCCGCGGCGCCGATCCCCTCCTCGATCCCGAACGCGCGCAGCAGGATCCAGCAGCTGAGGCACTGGAGCACCCAGGCGAACAGCTGGGCACTGACCGCGACCGCCCCCAGCCGCGGCTGGACGAAGACGCGCAGGCCGGCACGCAGGGCCTGGGCCAGGCTGCGCAGCTTCTGCTGGAGCCGGTGCACGCGGCCGGGGGTTCCGCGACCGAGCCGTATGCGCAGCAGCACCGGGCCGAACAGCAGGATCAGCAGCAGCACCGCGGGCGCCACGGCGAGCGTCACCAGCGCGCCGTCGTGCCCGCTGAAGATCTTGATCGAGCTGAGCATGATCACGCCGAGGATCACCAGCGCGAGCAGGTTGATCAGCGTCTGCGAGACCAAGGTGCCCAGGACGACGGGGAATCTCTCCCGCGGTCTGCCGATCCGGCGGGCCATGATCAGCGCACGCGACGGCTCGCCCAGGCGGGCGGGCAGCGTCGCGGACATCATCACGCCGATCGCGGTGGCGCGGAAGGTCGCGGTCCGGCTGATCACGGCTTCCGGAATCGCCGCGCGCAGGATCGCGTGCCACGAGATCGCGCGGAAGCCCATCGAGAGCACCATCACGCCGAGCGAGAGCAGCACCCAGAGCGGCGACGAGCGCAGCAGGCTGTTGCCGATGCTGTCGAGGCCGATCCGCTGCAACGCCATCGCGCCGAGGCCGACCGTGGCGACGCCGGCAGTGGCGATCAACCCCCGCCGGACGAGGCGGCGGCGCTTGTCGGTGCGGTCCTTGTCGGTCGACTCGGGGGTAGCGTCGGGCGGCGGCATCCGTCGCGCGGGCACCGCCGGACGGCCGTCGGCCGGCTTCCAGCCGCGGCGCACCGCGTACCGGTCGACCCGGGTCTCGGGCTGCGGAGCGTGCTGAGCGTCCTCGTAGACGTCGACCACCCGCTGGGCGATCCGCGGCCAGGCGTAGCGCTGGGCGCGCTTGCGGGCCGCCTCGCTCATCCGTCGCCGACGCTCGGGGCGCAGGGCCAGCTCGCGCAGGCTGTGCGCCAGGGCCAGGGCGTCGCCCGGCGGCACGAGCACGCCGTCGCGGCCGCTGGTCACGACGTCGCGGTAGCCGACGATGTCGGACGCCACCACGGGCACGCCCTGGGCGAACGCCTCGGTCAGGACCATCCCGAAGCTCTCGCCGCCGAGCGACGGCGCGCAGAGCACGTCGCAGGCCGCCAGCTCGCGGTGCTTGGTGTCGTCGTCGACCCGTCCGAGGATCCGCACGCCCGGCAGGTCGTCCTCGACGGTCAGCTTGCGGACCTCGGCCTCGTCGGGCCCGATGATCACGAGCTCGACCGGCAGCTGCTCGCGCAGCGCCTCGAAGGCCCGCAGCAGGATCGGCAGGCCCTTGCGCTCGACGGCCTGGCCGACGAACGCGATCCGCAGCTCCCCCGCGGGACGGGCGACCGGAGCCGGCGCGATCGTCGCCGGACCGGTCGGCAGCTCGACGCCGTTGGGGATCACCCGGTAGCGGCCTCCGTAGTAGCGCTGCCCGGTCCAGGCGGCGGCGTCAGAGACGGCGATCCGCTCGACCAGCCGGTTGAGGCGGCGCCGGGCTCCGGCCGCCACGCCCCCGCCGTTGGTCAACGTGTTCGTCGAGTAGCAGTGGAAGGTGCCGACGAGCGGGGCGCTGTCGCACGAGAGCAGGGTGTCCCAGCCGAGCAGCGGGGCGTGCGGCTCGTGCAGGTGGACGACGTCGTAGCCGCCCGAATCGAGCGCCTGCCGCAGGCGGCGAATAGCGCCCGGGCTCCCGGCCAGGTTGGAGACGCCCCCGTTGGCGGGGACGCCGATCGTCCGCCCGAGCGGCACGAGCCACTCCGGAGGGGTCCGGTCCTGGGGCCAGGCTCCCCGGTGCATCCGGGCGGCGAGACGGTCTGGCGGGTCGAACGGTGCCAGGACATGAGCGTCGTGCCCCTGCCTGTGCAGTTCTCCTGCCAGTGCCTCGATGTGCCGAGCCACGCCCCCGGGGTACGTCCACGAGTACGGCGAAACCAGCGCAATGCGCATCACGGAAAGAGTACCCCTCTACCCGACGGAAGGAACACGCGGTCGACATCCGTCGTCCGGCGAACCGCCGAATCCGCGTGGTGCAGGGCCCTCAGCCCGGCGGGGCGGCCGCGGATCCGTCCCTACCGGCGGTAAGGCAGTCGGCGGGCACGGGCGGCGGCGGACCGTCCGGGGCGCGCTTTCCGCCCCAGGCGATCCAGACGTCGGCGACCGGGTAGGTCGTCCGGACCCGCTCGTCGACCAGTCCGGTCGGGAACGCCGCGTCGTCGCGCACGCTGTACTGGAACGCGGCCGTGATCCGGGGGTGGTGGTACCAGCGCGTCAGCTGGTCGCCCATCAGCCGGCACTCGTCCTGCTGCGTCCGGCGGTCGTCGGCGCGCTCGCGGCCGGATCCGGGCGCGCCGACCCCGGTTTCGGTGATCCACGCCGGCACGTCGTCCAGGCAGGGCCGGCGGTCGAGCTCGCCGAGCGCCGCCGCGACCGGCTCCCCGCGGCCCACCGGCGGCCGGGCGTCGAGGTACCCGTGCAGGCCGATCACGTCCGCCCGGCAGAGCACGTCGTCGGGCAGCGCCCGCAGGAACTCGTCCGCGGTCACCGCGCGCGTCGACGGCGCGCCCCATGCGGCGACCTCGCCGATCACCAGGCGGTGCTCGTCGGCCGCCGCGGGGTCGGCTCCCCGCAGCGACTGCAGCTCCTCGTCCATCGCGGTGACCATCCGCGCGTACGGGGCGGGCGACCGCAGCTCGGCGTCGCGCGAGCAGCTCGTACGCTGCGGGTCGAGGAAGTACGGCGCGTTGGGCTCGTTCCACGGCGTCCAGTCGGAGGCGCCCAGCCCGGCGTCGCGCAGCGCGGTCCAGACCGTTCGGATCGCCGCGCGGTAGGCCGTCTCCTGACCGGGGGCGAGCGGTCGGGCCCCCGCCCGGACGTCGGCGAAGCCACAGCCCGCGGTCGGCGCCTCGCCGGCCCACTCGGGCATGCCCCAGAAGGTGATCAGGGGACGGAACGCCCCGGGGTGCTCCTTCTGCTGCGCCGCGAGCTGGGCGAGCACCGCCCGCAGGCTGATCTCGGGGCCGCACGGTTGCGCCCGCTCGCGCCCGCAGCCGTCGTCGGTCACCCGACCCGGGTCGAGCGGGGCGTCGGCGCTCGGCTGCAGCTGGTCCCAGCGCACGTCGACCCGGACGTACCGCGGTGCCATCGCGGCGACGGCCTCGCGGGCGGCGTCGTAGCCGGCGATCGGCCCGGCGGACGTCGGGGTCAACGCCGCGACGTCGCGCGAGACGAGTCCGACGGCGAGCTCCCCCGAGCGGTCGAGACGGCTCGGCGCGTCGTCCGGGGACGAGGCCGCGCGGGTCGGGGTGGTCGTCGAAGGCGAGGCGACGCGCTCATCGTCGCCCCGGCCCCCGAGCAGGTAGCCGACGGCGACCAGCAGCACCGCCGCCACGACCGCAGCGGTGGCGAGCGCGCCCCGCCGACGACGGGAGTCCGAACCGGTCACGCGCGGGGCAGAGGGATCCGACGCCACGCGAGAAGGTCGATCAGACCGCGGAGACCTCTTCCTCGTCCGGCACGCGGAACGAGGAGCCACAGCCACAGGCCGCGGTCACGTTGGGGTTCTCGACCTTGAAGCCGGCGCCGGTCAGCGCGTCCAGGTAGTCGATCGTCGAGCCGGTGACGTAGGGGAACGACTGGCGGTCGCAGAGCACGGTGATCCCGTGCGAGTTGAACGACATGTCGCCGTCGCGCTTCTCGTCGAACGCGAGCACGTACTGGAAGCCGGAACAGCCGCCCCCGCGCACGCCGACGCGCAGCCCGGCCTCGCCCTCCTGCGGGTTGCTGTCGAGGAACTCGCGAACCTTCGTCGCGCCCTTTTCGGTGATCGTGATCATCGTGCCTCCGAAGCGATGGAGATCGCCATCGAGTCCAATACTTCATTCAGTGTAGCGCCCCGCGATCCCGCGCTTCGACGGTACCGCAGGAGAGCGACGAGGTCCCGCAGCAGACCGTCTACTCTGTGGAGAGATGCCCACCGCCGAGGAGATCAAGCAGCGCATCGAACGTGGGATCCCCGGGTCGCAGGCGGACGTCGACGGACCGGATGGCGTGCACTTCCAGGCCGCCGTCGCCGCCGACGCCTTCGCCGGACTCACGCGGATCCAGCAGCACCGGATGGTGATGGACATCTTCGCCGGAGAGCTCGGCGGATCGATCCACGCGCTCAGCTTGAAGACCACGATTCCGTCCCAAGGACAAGCGACATGAGCGAGAACCCGCTTCGCGACGCGATTTCCGAGGCCATCTCGGACAACGAGATCATCCTCTTCATGAAGGGGACCCCCGAGGGTCCGGCCTGTGGCTTCTCGGCCCGCGCGGTCGGCGTGCTGCAGGCCCTGGACGTCTCGTTCGCGAGCGTCGACATCCTCCCGGACCCGCGGATCCGCCAGGAGCTCTCCGAGCTCTCGCAGTGGCCGACGATCCCGCAGCTGTTCGTGAAGGGCGAGCTGGTCGGCGGCAGCGACATCATCCTCGAGATGTACGAGAGCGGTGAGCTGGCCGGCATCGTTGGCGCGGAGGGCGACGGCGCCGCCGCGACCCCCGCCCCCGAGCCGACGGGCGAGACCCTGCTGCAGCCCGAGAACCGGATCGGCCAGGCCTAACCGGCCTGCGGACCGGCCGAACGGACCCACGGCGGTGTCCCTTCGGCCGGTGCTCGTCGGCCTCGCGCTGGCCGCCGTCGGCGGCCTCGGCGCTCCGGCTCACGCCACCGCGCAACGCGCGGGCGGCGGCACGACCTGTCCCGCCGTCGCCGGGCGAGCGGCCGCACCGACCCCGTCCGCGACCCTGGGCCGCGCGCTGACCGCGCGCCCACCGTCGCCGACCGACACCACCCGCGTGCTCGCGGCGATCGACCGGGCGTCCTCCCGCGTCATCGTCGAGGACGCGGGACGCTCCGACCAGGGTCGACCGCTGAGCTACGCGATCGTCGGCGACCCCTCCGCGCTCGGTCCGCAGCGGCGGGCGACGATCCAGCGCCAGGCCCGGGCGATCCGCGCGGGCGACG
>JBAZOW010000034.1:0-18298 GCA_041648495.1 Patulibacter sp.
CGGGGCGCAGGTCGCCCCGGCTGACGCGGGCTCGCCGCCCGACGTCCGGACCACCCGTCTGCCCTCCGGGGTGACGGTGGTCTCCGAGACCGTCGGGTCGGCGTTGTCCGTGGCCGCCGGCGTCTGGGTCGGCACGGGGTCCCGCCACGAGCGGGACGCCGAGGCCGGCCGTGCTCACCTGCTGGAGCACATGCTGTTCCGCGGGACCGAGCACTACGCGTCGACCGAGATCGACCAGCGGTTCGACGCGCTCGGTGGCGACCTCAACGCCGCCACCAGCCACAACGAGACCGCCGTCGTCGCCCGCGTCCTGGCCGACGACCTGCCGGACGCGTTCCCGATGCTCGGCGAGATGGTCGGCGTCCCGCAGCTGCGGGACGAGGATCTCGAGGTCGAGCGCCGGATCGTGCTCGAGGAGATCGCGATGATCGACGACGCCCCGGAGGAGCTCGTCTTCGAGCTGCTGCCGCAGGCCGTCTTCGGTGGCCACGCGCTCGGGCGGCCCGTGATCGGCACCCCCGAGGTCGTCGCCGGGACCTCCGGCGACACGCTGCGCGCGTTCCACGCCAGTCACTACCGGCCGGACCGGATCGTCGTTGCGGCCGCGGGAGCGGTCGACCACGATCGGCTCTGCGCCCTGGCCGAGACCGCCGTTCCGCACGGCCTGATCGACACGGTCGCCGCCGACGACCACGATCCGGGCGTCGCTCCGGACTGTGCGCCCGGCGTGATCTTCCGCGAGCGCGAGACCGAGCAGGTCCAGGTCGCGATCGCCGGTCGCGGCCTGCCGATGGACGACCCACGGCGGTTCACGCTGCGGGTGCTCGACACGATCCTCGGCGGGACCCCGTCGTCGCGGCTGTTCCAGGCCGTCCGCGAGGACCGCGGCCTGGCGTACTCGGTCACGACGTTCGACGATCAGCACCACGGCGGCGGCCTGGCTGGGCTCTACCTCGGCACCCGTCCCGAGAACCTGACCGAGGCGCTGCAGGTGGTCGCCGAGGAGCTCGACCGGATCATGCGCGACCCGGTCGGCGACGACGAGCTGGACCGGGCCAAGCAGAACGCCCGGGCCCGGCTGCTGCTCGGCATGGAGTCGACGCACGCGCGGATGCACGTGCTCGGTCGCGCGGTGCTGCACGGTCTGCCGTTGCGCCGGCCCGAGCAGGTCGCCGCCCTGATCGACGGCGTGACCGCCGAGGACGTGCGGGCCCTGGCCGCCGACCTCTACGCGCCGACCGGTCTGTCGGCCGCGGGCGTCGGGCCGAGCGAAGACGCGTTCCGCGCGGCCGTCGCGCCGCTGATCCGGGTCTGAGCGGCGTTCGGCGCGGGCTGCGAGGATTTCGCTCATGAGCAGCGAGATTCGCGTGGCCGTCGCCGGAGCCGCCGGCCGGATGGGAGCAACCGTCTGCGAGGCGGTCGAGGCCGCTGACGGCATGGTCCTGACCGGCAAGGCCGACCCGGCGCTCGGCACGACGCTGGCCGACGTCCTCCCCGACGCGGACGTCGTTGTCGACTTCACCCGCCCCGACACCGCGCTGGGCAACGCCCTGCAGTGCCTCGAGGCCGGCGTGCACGTGGTGATCGGGACGTCGGGCTTCGACATCACCGGCCTGGAGGGCAAGACCGGCGCCAACGCGTTCTTCGGCCCGAACTTCGCGATCGGGGCGGTGCTGATGATGCGCTTCGCCACCGAAGCCGCCCGGCACCTGCCGAAGGCCGAGATCATCGAGCTGCACCACGACAAGAAGCTCGACGCGCCGTCCGGCACCGCGGCCCACACCGCCGCGATCATGGCCGAGGCGACGGGCGTGACGCCGCCGATCCACTCGGTCCGCCTGCCCGGGCTGGTCGCCCACCAGGAGGTGCTGTTCGGCGGGACGGGGGAGACCCTGACGATCCGCCACGACTCCCTGGACCGCTCGTCGTTCATGCCCGGCGTCGTACTGGCGATCCGCAAGGTCGCGGACCTTCCGCAGTCGCCGACGGTCGGCCTCGACAAGCTGCTGTTCGAAGGCTGAGCGGTACTCCGTGCTGTTTCGCGACGCCACACCGGACGACGCCGCCGGGATCGCGCTCGTCCGGGTCGCCGCCTGGCAGCACGCCTACGAGGACATCGTCGACCCGCGACTCGTCGCGGCACTCGACGTCGAGGACGAGCGGGAGCGGTGGGAACAACGGCTCGCCGTGGCGGCCGACGCGGTGAATCGGCAGCACGTCACCGTCGTCGAGCACGACGGGCGCGCGCTCGGATTCACCGCGGTGCTGGCCCGCAGCCGCGAGGCCGACGTCCCCGACGGGACCGGCGAACTGGCCGCGATCTACGTCCATCCGGTCGCGCAGGGTGCGGGCCTGGGACCGCGGATGCTCGACGCCGCCGCCGCAAGGCTCGGCGAGTTGGACGCGACGCGCGCCACCTTGCGG
Source organism: Patulibacter sp. (assembly GCA_041648495.1). Lineage (GTDB taxonomy): Bacteria > Actinomycetota > Thermoleophilia > Solirubrobacterales > Solirubrobacteraceae > Patulibacter. The sequence continues at coordinate 2,425 of JBAZOW010000034.1, forward strand.
GTGCTGACCGCCAATACGGTCGCTCGGACGTTCTTCGGATCGCGGGGGTGGCGTCTCGACGGCGACGCGCCGGACGACGCCCCCGACGGCGACGTCCCCGGCCCGACCGAGCGTCTCGTCCGCGACTTCCGGTGAGGACGGCCGCCGAAGCGCCGTCCGTGAATGACCGCGAGTCGCGAGTCGCCGGACTCGGCGACGTCGAGGAGGGCTAGTCGGAAGGGCCGTCCGCTTCCAGCACCGCGCGGATCCGCCGCGGCAGCTCGGTGTAGCGCGTCGCGCCGTCGACCCGCTGCAGCGCCTGCATCACCGCGCCGCGATCCCCGACCATCACGCAGGCGCGCTCCGCACGGGTGACCGCGGTGTAGAGCAGGTTGCGGGTCAGCATGTGGCGGTGCTCGCCGAGCACCGGGACGACGGCGATCGGCACGCTCGATCCCTGCGCCTTGTGCACCGTGCAGGCGTAGGCCAGGTCCCAGGTGTCCAGCCGGACCGAGGGCAGGCGGATCGTCCGGCCGTCGTCCATCCGCACCAGCACGTCGTCGCCGTCGACCCGCACCAGCATCCCCAGCTCGCCGTTCATCACCTCGGCGTCGTGGTCGTTGCGGGTCTGCATCACCCGGTCGCCCTCGCGCAGCGCGCTGCCCTTGGCCTGGCGCCCGCCGGGGTTGAGGATCGCCCGCATCCGCTGGTTGAGCGTCTCGACGCCGGCGGCCCCGCGCCGCTGCGGCGCCAGCACCTGAACGCCGCCGACCGCGTCCACGCCGTAGTGCGTCGGCAGCCGGGTCGTGGCCAACGAGACGATCTCGTCGGCGGCGGTCTCGGCGTCCGCGCGATCGATGAAGAAGAAGTCGCGGATGTCGTCCGGGTCCGGACGGGTCTGGGGCGGCTCGCCGCGATTGATCGCGTGGGCGGCTCGCACGATCAGCGAGCGCTCCGCCTGCCGGAAGATCCGCGTCAGTCGGACCGCGGGCACCGCCTCGGACTCCAACAGGTCCTGGAGCACCCGTCCGGGGCCGACCGGGGCCAGCTGGTCGACGTCGCCGACCAGCAGCACGTGGGTCTTGGGACCGATCGCCCGCAGCAGCGCGACCGCCAGGTCGAGCGAGAGCATCGACGCTTCGTCGACGACCAGCATCCCGCCGTCGGGGATCGGGTCGTCCTCGTCGTGCTGGAACCCCCCGCCGGGCACGAACCCGAGTAGGCGGTGGATCGTGGTGGCGTCAGCCCCGGTCGCCTCGGCCAGGCGCCGGGCGGCCTTGCCGGTCGGCGCGCAGAGCAGCACCCGCTCGTTGTTCGAGCGCAGCGTCGAGACCAGCGCGCGCATCGTCTGGGTCTTGCCGGTGCCCGGGCCGCCGGTCAGGATCGACAGCCGGTGCCCGCAGGCCAGCTGGACCGCCTTCCACTGCTCGACGCTCGGGCGGGGCGCGTCATCGTCGTCCTCGGCCGCGGGCGGGTCGTCGGCGGGCGAGACGTCGAGCGTCGGCTCGTCGGTGCTGAGCCCGGCGACGATCTCGGCCAGCAGGCCCTCGGCCTCGTCCAGCTCGAGCGTGGCGACGCGACCGTCGGTGTCGACCACGGCGCCGTCGCGGACCAGGTCGGCCAGCGCCGCCGCGACCCCGGGCTTGAGCGCGTCGACGGCCGACCACGGGGCGTTGCGGCCCGCGAGCAGCCGGACCGCGCGGCGGATCAGCTCGTCGTGGGGGAGGTGGCAGTGCCCGTCGTCCTCGGCCTGGCGCAGCGCGTGGACCGTGCCCGCTCGGCGCCGGCCGACGCTGGCGGGGTCTTCGCCCAGCGCCAGCGCGATCGCGTCGGCGGTCGGGAACCCGATCCCGCTGCGGGCGGTCAGCCGGTACGGATCGGACTGCAGCAGCTCGACGTCCGGATCGTCCCCCAGGGCCCGGATCACGCGGCCGATCGTGGCGGCGTCGACCTCGTGCTGCTCGAGCAGCAGCCGGACCGCCCGCGGCCCGGACTCGGCCTTCCAGTGCTCGACCGCGTCGGCGAGCTTCTCGCCCGAGAGGCCCTTGACCCGGCGGAGGACCTCGCGCGGCTCGCGGTCCAGCCGCTCCAGCAGCTCCGATCCGAACCGCTCGATCAGCTGCTCGGCGGCAACCGGTCCGACGCCCGGGATCCGCTGCAGGATCCGCCCGATCGCCTCGTCGTCGGACGGTCGCACGGTCTGCAGCCGGCTGACCCGGAACCGCTCGCCGTGCTTGGCGTGCTGCTGCCGGGTGCCGCTGGCGCGGACGCGGTCGCCGACGTCCAGGTGGCCCACCGGGCCGACCAGGACCTCGTGGGTCCCGCGGGCGCTCGCCCCGGACGAGGCCATGGCGTCGAGCACGCCGAAGCTCTCGTCGTCGCTGCGGAAGCGGACGCCCACGACTTCGACCTCCAACGTCTCCTCGTGGTCTCCCGCGGGCACGCAGGGACGGTACCGCGTGCGCCGGGCGGTTCGGACCGCGCCCGAACCGCCCGGGGACGGCGCTCGGATCGCCCCTCGACCCGGGATTGCCCTGCGTGTCGACTTCTCCGGAGCTAGCCCGGAGAAGTCGACACGGAAGCCGGGGTCCGGGGTCCGAGCGCCCGGTGCCCGCCGCGCATTCGATCCCGGCGTCTGGGAGGATTGGGCTGTGTCCGCCCTAGGGACGATCATCACCGCCATCGTCACGCCGTTCGACGATGCCGCCAACGTCGACGAAGCGACCTTCGTGTCGTTGATGCACCATCTGGCCGCCAACGGCACGGACGGCTTCGTGGTCGCCGGCAGCACCGGCGAGGGCTCGACGCTCGACGACGACGAGCATCTGGCGCTCATCGAGCTCGCGGTCCGCGAGAAGCCGGCCGGCACCACGGTGATCGCCAACACGGGGTCCAACGACACCCGTCACGCGATTCACCTGACGGAGAAGTCGACCGAGCTCGGCGTCGACGGCACCCTCCAGGCGGTCGGGTACTACAACCGGCCCAACCGGCGCGGCATCGTGCAGCACTACCGCACCGTCGCCGCCGTCACGGACAAGCCGATCGTGCTCTACAACATCCCGTCGCGCACGACGCTCGACATGGACAACGAGCTGCTGGCCGAGCTGGCCCAGATCGAGCACGTCGACGCGGTCAAGCAGGCCAACAACGCCAACCTGGCGCTGGTCGACGGCCTCGAGCTGTACGGCGGCAACGACGAGATCTTCGGGCGCACGCTCGAGCTCGGCGGCGCCGGCGGGATCTGCGTCGCCAGCCACCTGGTCGGCAACGAGATGCGCGAGATGGTCGACGCGACGCCCGAGCGGCGCGCCGAGCTCGATGCGCGCCTACGGCCGCTGTTCGACGTGATGGGCGTGACGACCAACCCGATCCCGGTCAAGGCCGCGCTCGACCTGGTGGGACGTCCGGTCGGCGGCCTGCGGTTGCCGATGGTCGAGGCGGACGACGACGAGCGGGCGCAGATCCGCGCCGTTCTCGCCGACCTCGGGCTCGTCGGCTAGATGCGTTCCTCGGTCGCGCCGTCCCCGGGCGGTCAATTAGCCGCGTACCCGGATCCGAACCGGGACGCCCGACCCCCTCGCGGCCCACGGCCGCGTCCGAACGGACAGGACAACACCATATGAATGCACCGTCACCCGCTTCTCCGACGCTGAAGGTGCTGCCGCTCGGCGGCCTCGGCGAGATCGGCAAGAACATGACGGTCGTCGAGTACGACGGCAAGATCATCGTGATCGACGCCGGCGTGCGCTTCCCGACGGCCGAGCAGGTCGGCATCGACCTGGTTCTCCCGGACTTCTCCTACCTCAAGGACCGGGCGCAGGACATCGAGGCGATCGTGATCACCCACGGGCACGAGGACCACCTCGGCGCCCTGCCGTTCGTGATCAAGCAGCTCGGCGGCGCCCGCAACGCGCCGAAGATCTACGGCCGTCCGCTGACGATGGCGATGGGCCGCAGCAAGCTGGAGGAGCACCGCCTGCGCGAGGTCCAGCTGACCGACACGCCGCTGGCCAAGGAGATCAAGCTCGGGAAGTTCTCGATCGAGCTGATCCACTGCACCCACTCGATCCCGGACGCCTGCAACGTCGCGGTCAAGTGCGACGCCGGCACGCTGCTGTTCACCGGCGACTACAAGTTCGACCAGACCCCGGTCGACGGCCCGCCGGCCGACTTCCTGCGGCTGGCGCGGTTCGGCAAGGAGGGTCTGCTGATGCTGCTCGGCGACTCGACCAACGTCGACCGTCCCGGCTGGTCGCCGAGCGAGTCGCTCGTCGGCCCGGCGCTCTACGACGTCTTCGCCAAGCAGCGCGGACGGATCATCGTCACCTCGTTCGCGTCCAACCTGCACCGCGTGCAGCAGGTGATCGACGCCGCCGCCGAGCTCAACCGCAAGGTCTGCCTGCTCGGGCGGTCGATGAAGAAGAACACCAACATCGCCAAGGCGCTGGGGATCCTCAACATCCCCGACGGCCTGCTGGTCCAGCCGCGCGAGCTCGAGAACCTGCCCGACCACCGGGTCGTCGTGATGTCGACCGGGTCGCAGGGCGAGCCGCTCGCCGCGCTGCGCCGGATGGCGTTCCGTGACCACCCGCAGATCCGGATCCACGAGGGCGACACCGTCGTCTTCTCGGCCACGCCGATCCCGGGCAACGAGCGCGCGGTCAACGAGACGATCGACAAGCTCTACCAGGCCGGCGCGAACGTCATCACCCACAAGGACGCGCCGATCCACGCGTCGGGCCACGGCTACGCGGAGGAGATGAAGATGATGCTGAATCTCACGAAGCCGAAGTACGTGATGCCCCTGCACGGCGACCACCACCGCCTGCAGCTGCACAAGAAGCTGGCCGTGTCGGTCGGTGTCCCCGAGAAGAACGTCTTCTGCGCCGAGAACGGCCTGCCGGTCGAGATCGACCAGCGCGGCGCCCGCTTCGGCAAGCCGGTTCCGTCGGGCGTGATGTACGTGGACGGCTCCGACATCGGCGAGACCGCCGACGCCGCGCTGCGCGACCGTCGCTCGCTGTCCGAGGACGGCCTGTTCGTGGTCGTCGCGACGATCGGCGACGACGACGGCAAGTCGGTCGCCGAGGCCGAACTGCTGTTCCGCGGCGTGCCGTTCAAGCACGACGAGAAGTTCATGCAGGCCGTGCGCGAGCAGGTCGACGCCTCGGTCGAGCGCGCCGCCGCGGACAAGATCCACGATCTCGACGAGATCCAGCGGATCCTGCACGACGACATCGCCCAGCTGGTCTGGACGAAGATCAAGCGCCGCCCGGTCGTGATGCCGGTCGTCGTCGCGGTCTGAGCGACCGCTGACGCCCCGGCCCGCCGTTCGTCGGCGGGCCGGACCCGCGCGGCTACCTCTCACGGTGGCCGGGGCCGAACAGGCGGCTCCGGCTCAGCTCCGCCTCGGCCGCCGCGTCGTCCTGGGCCTGCTGGTCGGTGGTCGCCGCTCCGCCGTCGGTCGCGGCGGTGAAGGTCACGACGAACCGGGCGCCGCTGCCGTCCGCGTGGACCGGCTCGAACCGCGCGTCGCCACCGTGGTGCTGCGCCGCGGCGCGGACGATCGCCAGGCCGATCCCGGTCGATCCGGCCGATTCGCCGCCCCGGCGGACGAACCGCTCGAAGATCCGCTCCCGCAACTCGGCGGGGATGCCGGGGCCGTCGTCCTCGACGACCAGCTCGCCCCGCGCGCCGTCCGCGCGCAGCCGGACCCGGATCGTGGTCCCGTCGGGGGTGTGGCGCAGCGCGTTGCCGACCAGATTGGCGACCATCCGTACCAGCTCGTCGCGCACCCCGTCGACGGTCACCGGGTCGACGTCGATGTCGAGTGCGTGGTCGCCGATCTGCGGCTCCAGCTCGTCGATCGCCTCGAGGATCGCCCGGTCGAGCTCGATCGGCGCCCGGGTGACCTGGCGTTGGGCGTCCATCCGTGCCAGCAGCAGCAGATCCGAGACCAGCAGCTTCATCCGCCGCGACGAGCGCAGGGCCGAGGCGACCGCCTCACGGTCCTCGCCCTGGGTGGTCAGCGAGAGCAGCTCCAGATTGGCCTGGACCGACGTCAGCGGTGTCCGCAGCTCGTGCGAGGCGTCGGCGATGAAGTCGCGTTGGCTCTGCAGCGACGCATCGACCTTCGCCTGGGCGACGGCCAGCTCGTCGAGCATGTCCTGCAGCGTGCCGGCCAGCTCGGCGATCTCGTCGTTGACCTGCGGCGTCGGCATCTTCGCGTCGAGATCGCGCGTGCGGGCGATGTGCCGAGCCGTGCTCGTCATCCGCTTGACCGGCCGCATGGCGCGCTGGCCGACGGCGACGCCGGCGATCAGCGCCAGTGCCGTGCCCAGCAGCACGCCGATCGCCAGCACGCCCCAGATCCGGCGGGTGGTGTGCGTGACGCTGCTGGCGTTGCGCCCCATCCGCACCTCGACCGGCACCGCGTAGGGCGGTCGCGAGGCGGTGGCCTGCCCGAACGGGCCGGAGCCGCGGTTGAGGTCCAGCTGCAGCGTCTGCTGCACCAGCGGCTGGCCGGTCAGGTCGTCGGTCACCGGTTGCTGGAACCCGCGCGTCGAGATCTGCAGGCCGTCGAGCGACTCGGCGTTGTTGCCCGGAGCCCCGATGTCGATCGCGCTGTCGCTGGTGCCGGCGAGCTGGATGCCGCGAGGACCCCCGACGTAGACCGCGATCACCGTGTCGGGGTCGCCGCGCAGCGACTCGAGCTCGTTGCCGAGGCTGAACCGCCCGGTGCTCTGATCGAGCCGGAGGTCGAGCTGACTGCGGATCGTGTCGAACCGCGCGGCGGTCTGGGTCACGAAGTCGTTGCGGACGCGCTCGGCGGTGAACCGTCCAACGCCGATCGCGAACAGCAGCAGGATCAGGCCGGTCAGGACCGCGGAGACGACGGCCAGTCGCCAGCGGATCGGCAGCCGGTCGAGCCAGCGCATCCAGCGGAAGCGCTGACCGTCGGGACCCCGTAGCGACGCCACGAGTCCGGTCGAACGACGAGCGGGGGAGGGGGGAGCGGGAACGACTATGGGCGTGGGCTATCGACCGACGCGCAGCACGTAGCCCGCACCGCGGATGGTGTGGACGAGACGCTCCTCGCCACCCTCCTCGAGCTTGCGTCGCACGTTCGAGATGAAGACCTCGATCGTGTTGGTCGACGCCAGCGGGTCGTAGCCCCAGACCTCCTCGAGCAGCCGCTGTCGCGGTACGACCAGCTTCTCGTTGCGCATCAGGTACTCGAGCAGCTCGAACTCGCGCTGGGTCAGGTCGATGTGCCGCTCGCCGCGGAAGACCTCGTGGGTCGCCGGGTTGAGCGTCAGGTCGGCGCAGACCAGGGCGGCCTCGCCGCGCGGCGGACGGCGGCGCAGCAGGGCGCGGATTCGCGCGAGCAGCTCGTCCCGCTCGAACGGCTTGACCAGGTAGTCGTCGGCCCCGCTGTCGAGCCCCTCGACCCGGTGCTCGACGCCGTCGCGGGCGGTCAGGATCAGGATCGGCACGTCGTCGTTCTCGCGCACCGTCCTGGCGACCTCGATCCCGTCGATCCCGGGCAGGCCGAGGTCGAGGATCACCAGGTCCGGCATGTAGGTCCGGGCCTCGGCCAATGCGGACTCGCCGTCGCGGGTCACGCGGGTCTCGTAGTCCTCCAGGCGCAATGTGCGGCCGAGCACCGCGGCGATCTCCTCGTCGTCCTCGACGATCAACACGCGGGGGCTGCGGCCGGAGGCGTCCATGGAGTGAGCCTACCTCGCCGTCCTTTCGGATCGATCAACTCCGCACGTTGCGGGATTTTCGACGTTCCGGGCAGGAGCCGCCGATCCGGTGGCGAAGCGCACGGGTGAGCATGAGCCGCACCCGTACCCCTGCACGCACCCCGAAGGCCCCAGCGGCCCGCGCGCGCTCCGGCAAGACACCGCCCGCCGGGGCCAATCGTCCGCGTGGTGCGGTCGTGGAGGCGTCCGGTCTCGATCAACGCCAGTTCGACCAGATCGGACTCGGGCTGCTCGCGCTCGCGGTCTTCCTCGTCTTCCTGATGTACCTGGGGTCGTGGGGCGGCGCGATCGGCGACGGGATGGTCAGCGGGCTGCGCAGCCTGTTCGGCCAGATCGCCTACCTGGTGCCGCCGGTCGTCGCGGCGACCGGGATGATCCTGATCCTGCGTCCGCTGCTGCCTGCGGTCCGGCCGTTCCGCACCGGCGCGATCCTGCTGGTGCTGTCCCTGATGCTGCTGTTCGCGGCCGGGACCTTTGGGCTCGGCGGCGGTACCGGCCGCGACGCACTGTGGACCGGCGACGTGGTGCAGCCGCGGGGTGGCGTGATCGGCGACGCGATGTACTGGGCCATCTCCAGCCTGCTCGGCGCGATCGGCGCCCACGTCTTCGGCGTGACGATGCTGCTGGCGGGCGTGCTGATCCTGACCGGCGCCTCGATCGCGTCACTGGTCTCGCGCACGGGGGAGAGCCTGCGCCAGACCACGACCGCCTTCCGCCGTGTTCCGTCGGACGACGAGCCGATGATCCCGGTGCTTCCGCGCCGCCGCGCCAAGCCCGACGCCGACGCCGAGCCGCCGACGACCACGTCCCGCCCGCGGGCGAAGATCGCCAAGAACCCGACCGACGACGAGCGCGCGGAGCCGGCCGACGAGGATGACGTCCCGGAGTTCCCGGTGCGCCCTCGGCGCGCGGCAACCACGCCGCCGGAGCCGTCCGACGACGAGCAGATCAGCGCCTCGCGCGGTCCGCGGATCCGCGGGTCCAAGACATCCGGGCCGGAGCTCGACGGCGCGCTGCGCTACCCGGATCTGTTCGGCGGGGACGCCGACGTGCGACTCGACCTGCCGACGCCGGACCCGGTGTCCGAGCTCGACGACCTCACCGTCGAAGACGAGATCGAGCCCCCGACCGTCGTCGTGCCGGCTCCGGTCGCACCGCGACCCACGCCCGTCCCCAAGGTCCCGGTCGACGAGGACACGCAGGACGCGGACGACGCCGACGCCCGCCCGACCCTGGCCGAACTGCGCAGCCGCCAGCCGATGGGCGGGGACACGCAGGCGCCCGACGAGGGGTACCTGCTGCCGGACCCCGCGCTGCTCAAGGTCTCGGCCGCCGACCAGCTGCGCCCGGACACCGCCGGCCAGCAGGAGACGGCGAACGCGCTCGTCGAGGCGCTCTCGCACTTCAACGTCGACGCCAAGCTCGTCGCCACCGTCGCCGGTCCGCACATCACCCGCTACGAGCTGCGGCTGGCCCCGGGCATCAAGATGTCCAAGGTCGCCCAGCTGAAGGACGACCTGGCCTACGCGCTGGCCGCGACCGACATCCGGATCCTCGCCCCGGTGCCCGGCAAGACCGCCGTCGGCGTCGAGGTCCCGAACAAGCGCCGCCGGATCGTCCACCTGGGCGACGTCTACAGCGACCCGCCCGCCGACGCGAGCCCGCTGACGGTCTGGCTCGGCAAGGACGTCTCGGGCGCGCCGATCTACGCCGACCTGGCCAAGATGCCTCACCTGCTGGTGGCCGGTACGACGGGCGCCGGCAAGTCGGGCTGCGTCAACGCGATGCTCAGCTCGATCCTGCTGCACGCCACCCCGGACGACGTGCGCCTGGTCCTGGTCGACCCCAAGCAGGTCGAGCTCAACCACTACGAGTCGATCCCGCACCTGCTGACGCCGGTGATCACCAGCCCGAAGATGGCCGCCAACGCGCTCCAGAACCTGGTTCGCGAGATGGAGTGGCGCTACGGGGTGATGAGCGTCAAGAAGACCCGCGGGTTGATCGAGCTCAACCGGGTCCGGATCGAGGAGGGCGACGAGCCCCTCCCGTACATCCTCTGCGTGATCGACGAGCTCGCCGACCTGATGATGGTCGCCCCGGCCGACGTCGAGGACGCGATCATCCGAATCGCCCAGAAGGCGCGTGCCGTCGGCATCCACCTGGTGCTCGCCACGCAGTCCCCGCGGGTCGACGTGATCACCGGCATGATCAAGGCCAACGTGCCGTCGCGGATCGCGTTCAGCGTTTCGTCGCAGACCGACTCGCGCGTGATCCTCGACCAGAACGGCGCCGAGTCGCTGCTCGGTCGCGGTGACATGCTCTTCAACCCGGTCGGCAGCTCCAAGCTCAACCGGATCCAGGGCGCCTACATCGACGAGGCGGAGATCGCCGCGCTGACCGAGCACTGGGCCCGCCAGGGCGAGCCCGAGCTGCGCGAGGACCTGCTCGAGGCGACCGAGGACGAGGCTCCGGCCGAGAGCCCCGACGACAACGACGCCGACTCCGATCCGTTGCTGGCCGACGCGATCGAGATGGTCGTCGAGATGGGCGCCGCCTCGACGTCCGGCCTGCAGCGCCGCCTGCGCGTCGGCTACACCCGGGCGGGGCGCCTGGTCGACATGATGGAGCGCCGCGGGATCGTCTCCGGGTTCGAGGGCTCGAAGGCCCGTCAGGTGCTGGTCTCGCCGATGGATCTGCCCCGGGTGCTGGCCGCCGCCCGGGGCACCGTGACGGACGATGTCGACGTCGCCGACGATCCCGAGACGCCCGTCGGGCCCGCCGCTCCGCCGATCGACGACACGGTCGACGACCGGACCGGCGACCACGCGGCCATCGGGTCGAGCGGCGAATGACGCCGGAACGCTAGCCTTCCGTCCGTATGGCAGAGATCGGCGTCACCCTGCGCGAAGCCCGCATGCGCGCCGGTATCGATATCGCGGAGGTCGAGGCCCGTACCAAGATCCGGGCCAAGTACCTCCGCGCGCTGGAGAACGAGGAGTGGAGCCTGTTGCCGGGCACCACCTTCGTCAAGAGCTTCCTGCGGACCTACGCCGAGGCGCTCGGACTCGACGCCAAGCTGCTGGTCGAGGAGTACAAGTTCCGCCACGAGCCCTACGAGGTCGGCGGGAGCGGGGTCGTCCAGCGGCAGAACGGACGTCGCGGACGCCGCGGTAAGCAGGGGGCCTTCGGTCCGCAGAAGCGCTCCGGCTGGATCCCGCTCGTCGGGTTGGTGGTGCTGATCGCCGCGCTGCTGTTCGCCGTCTTCCAGATGTCGAAGGGCGAGGACGAGTCCAACCAGCCGCCGCCCGCGGCGACGACCACGGCGGCCGACGGGGACACGGAGGCCGCCGACGAGCAGGCGGCCGCCGAGCGGCGTCGCAAGCAGCGCGAGGCGGCCGGTCGGATCGTCAGCCTGCGGGTCGCGGCGACCGCCTCGACGCCGACGTTCGTCTGCATCCGTGACGCGCGCGGTCGCCGGGTGGTCAACGGGCGGACGCTCCAGCAGGGTCGTCGCACCTCGGTGCTGCGCTCGCAGCGGTTCGACGTCGCGATCGGTGCGCCCTCGGTGCGGCTGACCGACGGGGGCCGGCGACTGCAGGTCCGGGCCGACAGCCGCAACGTGATCGCCTACCGGATCACCAAGGACGAGCTCAAGCGCCTGCCCGAGGGCCAGCGGCCCTCCTGCTCCTCGTAGCGCCCGGGCTCCGGTCCGGGGCTGTCACGGGCCTTTTGCCTGTGCGCAGCACGCCGTAGACGCGGTAGAGGTTGAACACGTTCTGCGTGCTCAACCTCGACGGCGTCTCGGTTCCGTGGCCCCTCGTACCGGTCGTTCCGCGTCCGACGCGCTAGCGTCCGGGCCAGACATGGGCACACCGCGCGCGACCGTCATCGTCACCGGCACCGAGGTCCTCGGGGGCTGGGTCTCCGACCGCAACGGACCGTGGCTCGCGCGGCAGCTGGGTGCGCTCGGGGTCGAGCACGTCTCGACGGTCACCGTCGGCGATCGGCCCGCGGACCTGCGCGCCGCGCTCGAGCACGCCCGCGACCAGGGCTACGAGCTGATCGTGACCTCGGGCGGCCTGGGCCCGACCGAGGACGATCTGACCGCCGCGACCGTCGCCGAGTTCGCGGGACGTCCCGCGGCGCTCGACGAGGCGCTCGAGGGCCGGATCTGGGCGATCCTCGAACCGCTGTCCAAGCGCTGGAAGCAGATCAGCCAGGAGGCGATCCGCTCGGCCAATCGCAAGCAGGCGATGGTTCCCGCCGGCGCGACCGTGCTCGAGCCGGTCGGCACCGCGCCCGGGCTGATCGTGCCGCCGACCGACGACGACCCGTCGCGCCCGCCGACGCCGACCGTCGTGGTGATGCCCGGCCCGCCGAGCGAGCTCAAGCCGATGTGGAAGACGGCGGAGCAGCAGCCGGCGTTCCGCGCGGCGATCTCCGAGGCCGTCACGTTGCGCGAGTCGACCTGGCGGCTGTTCGGCCTGCCCGAGTCCGAGATCGCCAACACGATGAAGTCGGCGCGCGAGGTCGGGATCCCGATCGACGACCTGGAGATCACCACCTGCGTCCACCGCGGCGAGCTCGAGGTCGTCACGCGCTGGACCCCGGAGGCCGACGCGGTGGCGTCCGCGTTCGAGGAGTTCGTCGGCGACCAGCACGCCGAGACGTTGTTCTCGACCGACGGACGACGGATCGACGAGATCGTGCTCGACCTGTTGCGTGAGCGCGAGTGGACGATCGCGACGGCCGAGTCGTGCACCGGAGGCCTGGTCGCCGGGCGGTTGACCGATCGGGCCGGCGCATCGGACGTGGTCGTCGGCGGCATCGTCTCGTACTCCAACGCCGTCAAGATGCGGGTGCTCGGTGTCGACGCGGAGGATCTGCGCGACCACGGCGCCGTCTCGGCGATCGTGGCGCAGCAGATGGCGCAGGGCGCGCTCAACCGGTTGGGGGCGAAGATCGCGGTCTCGACGACCGGAATCGCCGGACCCGGCGGCGGATCGGACGCGAAGCCGGTGGGGACGGTCTACGTCGCCGTCGAGACGGTCGACGGGCTGTCGCTGGTTCGCCACGTCCAGATGCCCGGCGACCGGGCTGCGGTGCGAGACCGGACGGTCACGGCCGCGCTGCACATGGTGCGCCGGGTGCTGCTGGGCGAGGGTGAGCGGATCTAACGCGCCGGTCGGGGTCCGCAGCGTTCGGCGGCATCCGGCGGTCGGATCTGTCGCCGAACCGGCACGGATTCGGCACGTCTGTGGGGTAGGCCCACGACACGAACGTATGTACGGTCCGTTCCGTCCGAACCCTGATGAACAATGGGTTCCCGCTTTCAAGACGAGGTAGATGGAATGGCCGCCAAGGAGACCGAAGCCACGGCAAAGGCACGGGACGCTGCCCTGCAGGGAGCGCTCCAGCAGATCGAGCGCCAGTACGGCAAGGGCACCGTCATGCGCATGGGCGAGGAGGGTGCCCACTCGCAGGTCGACGTCGTTCCCACGGGCGCGCTGTCACTCGACATCGCCCTCGGGATCGGTGGGGTTCCGCGGGGTCGCGTGATCGAGATCTTCGGCCCGGAGTCCTCGGGTAAGACGACGCTCGTCTACCACATCCTCGCCGAGGCCCAGAAGAAGGGCGGCGTCTGCGCGTTCATCGACGTCGAGCACGCGATGGACCCGATCTACGCCGGCCGGATCGGCGTCGACGTCGACGAGCTGCTCGTCTCGCAGCCCGACTACGGCGAGCAGGCGCTGGAGATCGCCGACATGCTCGTGCGCTCCGGTGCGGTCGACGTGGTCGCGCTCGACTCCGTGGCGGCGCTGACCCCACGGGCCGAGCTCGAGGGCCAGATGGGCGACCAGACCGTCGGCCTGCAGGCCCGGATGATGAGCCAGGCGATGCGCAAGCTGACCGGCAACCTGAGCCGGACCAACACGCTCTGCATCTTCACGAACCAGATCCGCGAGAAGGTCGGCGTGATGTTCGGCTCGCCGGAGACCCAGCCGGGTGGTCGCGCGCTGAAGTTCTACAGCTCGCAGCGGCTCGACATCCGCCGGATCGAGACGATCAAGGACGGCACCGAGGCGGTCGCCAACCGCGTCCGCGTCAAGGTCGTCAAGAACAAGGTCGCCCCGCCGTTCAAGCAGGCCGAGTTCGACATCGAGTTCGGCAAGGGGATCTCGACCTCCGGCTGCCTGATCGACCTGGGGATCGAGAACGACGTGGTCCAGAAGTCGGGCTCGTTCTTCTCGTTCGACGGCGAGCGGCTGGCGCAGGGACGCACGAACGCCAAGGCGCACCTCGACGCCAACCCGGAGATCGCCGCGGAGATCGAGCGGCGGATCTACGCCAAGCTCGACATGGTCCTGCCGGGCCAGGAGGCTCCGGCGGCCAGCAAGGACGCGAAGGACGCCAAGCCGGTCCCGACCCCGGCTTGATCCGAGGACCGCGCCGTTAGAGGACCCGTTTCAGGATGATCGGCGCGACTGATCCCGGAACGGGTCCCGAAGACGACGAGTGGGGCGCGGCCCCGACCCACTCGGATGCGGACGAGGCTCCGCGTCCGCCCGGGGGTTCGGCAGGTCCCGCTGCACCCGCCGACGACGATTGGGCCCCGGCCGCTGACCCGCTGATCGCCGAGACGGAGATCCGCGGAGCGGCGGCCGCGCTGGGCCGGGCCGTCAGGGACGACGAGCCGGCGGTCGGCGATCTTGCGCCCGATGCGGGCGAGGAGTGGGAGCCCGCGCCGCCACTACCGCTGGGGATTCCCAAGGCCCCGAAGGCCGAGCGCCGCGGGCGGGCGACCGGTCGGCGGGGCCGCCGCGGCACACGGGACGACAATCGTTCCTCCGGCCGCCGCGCGGATACGGATCGTTCGTCCGATCGCGTCTCGGACGACGAACGTCCGCCTCGCGAACCCAAGGCCGACCGTCCGCCGCCGACGGCCGAGGAGCGGCTGCAGCTGGCGCTCAAGCACGCCTACCGCTACCTGGCCAAGCGCGACCGGACCGTTGCCGAGGTCCGGGCGCACCTGGTCAAGCGCGAGACCGACCCGGCGTCGCTCGAAGCGGCGATCGACGAGCTGCTCGAGCTGCAGTACCTCGACGACGAACGCTACGTCCAGCGCTACGTCGAGGATCGCCGGCGACTCGACGGCTGGGGTCCGGTGCGGATCACCCAGGGGCTGCGCAAGATGGGGATCGACCCACCGCTGATCGAGCCGGCGATCGTCGCCGTCGCCGAGGAGTCCGCCGAAGACGACGTCGACCTGGCCACCGACCTGGTCCAGCGACGGTTCAACCACCGTCCGCTCGACGGCGACAAGGACCGCCAGAAGGCGCTGCGGGCCGTGGTCAGCAAGGGGCACACGCTCGACGTCGCCTACGCCGCGGTCCGAGCCTACGAGGAACGCTGCGCGGAGGACGCTGCGGGCTGACCGCGGCCCACGGCCCGCCGCCGACGTTGCCGAAGCGGATGGGTCGAGAGCACCCGGTACCCTGGGTCGGCCTCATGTCCGCGATCGCCGAGCAGAAGAAGTTCCACGTCACCACCTTCGGGTGCCAGATGAACGAGCACGACTCGGAGCGCATGAAAGGCATGCTCGAGACGCTCGGCTACGACGAGGCGCAGGAGCCCGAGGACGCGGACCTGCTGCTCTTCAACACCTGCTCGATCCGCGAGTCCGCCGACTCGCGCCTCGTCGCGCACCTCGGCCACGCCAAGCGGATGAAGAAGGAACGCCCCGGGGTGCTCGTCGGCGTCGGCGGCTGCTGGGCCCAGTCGGTCAAGGACGAGGTCTTCGAGCGCTTCCCGTTCGTCGACGTGGCGTTCGGTCCCGGCCAGATCAACAAGCTCGCCGAGTTCCTGACCTCCGAGTCGATCACCGCTCAGGGCTACTTCGAGTTCGAGGGCTTCCCGGCGCACCTGCCGACCAAGCGCAACCGCGACTTCCAGGCCTGGGTCCAGATCGCCGTCGGCTGCAACCTGAAGTGCTCGTACTGCATCGTGCCGTCGACCCGGGGACGCGAGTCATCGCGGCCGTACGAGCAGCTGATCGACGAGGTCGAGCGCCTGGCCGCCGACGGCGTCAAGGAGATCACGCTGCTCGGGCAGAACGTCAACGC
>JBAZOW010000035.1:0-18255 GCA_041648495.1 Patulibacter sp.
TGGGCGGGGATTGCTGGGGATTGGCGCCGATTCGCCCTAGCCATCTAGTCGAACGGGAAGTGCCGACGCCAGGGCCGTTTCGCACCTGCTCGGTAAGCTCAACGCTCCGCCGGTGAGCCTGCTGCCCCGCCCCGCCCCGCGAGCTGCGGGGCGGGGATCGGCGATACCGCTCCGCTAGCTGATCAGACGGAGGCCGTGCCGAGGTAGCTCAGCGGGAGCGTTCTTGAACTGCTCGGGCAAGAGCGCCGCCAGGCGATCGAAGGGCAGGCCGGCAGCGGTTGCGAAGTCAGCGTCCGTCCAGCCGCCTTGTTCCCGAATCAGTTCAACGGTATCGCTGAAGACACGTGGCTCCTCGACCGCGATGTCGCCGGGTTCGCGCGTCCAGTGCCCCCGAGTTCGCCGCTCGATGTTGAGGTTGCGATAGGCGACCTGGTTGACCATGCCGAGGTTGTGCGCG
The DNA here is from genome assembly GCA_041648495.1 of Patulibacter sp. Lineage (GTDB taxonomy): Bacteria > Actinomycetota > Thermoleophilia > Solirubrobacterales > Solirubrobacteraceae > Patulibacter. Next base: position 458 of record JBAZOW010000035.1, read on the forward strand.
CGCCTTGCTAGCGCGGCCGCGGAGACGCCCCACTTGTTCCTCAGCCGGAGGAAGTCATCCCATCGACGATTCGTGTGAATGACGTCCAGCGTGAACTCGTCGGCGGGCACGAGGAGAGCGAGCGCAAAATTGAACGCTTGCGCTTCACGCTCCCTCTCGTCGGGCACGTTGAACGCGTCCCAGTGGTGGAGTACCGCATGGCCGAGTTCGTGTGCCACCGTCAAGCGCAATCTGGCGCCGTCCGTCGCCTCGATGTTCAGGCTGATCCACCGCTGAGAATCTCGCCGCGGCTGCGCGTAGGCCGCCTCCACCTTCGGGTGTCCGAAGGCAACCCGGAGAACGATGGCCCCTGCGGCCTCGATGTATGCGATCAAAGACTGGACCGGCCCGTTTGGTATGCGCCAAACCCGACGCAGTTGCTGGGCCGCCTCATCAACATCCAGCGAAAGCGGGTCGTCGCTCGTCGGCCAGGGAAGTGCGGGGGTCAATTCCACGTTCTCCATGATCCGCGCGGCGGCCAAACGGGCGAGCTCGAGGTTCCCCTCCACCCGCCGCTCGTCACGCTTGGTCTTCACCCCCGCCGCGCGGAACATCGGCGTCGTCGTTGCGACCCGATCATCAGTCAGCCCGCTGGGGAGCACCTGCAGCGCGGCGGCAAGGCGCTCGAGCGCAGCGTCTTCCGGGACCCGGTCTCCCTTTTCCCACATCGATACTGCGGGCTGACTCACCCCGATGTCGCTCGCGAGATCAGATTGACTAATGCCGAGCGCGCCTCGTGCGAGCTGCATGGCCCGAGGGCTGAAGGCTCCGCGAGCCATTAGGAGTCGCCACTCGCGCGGCGCCGCTCGACCTGCGGCAGGCGAATGTCCGTCTTGGGTGCGGTGCGGTCCTGGACGAGATCGTCGGCGGTGGATTTCGCGATGGCCTGAAGCGGGACTGAGAAGTGGACCTTGCCCGACGGCTTGAGCAGCGCAGCGCTGACCGACACGCCGCTCAGCGGATTACCGTCGAGCCGAATCAGGATGACGTCGCGATCCTCCCGTACGACCTCGTCCTCTCCGAACAGCGTCGTGTCTGCGACAGGCTGGGAGAGGACCTGCTCCTGTCGGGATTCCTTCGTCGTCTTCGAGAGCCGCACGAGCCCGTCGTCTCCGACTTCCCACTCGTACGCACCGGACGAAAGGTGCGTCCTACGCAGCTTCCAGTCGGACTGACCGGCACAGAGACCTCGCACCGCGGTCACGACCGAGCCCCGGCGCTCCATCGCCATCGCTGCAGAGCCAGGCTGGCGGTCCATCGCCGCGAAATACTCGCGGCGCCGCAGCACCTCGGCGACGGCGACGGCGTCGGCCGCAAGGATCGCGTCCGCTACCGGCGCCAGGATTCCCGTGAAGCGGGTCTGCGAGAGCATTCGCAGAATATAACAGTCAAAATATTACACCGCAACGAAGCCGTTCCAGTCGACCCCCGGGGTCCCAGGGCCACACCGCCCTCCCCGTGCAGGCCGCTTGCCGCGCTCGACCGAGATCAGCGGTAGGCATCGCGGCGATGCGCCGCACGCACGATGGAGACAACCAACTCCGCGTCGAACACGTCATAGATCACCCGGTAGTCGCCGATCCGGATGCGCCACGCGGTTTGTTCCCCGACGAGCTTCCGCGACCCGTGGGGCCTGGGATCCTCTCCCAGGCCTTCGATCGCCTCGAGCACACGATCGCGCGCTGGCGAGGGAGCTTCCTCACGTGCCGCGCGGCAGCCGTGCTGAACTCGACCTGGTACCTCATTCAGCGAGTTCAGCGCGCAGCTCGACGAGCGTCACGCGGCTGCCGTCGTCGGCCGCCTTGGCCTCGCGGTAGGCGGCGACGTCCTGCGCCATCTCGAACTCCTCGAGGGCCTCCAGGTCCGCCACGCTTACCACGACCGCGGCGAGCTTCCCGTTGCGGGTCACGCCGATGCGCTCGCCCGCGTACATCGCGCGGCCGAGCACGTCGGAGAGCTGATTGCGCAGCTCGCGCGTCGAGACCTTGCCGCTCACCGTGTCCATGTAAGCAATAGTAGCAAATGACGCCATTGCGTACACAACGTACAAGCGTCTGGATGCGCTTGGCGACCTATGCCTCCGGCGGGTTGGTCGCGATGCCCTGGTCGGCGGCCGGCGTCACGACCGGTCTCGCGATGTGCAGTCCAATCATGCGCCGAAGGTCAAGATCGAAGATCCCGACCGGCAGACACCCTTCGAGAACGTCCTCGCCCGCCAAGCAGTAGGCGGTTGCGGCTGACGTGGTCTCGACGAAACGAAACGCTTGGTGTCGGCTGGTCATGTCCTGGCTGACGAGGATCGTCCGCTCGCCGTCCCAGTCAGGGGCATCGTGCCCGAGGTCCGCGTTCGGGTTGTAGTGGCGTCGCAACGTCTGGAGCGCCGCGAGCCGTTGCGGGCGCCCGCCTGTACGGCAATCCCCGGTGACGGTGTCGACGACGAGCCAGCTCGCCGCGGTCTTGTCAATGCCGGTGGCCTCATCCGTCGTCAGATCAGCCGCCTCGTGGACACTGTCGTCGGCGTACCCCACCACAATGACCGCCGCCCAGCGGGCCCTTCCGAAGCGCGTTTTGCGACCTCTCGATGCACGGATCAGAAACGAACGTGTCTGAAGCGCGTTCCGGACGGCGCCCCCATCTCGGAGGACATCCGGGGAACGGGACCATCGGAACCACCGACCCGCTGGCATGTCGCACAAGGGTGGACACGGCCGCAATGGCTGACGAGACTCCGAGCTATGCCGAGCGCCAAGGGCCCTGAGGACTACCCGCTGCACGATCTGACGCCCGAGCGCTTCGAGCAGCTCGGTTTCCTTGTCGCCAGGACAGAGAGTGCGTCGGTCGTGCCGGTCCGCAACAAGGACCGCGGACTGGATGCTCGGCTGCCGGGCCCAAACGGTACGACGCGGCGGGGCTTCCAAGCGAAACGATATGCAGCGGGCGCCATCAAGTGGGCCGAATGCCGTAGCTCGTTGCGTGCCGCGGCGGCGTTCTGGCGTCCGCCCTACGTCACGTTCATCTTCGCCGAGGACCTCTCCGCGAAAGAGCAGAAGCAGCTTGAGACCGAGCTCGCAGACCACTTCCCGCTCGTCAGGGTCGACCACTGGCCCGGGTCTGAAGTCAATCGCCGGCTACGAGACACCACCCAGGGACAGCGCGCAGCAGCCTGGCTCTTTGAGGACGACAAGGCCAACCTCGAAGCAATGCGCCGCGCGATGGCAACGGGCGGAGAACTCAACAGCCCCCTCCAGGCCGCCGAGCGGCAAGCCGTGATCCAGAAGTACATGGACCAAGACCCACATATCGCCTACACCATGGTGTCCCGGGGCCCGGGCGCACCCGAGACGGCGCCCCACCCGTCCACGTTCCTTTCGGTCGTCATGCAGTTCGACGATCAAGAGATCCGCTTCGACGCGACCGAGCGGTACCCCGGAGCTCTGGACGATCTCGGTGGCGGCCCGCGACTTTCGCTGAGCGACGACGACGCCGGAAATGCGGCGGCCAAGGCTCTGGACGATGTCGCCCGAGACGGCGGAACCCAGATCATCGAAACGGGCGTCCAGACGGACATGCCGCAGGTGCCACTTGGGCTACGCGGGCTCCTTCCAGACGACGGGCTCACCGGACCCGTCGAAGTCAGCGCAGGGCCAAGGTACGAAGAGCCCGATCAGCACGCCGAGGAGAAGCCCATTCCCGTGTTGGTCTGCGTCGCCGACGCCGAGATCGGTATGCAGCTAGCAGCACTCGACCCACCAAAGAAAGGCTTCGACATCAGCCTCGCCGGAACCGCTGGCGGCCTCGAACTCGTCCAGTCAGTTCGCGGCGCTCTCGCCGATTCGCACGGCCCAAGCAACTGGGTCATGGACTTCCGCCACAACCTGGGCGACGGCACGGCAACCGAGCAGCTGCTGGCCGCCCGTATCGTGCTGGCCGGCCTCCTCGGTCAGCCGATAGAGCTGCGCGGTCTCAACGACGACGGCTCGGACCGACCGCTTGCCACGCTGCAAGGCGTCACCGGCGACACCGACAACCTCGAGCATCTTCAGTCGTGGATCGGGTATCTCGAGCTCGTCGCCGAACTCGAACGATGGCTCGGCGAGCCGCTCTCCCCCAGTTCACCAGCAACCGAAGAAGACCGAAGCGCGGTCGCACGCGCCCTTGGACTGATCCGCAACACCGACGTCGTCGGCACGTGGTCGAGCTTCACGCTCCAGATGCGCGAGCCCCCGCCCAGCGAAATCGAAGACGGCCCGCAGACCCTGGTGTCCCTCACCCCGCGCTACGACACTCTTTTCGGCGAACGTCACTACCTAGGCCTCCAGATGGACGCCTTCCACCAAGCGAACATCACCATCGACGGTCTCGAGATCCACGGCGCCCCGGCAAACGGCGACGAGACCGTCCATGTCACCTTCACGTCTCCTGCTGAGGCCCCGGCGGAAGCGGCACACGACGCGGCTGACGGTAGCGGAGCGCGGATCCTCACGCGACCCGCACCGCCTAGCGATCGTCACGCCGACAACGGGGCCTAGAAACCTTCGTGGCGTTCGCTGACCCAGATCAAAGGCGTGGTCTCGCCGATCAGCGGTCAGATGGGTTGAAGGCCGTCTTCGCGAGGCACGGATTGCGAGACGGGTTCCGAACCACCGGATCGCCAGTTGCGATCACACAGAGCTCGACGCGCCAATCCGGTGCCCGTAAACGATCGATTGCGGCCATCAACGATGTCACCGTTAGCCGCGACACAAATCGACGCGTTACAGGGCCCACGCAGGAGAGAGCTCGCGGCTCACCCACCGATGAGCCCTGTCGCCCAGCCGTCCAGCCAATCCCGGTGGCCGGAGAGCAGCGCCGCGATCCCATAGTTAACGACCCGTCGGCTTTCCACTCGCAATGTCCGGCCACCCTCTTCGACCTCTTCGAAGGAGTCGAGCACGACGTACGACTCCACGTTCGTGGTGACGACCCCAAGCAGCTGATCGGTCTGATGCGCGGGAACGATGGGCCCTCCGCTCAACCCAGCGGGGGCCGGAATACTCATCTCGGCCGCAAAGTAGCTCCTGCCAGCCGAGTCGTCGTAGCCGAAGTAGCGCTGGTGATGACCCTTGAAGAGCCGACCGGTCGGCTGTCCCCCGGCCCCCTCGACGGGATACCCGAAAGCGATGAAGTCACCGCCCTCTACGAGTTCGTTGGGAACGGACCTGAACACCTGACCCGGAAAGTCCTCCGTGTCGCGGGGCGGCGTTTGGAGCAACGCGATGTCCGACGTCTCACTTCGCGTGACGCTGACGACCGGCCGCAAGGTCCGCCCTTCGCCCGGGTCGCTGGGAAGGAGAACCGCGTATGCCGCGGCGTCTTCCGGGACGCAGTGCGCGGCGGTCACGAGCAGGTGACGTGCCCGGTAGCAGGCGCACGTCCCCGAATAGGTCGGGCGGCCGGCAGCGTCGAGTGTGAACACCAGCCCGGCGGACATCATTAGAAAATGCTGCACCACAGCAGCTTAGATCCCGCGCTCACCGTCGGAGAGACCTGGCCCGACGGCTTTCGCTCGATGGCTCGCGAGATCGACTTCGACACCGACGACGTCTCAGTCGCCGCAAGACGATTCCGCGCCTTCATCGACGGGATCGACCGGGCGTAACGGCCCGGGACCGCACAACGGAGCCGTCCCGATTCGACAACCCGCACCGAGACCGACTGCACGACGTGCTCCCCCGGCCCCGTGTCGGCGCCGGCCCCAGGCACTCGCCGCCGCGAGTGCCTGAATCGCCACCGATCCGCGAGAATCGCCGGTATCCGCAAACACCGACGACGCCAGTATCCGCACGAACCCCCTGCATATCGGCACCATCTACGCACCAGCGTCCCCGAATCGCACCCAGGAGGTCGCCGGTTCGAGCCCGGCTAGCTCCACCTAGGAAGCAGGATCAGAACCCCCGCGCATGCGGGGGTTCTTGCGTTCTGAGGCGGGTGATTGGCCGCTCGATCGCAGCTCAGAGGACTCGTGAGAAGCGACGCTATCCGCCAAACGGACTTCACCGTTGGGTGGAGGATCGGGGTGATTGGGGGGAGCGCGAGTGCCTAGCGGAGAGCACCGAGAACGCTGGGGACCGGCAGCGATCCGTGCAGTCCGGCGGCCAGGGCCATCTGAACCTTCCCCCTCAACCCGCTCGAACCGCGGTCGTCAGACGGTCGCCGATCAGCGCCGCGGCACCCGTGGTCATCCTCTCGACCAGCTCCGCCACCGTCGGCACGTCGGAGATCAGCCCCTGGGTCAGCCCGGCCCACCAGATGCCGGCCTCGGAGTCCCCGGTCTCGTAGACCTTCCGACCGCGGGCACCCGCGACCAGCTCGCGCAGATTGTCGAATTCCACCCCCTCGGCCTCCCGACGCACGACCTCCTCACTGACCTCGTTGCGTGCGACCCGCGCGGTGTTGCGCAGCGTGCGGAAGATCAGCGTCGTCTCGCGTTCGTCGTTGGCGACGATCTTCTGCTTGACGGCGTCGTGGATCGGCGCCTCCTGCGTGCACATGAACCGCGTGCCCATGTTGACCGCGTCGGCGCCGAGGGCGAGGGCAGCCACCAGACCACGGGCGTCGGCGATCCCGCCCGACGCCACGATCGGGATCGTCAGCCGGTCGGCCGCTGCCGGGATCAGGATCAGGCCGGGGATGTCGTCCTCCCCCGGATGTCCTGCGCACTCGAACCCGTCGATCGAAACCGCGTCGACGCCGAGCGCCTCGGCCTTGACCGCGTGGCGGACCGAGACCGCCTTGTGGATCACCTTGACCCCGTGAGCGTGGAAGTCGGGAAGATGATCGACGGGGTTGGCGCCCGCCGTCTCGACGACCTTGACCCCCGACTCGATGATCGCCCGCCGGTATTCGTCGTACGGCGGCGGGGCGATCGTGGGCAGGATCGTCAGGTTGACCCCGAACGGTCGATCAGTCAACTCGCGCGTTCGGGCGATCTCGGCCGCCAGCGCCTCGGGCGTCGGCTGCGTCAGCGCCGAAAGGAACCCGAGCGCACCCGCGTTCGCGACCGCCGCCACCAGCTCGGCCCGCGACACGGCCTGCATCCCACCCTGCACGATCGGGTGCTCGACCCCGAACGTCTCGGTGAACCGCGTCGTGAGCTTCGGCATCAGGACGCCGCCTCGTTCGGAACGTCCCGGAGCTGGCGCCGCAGCACCTTGCCGGTGGCGGTCTTCGGCAGTTCGTCGACGAACTCGATGCTCCGCGGGTACTTGTAGGCGGCCATCCGCTCCTTGCAGAAGGCGATCAAGGTCTTCTCGTCGGCCTTCGCACCGTCGCGCAACGCGACGAACGCCTTCACCGTCTCCCCCCGGTAGGGATCGGGCACCCCGACCACCGCGGCTTCGCGAACCGCCGCATGGGTGTAGAGCACGTCCTCGACCTCGCGCGGCCACACCTTGTACCCGGACGCGTTGATCTGGTCCTTCTTGCGATCGACGACGTAGAACCAGCCGTCGGCGTCCATCAGACCGACGTCGCCGGTGCGGATCCAGCCGTCGCGGATCGCGTTGGCGGTCTCTTCCGGCTTCTGCCAATACCCGGGAACGACCTGCGGACCCTTGGTGACGAACTCGCCGATCTCGCCGACCGGCACGTCGATCCCCTGCTCGTCGACCACACGGACGACGGTGTTGAACACGGGGATCCCGACCGAGAGCGCACCGGAGACCGGGTCGACGGGTGCGGTCCGGCCCGCGGGGACCCAGTGCGACGGGGATGTCGTCTCGGTCATCCCGTAGTTGTTGTGCAGGTAGGTGCCGTGGAACTTCGCCGCGAACTCCTCGACCAGCGGCGGTGCGATCGGCGCTCCCCCGCTCGAGAGCTTGCGGAAGCTCGTGACGTCGCGATCCGCCAGCGACGGCGACGCCATCAGCGCCATGTAGACCGGGATCGCCCCGATGCAGAAGGTCGCCCGGTGGCGCTCGATCAGCTCCAACAGCGTGTCGGCGTCGAACCGGTAGGCGAGGATGATCGGCGCCCCGGTCCGCATACCCAGCGCCAGGTGCGCGACCAGGCCGGTGATGTGGAACAGCGGGGCGACGCCGAGGATCACGTCGTCGTGGTCCAGATCCGCCCAACGCGCGTAGACCGACGCGTTGAAGACCACGTTGCGATGGGTATTCATCGCGCCCTTCGGCGGGCCGGTGGTCCCCGACGTATAGGTCAGGAAGGCGACGTCGTCGGCCGTCGGCTCGTGCGCGGGAACCGGAGCATTCCGGTAGACGTCGACCAGCTCCAGCAGGTCCAGCGTGTCGCCGGGCCGGCGGACGCGGCTGCTCTCCAGGAGCGACGGAACCGTCTCCAGGAAGTCCAGCTCGTTGGTGGTGATCACGATCGAGACCGCCGTCTCCGGCACGACCTTCGCGACCACGTCGTGCCACAGCGACTCGAGCACGACGATCGCGCGCGCTCCGGAGTCGTCGAGGATCGTGCGGACCTCCTTCTCGCGATTCATCGGGTTGATCGAGACCCCGATCCCGCCGGCCTTCCAGATCGCCAGCACGCTGATCAGGTACTGAGGAACGTTCTGCAGGCAGATCGCGACGCGGTCCCCGGTCTGCAGGCCCTGCGCGCGCAGACCGGCGGCGAGCGCATCGCTGAGCCGGTCGACCTCGGCAAAGCTGATCTCCCGGTCGAAGTAGAGCACCGCCGGCGCGTCCGGATGTCGCGCGGCGGACCGGCGGAACATCTCCAGTGCGGAGACGTCGTCGGGGTGGATGTCGGCGGGCAGGCCCTCGTCGTAGAGGGACAACCAGGGTCGTTCGGCGTAGGTCGTCATTGCGAGCGCTCCGGGGATGAAGGGTGGACGGTGGGCATCGAACCGAGGGAGAGGACGGATCGGCCGATCATTCGACGAGCCGCCGTACCGGGCGCGCGACGCAGGCGGGACGCTCACCGTCCCGCACTTCGACCGTCACGTCGAGGACGATCTGCAGATCGGTGCCGCGACGCTCGGCGGACGCGAGCACCACGTGCGCGCGGACGAACGCTCCGACCGGCACGGACGCCGGAAAACGCACGCGGTCGAGCCCGTAGTTGAACGCGTGACGGAAGCCCTCGAAGACCACGACGTCGGCGACCAGCTGTGGTTCGAGGGCGAGCGTCAGGTAGCCGTGGGCGATCGGCCCAGGCAGGCCGCTGACCCGCGCCGCATCAGGATCGAGGTGGATCGGCTGGTGGTCGCCGGTGGCATCGGCGAACGCCCGAACGGTCTCGGCGTCGATCCGGTGCCACGGGCCGACGCCGAGCAGCTGCCCCTCGCGGGCCAGGATCGCATCGGCGCCACGCAGGCGCAGCGGGCCGGACTCCGACGGATCGTGGTCCGGCACCGAAGCTGCGGGGTCAGTCGACAAGGACGACGCCTCCGGGACCCAGCGCGTGGGCACGTGCGGCGAGCTCGAGCACGCCGTCCCCGAACGCCAGCAGGAACGGATCGTCGCTGCCGCCGCCGATCGCCCGGCGGTAGTTGTTCTCCATGAAGACGACCGACTTCCAGAGCGCCAGGGTGGTGTAGAAGGCGAGGTCGTCGACGTTGCGGCCCGACGCGCGGGCGTACTCCTCGACGAGCCAGCGGCGCGACGGGAAGCCCGGCAGGCGCGTCGCCGGGCTGAGGTCGAAGAGCGACGGCGGATCCTGCGGCTCGCTCCAGGTCGCCACCAGGAACCCCAGATCGGCGAGCGGGTCGCCGAGCGTGGCCATCTCCCAGTCGAGCACACCGGTGATCCGGGTCGGATTCGGCGTCACGAGTAGATTGCCCAGGCGGAAGTCGCCGTGGACCACCGTCGTGTCGCTTCGCGTCGGGAGGTTGTCCGCCAGCCATGCTCCGACCGCCTCGACCTCCGGCACGTCGCGGGTGCGGTTGCTCTCCCACAGCCCGAGGAACCGTCGGACCTGCCGCTCCAGGTACCCGGTCGGACGCGCCAACCCGTCGAGGCCGACCTCGCGCCAGTCGACCGCGTGGATGTCGGCCAACGTGCGGACCATCGCCGCCGCGATCTCCGGGCGCTGCTGGTCGTCGTTCAGCGACGCGGGCAGCGTCTCGCCGATCGCGTCCCCGCCCAGCCGCCGCATCACGTAGAACGGCACGCCGATCACGGATTCATCGGCGCAGGTCGCCAGGATCTCGGGCACCGGAACGGCCGTGCCGTGGAGCGCACCGACGACCCGCGCCTCGCGCAGCATGTCGTGTGCCGAGGGCGGCACCGGTGGACGCGGGGCCCGCCGCAGCACCAGCTCCTGATCGCCACGGCGCAACAGCAGCGTGACGTTGGAGTGCCCATCGCCCAACGGCGTGATCTCGACCGGCCCCGCCCCCAGCCCCTCGTGCTCCAGGAACGCGAGCAACGGCTCGAGCACGACCAACGGCGGACGCGCGTCCGGACCGACCTCGGCCCAGGAGCCGACGATGTCGTCGTCCGCGAAGGCGAAGGTCATCGGGCCGGCCCCGGAGCCGGCATCAGGCTGGAGCTGCCCGCGCTGAGGATCCGTCGGGCGATCGCCCAGCGATGGACCTCGGACGGCCCGTCGTAGATCCGGAACGGCCGAACCTCGGAGTAGAACCGGCTGAGGATCGAATCGCCGGACACGCCCAGCGCCCCGTGGATCTGCACCGACCGGTCGACCACGCGACCAACGGCTTCGGACACGTAGACCTTGGCGATCGCCGAGTCCTGGCGCGCGTCGCGCCCGGCGTCGATCACCGCGCAGCCCTGCAGGGTCAGCAGGCGGCTGGTGCGCAAGTCGATCTCGCTCTCGGCCAGCAGGCCCTGCACCAGGCCGAGGTTGCCCAGCGTGGACCCGAACGCCTCGCGCTCGCGGGCCCGCTCGATCGCCATCTCGTGTGCGCGCCAGGCCAGGCCGAGCCAGCGCATGCAGTGCGTCAGACGTGCGGGCGACAGTCGCACCTGGGCGTAGCGGAAGCCCTGGTCGACCTCGCCGAGGACGTCCTCGTCGGGTACCTCGACGCCGTTGAACCGGACCTCGCAGTGTGCTCCGACGGCCGCACGGTCGAGCGACGGGATCGGCCGCACGATCTCGATACCGGGGGTGTCCATCGGCACCAGGAACATCGTCGCGCCGCCGTCCTTGTCGATCGCGTCGCGCGTGCGAGCCATGCAGATCGCGAAGCCGGCCCCGACTGCCCCGGTGGTGAACCACTTATGGCCGTCGATCCGCCAGCCCCCGTCGATCCGTGTCGCCCTGGTCTGGAGCATCGTCGGATCCGAACCGGCGCCGGGCGCGGGCTCGGTCATCGCGAAGCAGGAGCGAATCTTGCCCGCCACGAGCGGCAGCAGGTACTTCTCGATCTGGCGCTCGTCGGCGACGGCGGCGAGCAGGTGCATGTTGCCCTCGTCCGGCGCGGCGCAGTTGAGCGCCTGAGGACCCATCAGGCTGCGCCCGGCTTCGATGAAGACGGCAGCGCGCCCCTGCATGTCGAGGCCGAGGCCGCCGTGCTCAACCGCCACGTGGGGGGCCAGCAATCCCTCGGCGCGGGCCAGGTCCTGCAGCTCGGCGCGGACGTCGTCGCGAACGCCGTGCTCGTCGAAGCCGTCCGCCTCACGTGGCGTGGCGACCTCGTCGACGAAGCGACGGACGCGAGCGGCGATCTCCGCGACGTCGGCGACGTCGTTGGTTCCTGTGAACAGCATGGGGTCTCCGGGTGGGGCTAGGGGGTGAAATCAGCGGTCGTTGAACCGCGGGACGCGGCGTTCCAGGAACGCCGCGAGCGCCTCGGACATGTCCTCGGTGCGCGAAGCGAGAACTTGGTTGCGGTTCTCGAGCTCGAGCGCGGCCGGCAACGACGGCGCGTCGACGTTGGTCTGCAGGACCTGCTTGGTCAGGCGCATCCCGAGCGGGCTGTTGCCGGCGATCATCGTCGCCAGGTCGAGCGCCGCGTCCAGCAGCTCGTCATCGTCGTGGACAGCGTTGACGAGCCCGATCCGCGCCGACTCGTCGGCGTCGTACGGACGACCGGTCAGCATGATCTCGGCCGCACGCGCCAGACCGACGATCCGCGGGAGCATCCACGAGACGCCGACGTCGCCACCCGACAGGCCGATCCGGACGAACGCGGCGTTGAACCGCGCCGAGCGCGCGGCCAGACGGATGTCCGCCGCCAGCGCGAGCCCAAAGCCCGCTCCGGCGGCGGGACCGTTGACGGCCGCGATCACCGGGATGCTGGTCAGGCGCAGGCTGGCGATCCCGTCAGCCCAGGTCTTCTGCTCGGCGAGCATCTGGTTGACGCTCATGTCCGCGAGCTTGGCCGCGTCGCCCAGGTCCAGGCCCGAGCAGAACCCGCGGCCGCGGCCGGTGACGACGATCACGCGGGTGGCGGCGTGCGCCTCGAGCGCTTCGACGACGCGGCGCAGCTCGCCGAAGCTCGCGAAGGTCAGCGCGTTGAGTTGCTTCGGGCGGTCGAGGGTGATCAGGGCGATGCCCGGTCGAGGTTCCTCGACCACCAGGGTCGTGACGCTGTCCAGGACGGTTTGCGAGAGCAGCATCAGAACAGCTCCCACCAGTCAGACCGACGGGACGACTCCTCGGCCGTCTCCTCGAGGATCATCCGCCCCGCGCGCATGTAGTAGACGCGGTCCGCGATCGGCAGCGCCGCCCGGACGTTCTGCTCGACGAGCACGACGCCGAGGCCCTCGCTGTCGCTGAGCTCGCGGATCCGGGCGAACAGGTCCTGGACCAGGCTCGGCGCGATCCCGAGCGACGGCTCGTCGAGCAACATCAGGCGCGCGCCGCTCATCAGCGCCAAACCGATCGAGAGCGTGCGCTGCTGACCGCCGGACAACGTGCCCGCCTGCTCGCCGGCTCGCTCCTTGAGCAGCGGAAACATGTGGTGCACGCGCGCCAGGCGCTGCTCCTGGACCGCGGCGTCGCCGACGGTGAACGCGCCGAGCTCGAGGTTCTCGCCGATCGTCAGCTCGCGGAAGATCGGGGCCTCGGCCGGGGTGAACGAGATCCCCGAACGGACGCAGGTGGTCGTGTTCCACCCGGCCATCGGCTGCCCGTCGAAGCTGACGCTGCCGGCGCGGAGCGGCATCGCCCCGAAGATCGCCTTCAGCATGGTGGTCTTCCCCGCGCCGTTGTGCCCGAGCACGGAGACGATCTCGCCGGGGTCGACCCGGAGCGAGACGTCGTGCAGGACGCGGCGCTTGCCGTAGTCGGCGGCGATTCCGTCGACCGTCAGCAACGCCGTTCCGGTCGGTCCCGCCGGGGGATGTGTCGTGGTCTCAAGCACCGAAGTAGATCTCCGTGAGGTGTTTCTGACCCATCAGTTCTTCGAGGGTCCCTTCCGCGAGCTTGCGTCCCTGGTCGAGGAAGATGCCCCGGTCGGCGAGCTGGCCGACCATGTGCACGCTGTGCTCGACGAGGCAGACGGTCTTGCCCGCGTCCCGCAGGCCGCGGACGACCTCGATCACGCCTTCGACCGCTCCCGGATCGACGCCCGACGTCGGTTCGTCGAGCAGCAGGACGTCGCACTCGGTGGCGAGCAGCCGGGCGATCGCGACCAGCTTCTGGTCACCGAACGAGAGATCCGCGACGACCGTTCCGGCCTGCGCTCGCATCCCGACGAATCCGAGCGCTTCGAGCGCCAGCTCACGGGCCTCGTGGTCGCGGGCGCGGCAGTGCATCGGACGCGTCGCCAGCAGCGCCAGGTTCTCCCCGGAGTTGCCGGGAACGGCGAGCATCACGTTCTCGACGGCGGTCAGCCGCTCGAACAGGCGCCCGTCCTGGAACGACCGTGCCATCCCGCGCTTGGCGATCCGGTGCGGCGACAGCCCGCTGATGTCCTCGCCGTTGAGCGTGACCGTGCCGGTGTCCGGCGTGATCACGTGCGTCAGCAGGTTGAAGATCGTCGTCTTCCCCGCGCCGTTCGGTCCGATCAGCGAGGTGATCTTGCCGCGCTCCAGGTCGAAGCTGACGTCATCGACCGCTTGGAGTCCGCGGAACCGCTTGGACAGGTTGCGAACTTCCAGCACCGGCGAGGGGTCCGTAACGACCACCGGCTCGGACAGGACGACGGCGTCCGTGCGCGGCGGAGCCGCCGCGGTCGACGCCCCGGGGGTCGGCGGCAGCTCGGGGATCGACGGGGCTACCGCGGTGACGGACTTCACCCCGCTCGACGCCCCGGCGACCGCCGGCTCCAGTCCGCCACGGCGGAACAGCCGCAGCATCGACGTCCCTTCGGGAACCAGGCCGAACGGGCGGAAGCGGATGATCAGGACCAGCAGCAGTCCGTAGATCACGGCCTGCCAGGCGATCGCGTTGTCACCGGCGACCTCCTGCAGGATCGGCCGCAGCGAGCCGAGCAGGATCGCCCCGATGATCGTGCCGGTCAGGTTGGAGACGCCGCCGATGATCACGATCGCGATCACCAGGATCGACAGGTTGAGGTCGTAGGTTCCCGGCGCGATGAACTGGTAATAGGAGGCGTTCAGCGCCCCGGCGAAGCCGGCGATCCCGGCGGCGAGGCCGAACACGACGAGCTTCGGGACGACCGTGTCCTTGCCGACGGCCTTGACCGCAAGCTCCTGCTCGCGCAGACCCTTCAGCAGGCGGCCGAACGGCGACTCGCCGATTCCGAAGCAGACCGCGACGACGATCACCGTGCACGGGAGCAGCAGCCAGAACGCCTGCGTCGGCATTCCCAGCGAGAGGCCGAACAGCTCGGCAGGCGGGATCGGGGTCAGTCCGTAGGCGCCGCCGGTGACGCTGTCGGCGGAGCCCATCAGCTGGTTGGCAACGGTCTGGAAGGCGAGCGTCAGGAGCACCAGGTATTCGCCTCTGACCCGCGAGAGCGCCGGGAGCGCCAGCAGGAGGGCGACGACGAACGAGACGCCGATCGCGACCAGCAGCGCCGGACCGATGTCCCACCCGGCCCCGCCCGCCACGCCCCGTGAGGACGCGGCGGCGATCGCCTCGGTGGCGACCGGGAGCGTCAGGAGGCCGGCCGTATAGGCCCCGACGCCGTAGAAGGTGGCGTGTGCCATCGAGAGCTCTCCCGCATACCCCATGAGGAGGTTCAGCGACGCCCCCAACATGATCAGGAAGAGGATCTGGACGGCGATGTCTGCGTAGTAGTCCACGGGAGCTCCTAGGCGGCGCGGCGGCCGAACATGCCCTGAGGCCGGATGACGAGGAGGACGAACAGCGCGGCGAACGCGATCACCGGCTGGTAGTCGGACGCGACCCAGAGGCCGCTCAAGCTGGTCACCAGTCCGAGCGCGAGACCACCGACGGCGGCGCCGCCGATGCTGCCGATGCCACCGAGGAACGCGGCGATGAACGCGATCAGCATCGGAGACGCGGCCATCGTCGGGGTGGCGTTGCCGTTGAGCAGGAAGAGGATCCCCGCGATGCCCATCAGGGTCGAGCCGACACCGAAGACCAGGACGTGGACGCGATCGGGGTCGATACCCACGGCCGCAGCCATGTTGCGGTTCATGCGGACCGCGGCGGTCGCGAGGCCCCACTTGGTCCGGCGCAGCGCGAACAGCACCGCGGCGATCAGGACCCAGCTGATGACCACCCGCGCGATGTCGAGGGTGGTGAAGGTGACCGTGCCCAGCTCGATCGTGGCGGGCGACAGCTCGACGAACGTCTTGTTGTTCGGTCCGAAGAGGATCTGAATCAGGTTGGGGACCGCGATCGAGATGCCGAGTGCCGTGATGAAGACCCCGAGCGCGGTGGCTCCGGCGCGGCGCATCGGCCGGTACGCGCCGACCTCGACGAGGATCCCGATCGCGGCGGCCGCGGCGATGCCGACGACCGCCGCGGCGATCCACGGCAGGCCGAGCGTGTCGGCCGCCAGGATCGCGACGTAGGCCGCCACGACGTAGGCCACCCCGTGCGCGAAGTGGAAGATCCCGGTGGTCGAGTAGATCACCGTGAAGCTCACTCCGAGCAACGCGTAGACGGTGCCCAGGACGACGCCGTCGACCGCGAGCTGTCGGAACAGCTCGAAGCTCGCGGCGGCGACCGGGGAGATGATCGTGGCGTCCACGGGGCTCTAGCGGCTCGCCGAGACGAGCGCGGTCTTGGGATCGGCGTCGGGACCGACCGCGGTGATATCCGCCACCGGCGACGGCACGCAGTCGCCGCTGATCTCGAGCACGTTCATCGGCTTGGTGACCGTGTGCAGCGTCGGATCGAAGACGATCTCGCCCGGCGTCGAGCGGTCACCGCCGTAGAGCGAGGGGAACTTCGGGTCCTTGATCAGGGCCGCCTGCAGCGCCGCGCCGTCCTGCGGGTCGCCGCCCTCGGCGATCACGCGCTTGACGAGCTCCCAGACGATCAGGATCTGCTCGTAGTAGTTGGCGGCGTAGAAGTCCGGGTCGGACTTGTACGCCGCGCGGTACGCCTCGGTGAACGAGCGAGCCAGCGGGTTCTCGCTGTTGGGGTCGAAGTAGTCCGCCGCGGCGTGGACGGAGCTCATCGCCTTCGGGTCGACCTTGCACGCGTCGGACGTGAACTCCGACAGGATGATCGGGATGTCGATCCCGGCCTGACGAACGGCCTTGACGAAGTACCCGGGGTCGTTGCCGAACGAGGCGTTCCAGATCGCGTCGGCCTTCGACGCCTTGATCTTGGCGATCACGGAGCCGAAGTCGGTGACCCCGACGTCGTGGATCTGCGTCGTCGCGATCGTGCCGCCGTCCTGGACCTTCGGCCAGACCGACGGAACCAGCGTCTTGATCGCGTTGGTCGCGTTCTCCGACGTACCGACGATTGCGAGGCGCTTGGCGTCGGGGTGCTCCTTCGCCAGCCAGGTCAGCGCGCCCGGCGCCGGGGCGTCGCCGAACAGCATCCGGTTGTTCCAGAGGAAGTCCTTCTCGACCTGTCCGGGGCTCGGACCGCCGCCCTGAAAGGTCAGGACCTTCGCCTGCTGGATCTGCGGGATGATCGCCTCGGAGACCGCCCCGTAGGAGGTCTGCAACGTGGTGATCTTGTCTTGGCTGATCATCCGGCGGGTCGCTGCGACGCCGGCCTGGATCGCCCCGTCCTCGTGATCGCCGATCGAGATCTTGAAGTCGGGGCCGCCGGCCGCCTTGACCTGGCTGGCGGCGAGCTTGGCGCCCTGGCTCATGACACGACCGAAGTACGCGCCCTGCCCGGTCATCGCGAGCAGCATGCCGTTGTTGATGGTCACGCCCTCGCCGGCCTCCTTGCCGCCGGGGCCGAAGACGTCGTTGAGCGCCTTGACCGCGGGATCGGACGCCGCGGCCGCCTTGACCTCGCTGCCGCCCGAGCTACCCCCGGATCCCCCGGAGTCGCCGCCGCAGGCCGCCAGGCCTGACGCGCAGGCGAACGCGAGCCCTCCCGCGACGATCGTCCGCCGGAGGCCCTGGGCCCCCTCGGTACCGCGTGTTGTGAACTGCTTGAACATCTCTCTCTCCTCCTTGAACACGGCCGGATGTGGCCGCACAGGACCACGCGTCCGGCTGGACACGAATCGACCGCGGGTTGGCGCGGCGTATCGGCGCCGTCCTCGTGGGACGACGCGAGCGGGCAGGACGGTGCGCGTCGGCGTGCGCCGACACGACCCTCCGTGTCCGTCGTTGCTCTCTTCCGGCGCCTCCGGGGAACGGATCCCCGTCACGGTCGGTGGGTCAGGTCGCCCCGCTCGGGGTGCCCGGTTCCGTCACCGCGTCGTGCCGCCCGGGGCGCGGAGTGCCTCCCGCCTCAGACCACGACCACGGGCGACACCTGCGATCCGG
>JBAZOW010000036.1:0-18174 GCA_041648495.1 Patulibacter sp.
TCCTGCGGTTGCTTCGGGGGTGCTGGCGATCGGGAGGCGGGACGATCCCACGGCCTCCGACGATCGCTCTCAGGTTCACCGTAACATACCCCCCGGGGGTACTGCTAGAGTGGACGCATGCCGGACACCACGCCCGCCGCCGCCACGCCGAAGCGCGGCTACACCGCCACCAAGGACCAGCTCTCGGCCCGCCTGCGCCGCGTCGAGGGACAGGTCCGCGGGATCGAGCGGATGGTCGACGAGGACCGTTACTGCATCGACGTGCTGACCCAGATCTCGGCCGTCCAGGCCGCGCTCGACAAGGTTGCGCTCGGGTTGCTCGACGGCCACGCCCGGACCTGCGTGCTGGGCTGCGCGGGGGACGAGCGCGAGGAGAAGACCGACGAGCTGATGGCCGCCGTCGGCCGGATGCTGCGGCGGGGCTGAGCCCGCCCGGTGATCGTCCACCTCGCCGTCGCGCCGCACGCCCCGTCCTTCGGCACCGCACGATCACGGAGATCCTGATGCCGACCCTCGCCCTCGTTCTCTACGCCGCCTTCTTCGCGGTGGTCTTCGGCTGGCGCACCTGGCACCAGCTGCGGACGACCGGTCGTTCCGGGTTTCACGGGCTCAGCGGGCGGCCGGGCTCGGCCGCCTGGTGGGGCGGGGTGCTGTTCATCGTCGCGATCGTGCTCGGGGTCGTCGCGCCGGGCGTCCAGCTGGCCGGCGTCGTCGCTCCGCTCCCGGCGCTCGACGCTACGGTGCTGCACGTCGCCGGCATCGTGCTGGTGCTCGGGGGGATCGCGGTGACCGTCGCCGCGCAGCGCGACATGGGCAACGCCTGGCGGATCGGCCTCGACCACGGAACCCGCACCACGCTGGTCACCAGCGGGACGTTTGCCCTGGTCCGCAACCCGGTCTTCTCGGGGATGGTCGTCTGCGCGGTCGGCCTGGCGTCGCTCGCCCCGAACGTGCTCGCGATCGGGGGCGTGGTGGTCCTGGTGCTGGCGATCGAGCTCCAGGTGCGCTGGGCCGAGGAGCCGTTCCTGCGTGAGACGCTGGGGGACGAGTACGCCGGGTACGCGACGCGCGTCGGCCGGTTCGTGCCGGGCGTCGGACGGATCCCCGCGGCGGACTGAGGCCGACCCGCGGCATCGCCGTAGAGGTTGAGCACGCAGAACGTGCTCAACCTCTACGGCAACACGGCCTCGACGGGACCGCTGCCGCGCGGGTGACCGGACCGCGGCGCTCCACGTCGACCGCGAGGCCTGCGAGGCTGCGCGCCATGGGAGCGCGCGCCGCAGCCGACCACGACGCCCGGCGCGAGCTCGAGGGCCGACCGATCGGCCTGCCCGCCGGACTCGACGTCGCCTGGCTCGGCGTGTCCGGCTACCGCCTGACCTACGAGGGCGTGTCGATCTTCATCGACCCGTACGTCTCACGGGTGCCGCTGCGTGACCTGCTCCTCCGGCGGACCGCGATGCCGGACCTGGACCTGATTCGGCGGTTCGCTCCGGCCCCGGGACCGGTCGCGGGGGTGCTGGTCGGCCACACGCACTTCGACCACGCGATCGACGCCCCGGCGATCGCCCGCGAGTACGACGCGAAGGCCTACGGGTCGGCGTCGATGACGCACCTGATGGGTCTTCACGGTCTGCGTGAGCAGGCGGTCACGGTCGAGCCGCACGTGCCGTACGAGCTGGGGCCGTTCGTGGTCCGCTTCGTGCCGAGCCGGCACTCCAAGCTGATCCTCGGTCGCAAGGTGCCGATGGACGGCGAGCTGACCTGCGACCACGTCGGCGGGCTCTGTCCGTCCGCGTACCGTTGCGGCGACGTCTGGGGGATCCACATCACCGTCGCCGGAACGACGCTCTATCACCAAGGCAGCGCCGACCTGCACGACGACCAGCTGCGCCACGGTCCGGTCGACGTCTTCCTGGCCGGGATCGCCGGCCGCAGCGTCACCCCACGCTACTGGGAGCGGATCCTGCCGAAGCTCGATCCGCGGATCGTGGTGCCGACCCACTACGACGACTTCTTCGCCCCGCTCGGCCGCTCGTTCTCGTTCGTCCGCCGCGTCGGCCTGGCCCGCATCCCCGACGAGATCGGCGCGGTCTCCCGCGACGCCGAGGTCGTCGCGGTGCCGCGGGTCGATCAGGGGTGACGGATCTACTCGGCTGGAGACGGCGTCGGCGGGAGCGGACCGTGGATCTTGTGGAGTTGCTCGAGATCGAGACGATCTTGGAGCCGGCCCGCCATCTCCTTCATGAGCCGCAGATGGGGCAGTCCTACGACATTGAGCGCTCCGCCCTCCACGTCGACCGTCATGCTGCCGCGCAACAGCTCGTCGTAGCGCAGCGGGGTGGCGCCTTCCATCAGCACGTCCAGCAGGCCGTGACGGGAACTTCCGTCCGGGCGAGATACGCCAACAGCCCACTAAGCGCCGGCGGGGGCGTCGTCACGCGGACCGGTACGGCCGGGCCGTGGTCGCGGCTGCCGTCAACATCTGCGCGGCCGCGATCAGGTCGAGCCCCTCGGCCAGCAGGTCCTCCGGCGTGCGGAGCGCGTTCGAGGCCCAGTGATGCTCGTCCCAGACCTCGGCCGCAGCCTGCCGGTCGCCAGCGGCCTCGAGGCTTGTCGCCAGGGTGACCAGGCGTGCCAGGCGGTCGCGGGCCGCCTGCGGATCAGCGGCGATCACCCGCTCCGTCGTAGCCATACGTTGATCGTCGCACTCGACGCCGGAAAAGGCCAGGCCCACCGCCCTACGGCACCAGCACGACCTTGCCGACGTTGCGGCGCTCCTGGAGCATCCGGTGGGCGTCGGCGGCGCGGTCGAAGGGGATCTCGGCGGCGACGACGGGCTTGATCGTGCCGTCGTCGATCCCGGCGCGCAGCGGGGTAACCCACTCGTCGAGCGATCCGCGGTCGTCCCACAGCCGCAGCATGTTCAGGCCGATCACGGCCTTGCTCTCGCTCATCTGGTCGATCAGGTTGAACCCGCGGATCATCCGCAGCGCCTGGGGCACCGCCGCACGCAGGTTGCGCTTCTCGCCCGCGACCACCGACGAGGCACCGAAGGCGATCACCCGACCGCCGGCGCGCAGCATGCCGTAGCTGCGCCGCAGCGACTCGCCGCCGACCGCGTCGAGGATCACGTCGAACGGCGGCAGCCCGCGCTCCCAGCCCTTCTGCCGGTAGTCGACCGCGTGCTCCACGCCCTGCGCGCGGATCGCGTCGTGCTTGGCCGGCGAGGCCGTGCCCCAGATCTCTACTCCGTGGGGGACGGCCAACTGGGTCGCGGCGATCCCGACGCCCCCCGCGGCGGCGTGGATCAGCACCCGCTCGCCGGGTCGCAGCGAGCCGTAGCCGTAGAGGCCGGCCCAGGCGGTCGCGTAGTTGACGGGGATCGCCGCGCCCTGGGCGAAGCTCAGGTGGTCCGGCAGCGGGTTGACGTCGGCCGCCGAGACCGTGACCCGCTCGGCGTAGCCGCCGAACCTCGTGCCGGCGAAGACCCGGTCGCCGACGGCCAGATCCTGGACGGCGGAGCCGATCGCCTCGACCGTGCCGGCGACCTCGTAGCCGACCACCGCGGGCAGCGGCGGAGCGTCGGCGTAGAGGCCCAGCCGCGCCATCACGTCGGCGAAGTTGACGCCCGCCGCGTGGACCTTGACGGTGACCTGGTCCGCAGTCGGCGCCGGGGGATCGGGACGCTGGTCGACGGTCAGGACGTCGAACGCCCCGGTACGGGGGATGGCAACTACGCGCATACGGACGCTCCGCTCGATTCGAACCGGTGTACACCGGCTACGGGGAAGAACGCTATTCGATCGCCGGGACCGAGGCGTGAATCGCCGCGACGGACGCGTCGAGGTTGAGCACGTGATGCGTGTCGATCCTCGACGGCGATCTCGACTCAGTCCGCGCCGTGCCGCGTGACCACGAGCCCGCCCGGTACGGACGCGGGAACCGGATCCGCCGTGACCGTGCCGTCCAGCCGACGGTGGAAGGCGTTGGCGACGCGCTCGGCGTGGCGCTTGGCCTCGTCGGCGACCGGACCCTCGAACTGCTCGTCGACCGACATGTTCCAGAGCGTCAGCCACCGGACGAAGTGGCCGGCCCGCAGCGTCGCCCGGCGGTTGAGGTTGGCGTGCACCCCGAACGCTCCGCCGCCGTAGGTGCCGGCCCCGAGCAGCATCGTCTCCCAGAACGACGTGATCACCGGCACGTGCTCCTCCAGGTCGAGCTTCGCGACGTCCGTGAAGAGGAAGCCGATCACCGGATCGACCAGCGCCCGGCCGTAGAACGCGCGGACCAGGCGCTCGCAGTCGGCGCGGTCGCGGATGTCGTGTCGCGCGGGCCCGTCGCTCATACGCCGATCATCGCAGTCGGCGCCGCCGATCTCGTCCCGGGCGAACGTCGGTTCGGGTCCCGGGGAACGGGTAAGCGGTGACCACAAGCATCCGGCCGATCGACTGCGGTCGGCACAGCATCGCGGTTCGCCGGACAATCACCGGCGGGAACGAAGAGGACCTTGGCGACCGATCCCCTGCACAGCACCGACGCACGACCCGGCTTCGCCCGCACGCTACGGGCGATGCCCCCGCCCGTCGACCGCCCGCGAGCCGGCGTGCTCGAGGCGATCGGCGGTACCCCGCTGGTGCGACTCGAACGGGCGTTCTCCGGGTTTCCGATCGACGTCTGGGCGAAGCTCGAGGAGACCAATCCCGGGGGCAGCGTCAAGGCCCGGGCGGCGACGTCGATGCTGCGGGCCGCGCTCGATGACGGTCGGGTCCGTCCCGGAGGCACCGTCGTCGAATCGAGCTCGGGCAACATGGGCGTCGGCCTGGCACAGGCCTGCCGGTACCTCGACCTGCGCTTCGTCTGCGTCGTCGACAGCCGCACGTGCGAGTCGAAGCGCCGTCTGATGCAGGCTTACGGCGCCGAGGTCCTGCTGATCACGGAGCCCGATCCCGAGACCGGAGACCTGCTGACCGCGCGACTCAATGCGGTGGCCGCGATCGTCCGCGAGACCCCCGGCGCGTTCTGGCCCGACCAATACGCCAACGCCGCCAACGCCGCGGCCCACGCGACCGGCACGATGCGCGAGATCGACGCGGCCCTCGACGGCGAGGTCGACTACGTCTTCGTCGCCACGAGCACCGGGGGCACGCTGCGCGGGTGCCACGACTACCTGCGCGAGAACGGGCGGACGACCACCTTGGTCGCGGTCGACGCGGAGGGCAGCGTGCTGTTCGGCGGCACCCGCGGCCGGCGGTTGCTGCCGGGCTTCGGCGCCGGGATCGAGACGCGGCTCTCGCAGCCGGCCGTCTTCGACCGACTGGAACGGGTGTCCGACCTGGACTGCGTGGTCGGCTGCCGTCGTCTGGTCGAGCGCGAGGCGGTGCTGGCCGGCGCGTCGTCCGGCGGACTCGTCACCGCGCTCGAGCGCCTGGCGCCGACGATGGCCGCGGGCAGCCGCTGCGCGCTGGTCTGCGCCGACGGCGGCACCGCCTACCTCGACACGGTCTACGACGACGAGTGGGTCGCCGAGCAGCTGGCCTGCGATACGGCCGAGCTGGCCCGTCGGGTGGCGCGCGCGTGACGGAAGCGGAGCGCGGTCTGCGCGTGGCGATCGTCGGTGCCGGCCCGCGCGGACTGTTCGCGCTGGAGCGCCTGACCGGTCACGCGGCGCGCTCGGCGGTGCCGTTGACCGTCGACGTCTACGACCCGACGCCGGTTCCGGGGGCGGGACCGGTCTACGACCCGGATCAGCCGTCGTTCCTGCGGATGAATCTCGTCGCCCGACACGTCGATGCGTGGTGGCCGGATCACGGGGCCGTTCCCACCGAGCTGCGCCTGCCGTTCGTCCGCTGGTGCGCCGAGTACGGACGCCGGGTGGGGGAGGACGACGGCCTCGCCGAGTACCCGGCCGACGACGACTACGTGCCGCGCGCGTTGGTCGGGCGGTACCTGCGCGACGCCTTCGCGCTGGTCGAGCGGTCCGCGCCGCCGAGCGTGCGGTTGCGGGTTCGACGGGCGGCGGTCACCGCGATCGAGCCCGCCGACGAGCGCTGGCGTGTGGTCTCAGACGGCGGCGACGCGCGGAGCTACGACGAGTTGCTGGTCACCGGCGGACACCGGTCCTCCGACCGGCGCGCGCTCCGTCACGGATGGACGTACGCCGCACCGCTCGTGCCGGGCGTATTCCCGGTGGCGCGGTGGCTCACGCTCGACCGCGTTCCGCCCGGCGCGTCCGTCGCCCTGCGCGGCCTGGCGCTGACCGCGATCGACGCGATCCTGGCGCTGACCGAGGGGCGCGGGGGACGGTTCGTCGCGGGCGCGTCACCGAGCGGGCTGCGCTACGTCACGGGTCGCGTCCCGGACGTCACGATCTTCCCGTACTCGCGCTCGGGACGGCCGATGCGG
Organism: Patulibacter sp.; assembly: GCA_041648495.1. Classification (GTDB taxonomy): domain Bacteria; phylum Actinomycetota; class Thermoleophilia; order Solirubrobacterales; family Solirubrobacteraceae; genus Patulibacter. The sequence goes on from JBAZOW010000036.1 coordinate 6,406, forward strand.
CCGAAGCCGAACGGTACGATCGCCGCGCCGATCGAGCGACGCCTCGCAGGCGTCGTCGCCGCGGCCGCGGCGCAGATCCCGACCGACCCGGACGGCCCGAAGGCCGTGACCGCCCTGGTCCGCTCCGTCGGTGCGGTCGCCGACGCCGTGCTCGCCGTCGGGGGCGCTGCGCCGGCCGAGCACGATCGTCTGGACGACTGGTGCGTGGCCCTGACCGCCGGGGCGCCCGGGCCGAGCGACCGTTCACCCGCCGAGGAGCTGGCACGAGGGTACGCGGTCGCGGTCGGGGCGATGCCGTTCGATGCCGAGGCCGCTCTCGGCCTCGCCTGGCGACTGCTCTACTCGGCGGTCGTGAAGCGGTTCTCGGGCGCTCCGCTCGGCCCCGTCGGTTGGGCCGGGTTCCGGGCGCTCGCGGCGGAGCTGGAGCGCGTCGGGTTCGGTCCGAGCCCCGAGAACATCGCCAAGCTGGTCGCGTTGGTCGACGCCGGGGTGGTCGTGCTCGATCACACGACGGGCGGCCGCTTGGTCGACCGCGAGGACACGACCGAGCTGCACTCGGACGCCGGTTCGGTCGCCGTCGGCTGCGTCGTCGACGCCGTGCTGCCGGGGCCCGGCGTCGACCGGGACGGCGAGACCCCGCTCGAGCGGCTGGTCGCTGCCGGAGCGGTCACCGTGGCCGTCGGCCAGCGCGGCGTCCAGGTCGATCCCGTCGACGCCTCGGCCTCCGACGCCGACGGACGCCGGATTCCCGGCCTGGCCGCGGTCGGGCGCCACACCGAGGACGCGACGATCGGCAACGACACGCTCAACCGCGCCCTGCACCCGCAGGTCGACCGCTGGGCGGCGCGGGTCGTCGGGCGCGCGGCATCCGCGGGAGACGGGCGGGCCACCGTCCCGGTCGCGGTCGGGGAGGATGAAGAGCGATGAGCGACGCGACCGCTACGTCCCCCTCGCTGCGCGCCGGTCTGCGCGGGGTCGCCCCGCTGGACGGCCGGATCGAGCCGTGGATGGCCGCGCTCGGCGACGACCACGCCACGATCACTCAGGCGTTCGAGCGCTTCGGGTCGCCGGTCAACCTGCTGGAGCCGACGGCGCTCGGCCGCAACGCGGGGGAGCTGACCAACGCTGCGCGCGAGGCCGGCGTCGACGACGTCCGGGTCTTCTTCGCCCGCAAGGCGAACAAGGCGCTGGCCTTCGTCGACGAGGCCCGTGGACTCGACCTCGGAGTCGACGTCGCGGGCGAGCGCGAGCTGCGCCAGACCCTCGACCGTGGGGTCGCGCCGGAGCGGATCGTCGTGACCGCGGCGGTCAAGCCCCGGCCGCTGCTCGAGCTCTGCGTGACCTCCGGCGTGACGATCGTGATCGACAACGCCGACGAGCTGGCGCTGCTCGCCGACGTCGCGGCGGCGGCCGGGAGCGGCCCGGCGGTGCCGATCGCGGTCCGCCTGGCGTCCGATCTCGGGCCGGACCGTCTGCCGACCCGGTTCGGCCTGACCGAGCCGGAGGCGTTGGAGCTGGTCGACCGCTACGCGCGTGCGGCCGGCGACGAACCCGCGACGAACGCGAGCGGGGAAGCCAGCTCTGCGATGGGCGGGGGCGGGGGAGCTCGTTCGGGGGCGGGGGAGCCCGTGCGGACGACTCGTCCCCTCCACATCACGGGCGTCCACTTCCACCTCGACGGCTACGCCGCCGCCGACCGCATGACCGCGCTGCGGCAGGCGCTCGCCTTCGTCGACGCGCTCGTCGATCGCGGCCACGCGCCGACGTTCGTCGACATCGGCGGCGGGATCCCGATGCGCTACCTCGACGACGCCGACCAGTGGGACGCCTTCTGGGCGGCCCACTGCGACGGTCTGCTGGACGGCGATCCGCTGACCTACGACGGCCACGGCCTGGGCCTGACCGTCCACGACGGCGCGATCATCGGTCGCCCCAACGTCTACCCGGCCGCACAGCCGCTGATCCGCGGCGCATGGCTGCGGCAGGTGCTCGAGGCTCCGGCGGCCACCGAGGCGGCGGCGAAGCAGGCGACCGCCGGTGCGCCAGGGGCGGGGGCGACAGCGGAGGAAGCCACCGGTGAGGCGTCACCTGGCTCCGCGCCGACCCGCGAGCCGCAGAGGCTGGTCCCGACGATCGCCGAGGCCCTCAACGCCCGCGGCCTGCAGCTGCGCTGCGAGCCCGGGCGCTCGCTGCTCGACGGCTGCGGCGTCACGGCGGCCCAGGTCGTCCAGCGCAAGCAGCGCCGCGACGGGACGTGGCTGATCGGCCTGGCGATGAACCGGACCCAGTGCCGTTCGACCGCCGACGACCTGCTGGTCGACCCGTTGCTGCTGCCGACCGGGTCGAGCCAGGCCGGGAGCGGCGACGAGACCGGTCCGATCGAGGGCTACCTGGTCGGGGCCTACTGCATCGAGCGCGAGCTGCTGACGTGGCGGCGGATGACGTTCCCGCAGGGAGTGCGGGTCGGCGACACGGTGGTCTTCCCGAACACCGCCGGGTACCACATGCACATCCTCGAGAGCGCTTCGCACCAGATCCCGCTGGCCCGCAACGTGGTGGTCGACGCGACCGACCACGCCCTGACGCTCGACGCGATCGACGTCTAGGAAACGCCGGTTTGCCCGCCTGACGCGGGCAAACCACGACCGGCGCGGCTAGGCGTCCTCTTTCAGCGTGTGCGCGACCAGCGCGTTGGCGTGGCCGTGGCCGAGCCCGTGCTCGTCCTTCAACCAGCCGACGATCTCCATGTGCCTGGTCAGGCCGCACGAGCGGATCAGCGATTGCCAGTGCTCGATCGGCTGGCCGTACTTCTTCTCGATCGACGGGAAGTACGACGCGGGGCCCTTCGGGGTGTTGCTCATCGGATGGAGTCCTCCTGGTGGTGGTCGGGACGGTCTTGTCGTACCGGAGACCACGCGCGACGCGGTTTCTCATCGCCGGGATCGGCGTTCCGGGAAACGCCGGCTTGCTCGCATGACGGGGCCGAACTGCGATGCCTACGGCCCCCGCGACGCTCCGACCGCCGGCCTTCGGGCGTCGTCGGACGCAGGGGCGGGTCCGCACCACGTCGGCTCCGAGGCTCTAGCCCGGTCGTCGGTCCCCGGCGTAGGATGCCCCGTATGCGGCGTACGACTTCCTCATCGGACTCCTCCCTCCGGCCGTTCGTCGCCGGGGTGGCCGCCACGATCGGCGCGCGCATCGTGCTGCGTCGCGCGTTGCTGCTCAAGCTGCGACGGGACGTCACGCGACTCAACGCCGGGGACTACCGCCCGTTCCTAGCCGGCTTCGCCGACGACGCGGTGCTGCGCTTCGCGCCCGGGGAGCACCGGTGGGCGGGCGACCATCGGGGCAAGCCGGCGATCGACCGGTTCTTCCGGATGTTCGTCGCCGCGCGTCTCCAGGGCCAGATCCGCGACCTGTGGATCGGCGGTCCTCTCTGGGCGATGACGATCGTCGCGCGGTTCGACGACCGCGCCGAGGGACCGAACGGCGAGCAGCTCTACGCCAACCGGACCGCGATCGTGGCACGCACGCGGTGGGGGCGGATCGTCGAGCAGCAGGACTTCTACGAGGACACCGTGCGGATGGCGGACTTCGACCGCCGGTTGCGCGAGCTCGGGATCGACGCCGAGCCGGCGTAGTCAGCGGGCCGGCCGGGAGCTGATGCCGGTCGCGGTGTTGACGGACCCATGACCGCGTCGGCATCGGCCGGACGCGCTAGGCGGGCACCGGCCCGCCGAGCAGCACGATCGTCACGCCGATCACGCCGCCCGCAAGCAACGTGGTGATCACGCTGGCGCGCAGCACCAGCAATGCCGGGAACGCCGCCGCCAGCAGGACCACCTGCCAGGTCTCGGAGAGCGCGAGCGCGAGCGGGACCGCCGCGCCGAGGATCGCGCCGATCGCCGCCGGACCGGCGCCGTCGAGGAAGGCCCGGAGCCCCTCGTTCCGCCGCAACCGCTCGAACCGCGGGGCCAGCCCGAGAACCAGGGCGAACGACGGAGCGAACGCGACCACGGCCGCCAGCACCGCGCCACCGAGTCCGTGGGCGGCATAGCCGACCGCCGACACCGTGTGGACGACCGGACCGGGGGTGACCTGGCCGAGCGCGACCGCGTCGAGGAACCGCGCGTCGGTCATCCAGCCGTAGCGATCGACCGCGTCGGCCTGCATCAGCGGGATGATCACGAAGCCGCTGCCGTAGGAGAGCGCGCCGACCTTGAACGCGGTCCAGGCGAGCGCTCCGACGCCGCCGGCCGACCCGAGCGCCGCGACGAGCATCAGCGGCCAGGCGTGGACCTGCAGCCGCCCGGACGCCCGCCGCGGAATCGGAAGCCGTCCCCGCGGACGCCGCACCAGCAGCTCGATCACGCCGCAGGCGACCAGGACGACGACCAGCCAGGTGCCGACGAGCACCGTCGCGACCACCCCGGCGACCGCATAGGCCAGCCAGCGCGACCGACGGTGGCCCACGGTGCGACGCCAACTCGGCCGAATCAGGTCCCAGCCGGCGTGGACGGCGACCGCCGCGACCACCGCACCGGCCCCCGCACCGGCGCCGCGTACCCAGAGCGGGGGAGCGGACGACAGGAAGAGCGCCGCCAGGGCGATCATCAGCACCAGACCGGGCAGCACGAACGCCAACCCGCCGAGCAGGCCGCCGGCCAGGCCGCGGACCCGCCACGCGCTCAGGATCGCCAGCTGGCTCGACGCGGGACCCGGCAGCAGGTTGGTGAAGGCGATCGCGTCCTCGAACGCGTCGTCGTCGATCCAGCGACGCCGGTCGACGCAGAGCTCGCGCAGCATCGCCAGGTGGACCGGCGGTCCGCCGAAGCCCAGGCAGCCGATCCGGCCCCATTCGCGGACGACGGTCGCCAGCGGAACGTGCGGTCGCACGTCGCTCGTCGGGTCGTCGGTCTGCGGCGTCATCGGTCCGCGACACGATACGACCGTCGGGCGCGCGTGATGTGTCGCACGGGTGTCCCAGCGCGCAGGGAGGGAAAAAGCCGAACCCCAACGTCCCCGTCCTCCCACCGATGGGGGAAGGAGAGGCGGCCGATGAGTTCTTGCCGCCCCCGGCGTCTGAGGGGCATGAGCGCTTCAACCGCAACCTCCATGAACAACATCGGCGTCGCGATGTTCTCCGTCTCCGACGTCGATGCGTCGATCGCCTTCTACACCGAGAAGCTCGGCTTCGAGCTGCGTGCCGACCTCCGGTTCGGAGAGAACGGCGAGCACCGGTGGGTCGAAGTCGCGCCGCGCGGCTCAACCGCCCGCCTGGCGCTGAACCCGCCGATGGACGGTCAGCCCGGCGGCGGGGCGATCGGCGTCGAGGCGACCGACGTGCTCGGGGAGCACGCCCGCCTGACCGCAATCGGCGGCATCGACCTGGATCCGGTGCCGGGGACGACCCCGGGGGCACCGCTGCTGTTCATGATGCGCGATCCCGACGGCAACAACCTCGCGATCGTCGAACCCGACCCCGAGGTGTAGCCATGTGCCGCAACATCCACACGCTCCACAACTTCGCACCGCCCGCGACCGAGGACGAGGTCCGCGCCGCGGCGCTGCAGTACGTCCGCAAGATCAGCGGCTCGACGTCGCCGTCGCAGGCGAACGCGGAGGCCTTCGAGCACGCGGTCGACGAGATCGCCCGCGTCACCAACGAACTGCTCGACGGGTTGGTCACCACCGCCCCGCCGAAGGACCGCGAGGTCGAGGCGGCCAAGGCCAAGGCGCGGTCCGCAAAGCGGTTCGCCACCGCCGCGAATTAGGACCGATATGCCCGAATCCCCCCGTCTGCAAGCCGTCCGCGCCAACTATGCGGCCTACGAGCACGAGGACCGGGAGGCGATCGAGCGGCTGCTGAGCCACGACCTCGTGTTCTCGGCGCCGCCCGACGTCGGCATCGATCGTGCGACCTACTTCGAGCGCTGCTGGGCGAACGCCGGGCACATCCAGGCGTACTCCTTCGTTCGCATGGCCGAGGTCGGCGACGAGGTGCTCGTGACCTACGAGGCCACCCGCACCGACGGCTCGCGCTTCCGCAACAGCGAGATCTTCGGCTTCGCCGGCGACCGGATCGACCGGATCGAGGTCTACTTCGGGTGGAACCTGGAGGACTGAGGGCGCCGCTCGACGAACCACACGTCCGTCCGCGAGACTCGAGTGATGTCCGGCGTGCGCGCGGTACCCAACCTCGAGGCGGAGTCGATCCAGGCCACCGCCGCGTTCTACGTGGCCGTGCTCGGGTTCGAGGTCGCAATGGACCAGGGCTGGATCGTGACGCTGGTCGATCCGGAGCGTCCGAGCGTCCAGCTGAGCCTGTTGACCCACGACGCCACGGCCCCGACCGTCGCCGCCGCCTCGATCGAGGTCACCGACGTCGACGCGGCGCACGCTGCGGCCGTGGCCCTCGGCGCCGAGATCGTCCACCCGCTGACCGACGAGCCGTGGGGCGTGCGGCGGTTCTTCCTGCGCGACCCGGACGGCAACGTCGTCAACGTCCTGACGCACCAAACGGCCGAGGCCGACCGGGGGACCCGGGCAGCCGGCAACGAGGGGGCGGACGACGGCCACCCGGCGACCCAAGCACCCGAAGACGACCGCGCGACGTTCGCGCCCGGCGTCGCCCCGGACCCGAACCGCGTCGTCAAGGGCTTCGTCCCGCCCGTCGTCCTCGAGCGCGACGGCATCCGGGTCGTCCCGTTGACCGCCGACCACGCGCCGGGACTGGCGGCCGCTGCGGCGGACGGCGAGCTCTGGAAGCTCCACGTCACGTCGGTGCCGGAACCGGGGGACGAGCGGGCGTACGTCGCGCGGGCGCACGCGATGCCCGATCGGGTGCCGTTCGCCGTGCTGGACGCGTCAGGGACCGTGATCGGCTCCACCAGCTACCACGACATCCTGCCGGAGCCGCGCAAGGTCTCGATCGGCTACACGTGGTACGCCGCGCGACACCAGCGGACCGGCCTCAACACGACCTGCAAGCTGCTCCTGCTGGGCCACGCCTTCGAGCAGCTTGAGTGCCGAACCGTCGGCTGGTGGACCGACGGAGAGAACTTCGCGTCGCAACGGGCGATCGAACGGCTCGGGGCCCGCAAGGACGGCACGATCCGCGGCAACGCGGTTCGCCGCGACGGCACCGTCCGCGACACGGTGATGTTCAGCCTGACCGCCGACGAGTGGCCCGCGGCGCGGGACCGCCTGGAGCGACGCCTGGCCGCGGGCGGTCACGAGGCCTGATCGCTCAGGGTCGGTCGTCGGTCATCACGTCGACCGTGGTCCCGGCGGGCGCGAGCACCACGGCCTTGCCGCGGTAGAGCACCTGGTAGATGTCCCCGGCCGGCGGCAGGCCCGCCCGCTTGCGGTTCTCGCTGGTTCCCGAGATCACGCGGCCCAGCTTGCAGCCGGCCGCGGCCAGGAAGGTCGCCGCGTCGACGCGGGGCACCGGAACGCTGCGGGTCACGCCCGGGTTGCAGTCGCCGACGTGCTGGACGACACGGGTGGGAGCGCCGACCGCGGTCGGTCCCGCGGCCAGCGACGCGGATCCTGCGGTGCTGGCCGCGTTGACGGCGATCCGGGTACAGGCCGCGCCGGTCGCGTGCGAGAAGCTGGAGACCTGGATGCCCGCCTGCGCGAGCGACGTCAGTGGGGAGTCCTCGAGCTTGCAGGTGCCGCCACGCCCGCCGATGCCCTCGACCACGCGGTTGCCGGTGATCGGGGCACTCGACGCGATGTGCGCCGCGGTGACCGCCAACCCGACGTGGGTGCCCTCGACGGCGGTGGCGCCGAACAGCGACCGGGCGAAGACGGGCCGCTGCATCGCCAGCCGTCGGTAGCTGCCCGAGCCCTCCTGGGCCCAGATGCAGACCCGGTTGACGCCGCTGCCGAACCGCGCCCAGCCCGTGGCCGCGAAGTACGAGGACCGCACCCCCTGCCGCGTGGCCATGCCGAGCCGGCGCCGATCCGCCGACGACGGACGTGTGGGACAGCGCTTCCCGGACTTGAACCGCGCCGCCAGCCGCACCGTGCTCGCCGACGAGGAGCGACGTTTGTAGGTGATCGTCACGTCGAGCCGGCGGTTCGCCAGGAAGCTCGCGGTGCTGATGCCCTTCTCGGTGGCGACCAGCACCGCCTTGCCGCGGGCGGGGGTGGCGCCCGCGGTCTGCGCTTGGGCGGTAGCCGGGACGGCGAGCGCCAGCAGCAGGGCGAGGGACGTTGGGAGAGCACGATCCATGCTCGTCCTATGCCCCGGAAAGCGCCACCGGAAGCGGCACTCCGCGACGAACCACCGTCGCGGAGTACCCACAGGTCCGGCGCTAGGCCGTGGCGGGTTCCACCGGGGCCGTTCCCGAGGACTCCTCGGCGTCCTCGGCCGTCAACGGCTTGGCGATGTTCTCCAGGCTCTGTCGCTCGGCCTTGACCGCGAAGAAGATCGCCACGATGCCGGCGATGATCATCAGCACGGCGCCGATCGAGAAGGCGATCGCGACCTTCGAGGTCTCGCCGCTCTCGACCATCCGCGAGAACACCTGCGGACCGGTAATGCCACCGACCGCGGTACCGATCGCGTAGAAGAACGCGATCGCCATCGCCCGCGTCTCCATCGGGAAGACCTCGGAGACCGTCAGGTACGCCGAGCTCGCGCCCGTCGAGGCGAAGAACAGCACGACGCACCAGCAGAGCGTCATCGTCGTCGCGTTCAGAACGTCGGCCTGGAAGAGCGCCGCGGTGCCGAGCAGCAGGAAGCCCGACAGCAGGTAGGTGCTGGAGATCATCACGCGTCGGCCGAGCGAGTCGAACAGGCCGCCCATCAGCAGCGGCCCGAGGAAGTTGCCCATCGCGATCGCCGCGTAGTAGTAGCCGGTCTGCCCGCTCGGGACGTCGAAGAAGTCGATCAGGATCGTCGCGTAGCCGAAGGTGATCGCGTTGTAGAGGAACGCCTGACCGACGAAGAGCGAGAAGCCGAGGATCGTGCGCTTGGGGTAGCGCTTGATCATCGTGCGGGCGATCTCGCCGAAGCCGATCGACCGCCGCTGGCGGATCGTGATCGTCTCGTCGACCGGATCCAGCTTGCGCCCGATCGATTTCTCGACCTGCCGCTCGATGTCGTCGATCAGCGCGTTCGCCTCGTCCTCACGACCGTGGATGAACAGCCAACGGGGGCTCTCGGGCACGTGACGACGGACGAGCAGCACGGCGAAGCCGAGCAGGACGCCCAGGCCGAACGCCAGCCGCCAGCCGACGTCCTTGGCGAACAGCGACTCGTTGAGCATCACGATCGACAGCAGCGATCCGCCGACGGCGCCGAGCCAGAAGCTGCCGTTGATGATCAGGTCGACGCGTCCACGGACCCGGCTGGGGATCAGCTCGTCGATCGCGGAGTTGATCGCCGCGTACTCGCCGCCGATGCCGAAGCCGGTGATGAAGCGGCAGACGAAGAACCACAGCGGGTTCATCGAGAACGCCGTCAGCGCGGTACCGGTCAGGTACACGATCAGCGTGATGATGAAGAGCTTCTTGCGGCCGTAGAGATCGGTCAGACGGCCGAAGAAGAGCGCACCGATACAGGCGCCCGCGACGTAGATCGACGCCGCCATGCCCGTGATCTGGGCGGCGCTGATGTCCAGGCCGCTGCCGTCCTCGGCGATCCGTCCGCCGACGTTGCCGACCATCGTGACCTCGAGCCCATCGAGGATCCAAACGGTTCCCAGGCCGATCACGATCATCCAGTGCCAGCGGGACCACGGCAGGCGATCGAGGCGGGCGGCGACGTCCGTCTTGATCGTGCCGGTCTGCACCGCGCTGCTCATGATTCACCGCCGGGGTCGCGTGTCATGGCACGCGTTTACCCCGGCGGGGGTCACCAATCACCACGATCGTGTCCGATGGCGTAGCGGTCCCGCTCAGACCGGCGCGCCGGGGTCGGCGCGCTGGTCTGGTGCCACCCTCAGACGCGGATGACCGGTGCCGACGCCGCTTCCGCGGTCGTCTGCAGCATCTCGGCCGCCAGGAACGACAGCTCCAGCGACTGCTGCGTGTTCAGGCGCGGGTCGCAGGCCGTCTCGTAGCGCAGGCCGAGCTGGTCGTCGGAGATCTCCTGCGCACCGCCGAGGCACTCGGTGACGTCCTCGCCGGTGTTCTCGACGTGGATCCCGCCCGGGTGGGTGCCGAGCGAACGGTGGACCTCGAAGAAGCCCTTGACCTCGTCGACGACGCGGTCGAAGTGGCGCGTCTTGTGACCGCTCGGCGACGTCTCGGTGTTGCCGTGCATCGGGTCGCACTGCCAGACCGGCGTGTGGCCCGAGTCGCGGACGGCCTCGACGATCGACGGCAGGACGTCGCGGACCTTGTCGTTGCCCATCCGGGCGACCAGCGTGACGCGGCCGTCGACCTTGTCCGGGTCGAGCGCCTTCAGCAGCGCGATCGCGTCGTCGGGCGACGTCGTCGGCCCGAGCTTGACCCCGGTCGGGTTGGCGGTCAGGGCCGCGAAGGCGACGTGCGCGCCGTCGAGCTGACGGGTCCGCTCGCCGATCCACTGCAGGTGCGCGGACAGGTTGTAGAGGCGGTCGTTCTCGAGCCGCAGCAGCGCGCGCTCGTAGTCGAGCACCAGCAGTTCGTGGCTGGAGTACATCTCGACCGTGCGCAGCGAGCTGTCGTCGACCCCGGCGGCGGACATGAACCGCAGGCTGCGGTCGATGTCACGGGCAACCCGCTCGTAGCGCGCACCTGCCGGCGAGTTGGCCACGAAGTCCATGTTCCACTCGTGGACGTTGTGCAGGTCCGCGTCGCCGGAGCTGCTGATCGCCCGGACCATGTTCATCGCCGCGGACGCGTTGGCGTAGGCGCGGAGCATGCGGACCGGGTCGGGACGGCGGATGTCGGGATCCGCCTCGATCCCGTTGACCATGTCGCCGCGGTAGGAGGGGAGGCCCTGGGCGTCGACGTCGGAGCTGCGCGGCTTGGCGTACTGGCCCGCGATCCGCGCCACCTTGACGACCGGCATCGCGGTGCCGTAGGTCAGCGTGACGGCCATCTGCAGCAGCGTGCGGATCGTGCCGCGCAGGTGCGCCTCGGTGTTGTCGACGAAGGTCTCGGCGCAGTCGCCGCCCTGCAGCAGGAACGCCTCGCCGCGTGCGACCTGGCCGAGCTTCTCCTGGAGCCGATCGACCTCGGCCGGCAGCGTGATCGGCGGTACGGCCTCGAGCAGCGTTCGCACCTTGGCCGTGTAGTCCGCGTCGGGCCACGACGGCTGCTGCAACGCTGGCCGGGCGAGCGCGTCGTCGAGCGCTGTACGGAGCGCCGGGGGCAGGGGCGGCAGAACGGGAAGCGAGTCCGCCGGGATGTCGATCGTCCAGTTCACTCCTCCAGACTACGCAGATACTGCGCGCATCTGCGTGCAAACAGGCGATTTCCAGACGAAGTCACGGGCGATCCCGACGATCTCCCGGGCGATCCGGCGAATCGGCCCAATCCCGGCGAGAGAATCGCCACTATCGACGTCGTGGCCGCCGCCCCGGTGCGGCGGCCGGACGACGGTCAGCGCTTCAGGGTCACGGTGCGGGTCGCCTTGCCCGCCTTGCCGAGGTCGACCTCGACGACGACCTTCGCGCCCTTCGTGGTCACGCGACCGCGGTTCTTCGCCGCGACCTCGAGCCGTACGGTGGCCTTGCCACCCGCCTTGATCGAGACCGACCCACGAGCGAGCACGCGCTTCTTCAGCTTCACGCGCACGGTGCCCTTGCAACGGCTGGCCTGCTCGCAGCG
>JBAZOW010000037.1:0-18092 GCA_041648495.1 Patulibacter sp.
GCGACCGCGCGCGTCACCGCCCAACCGCGGGCGACCAACGCCGCCGGACGCGTGGCGCACCGCCGGGTCGAGCTGGTGGTTCGCGACTAGCGGTGGATTCGCAGACCGATCGGTGCTTCGATGTCGAGAAGCTCCGCTCGGCTCCGCTCCCTAGGTGACGGGCCGCGAGAAGCGCGGCTCACGACCCCAGGAGAGCACCATGCCGAAGTACCTGATCCTCAAGCACTACCGGGGTGGCCCGGAGCCGCACCACCCCTTCCCGACGATGGACCAGTGGGCGCCCGAGGACGTCGAGGCCCACATGGCGTTCCTCCACAACGTCGCCGACACGCTCCGCGCGAGCGGCGAGTACGTCGACGGGCAGGCGCTGACGCCCAAGCGCACCTGGGTCCGCTACGGCGGTCCCGACGCCGCCCCGGTCACCACCGACGGCCCGCACCCCGAGACCAGCGACCTGATCGCCGGCTGGTACATGGTCGACGTCGAGTCGTACGAGCGCGCGCTGGAGATCGCGGCCTGGGTCTCGTCCGAGCCCGGCCCGGGCGGGGGTCCGCTGTACGAGTGGCTCGACGTCCGCGAGGTCATGTCCGGCAAGGCCAGCTCCGACGACTGACGCTCCGGCGGACGGCGGATCCGGCGTGCAGGACGAGCCGATCCCGCGGCGGGACGAGAGCGCCCTGCGCGCCCTCGTTCCGCGGGTGCTCGCGAGCCTGGTGCGGCGCGGCGAGGACTTCGACGCCGCCGAGGACGCGATCCAGGAGGCGTTGATCGAAGCACTGCGCGTCTGGCCCGACCATCCGCCGGACGATCCGCGGGCGTGGCTCGCGGCGGTCGCGACCCGGCGGCTGATCGACGCGCGGCGCAGCGAGGCCGCGCGGTCCCGCCGCGAGGAGGTCGTGTACCTCGAGCCCCGGGTCGGCGTCGGCGACGCGACCGGAGACGCCCTCGGCGGCGATGACGAGAACGAAGGCGACGACACGCTCTTCGTGCTCTTCTGCTGCTGCCATCCCGACCTGGCGCCGACGTCCCAGGTGGCGCTGACCCTGCGCGCCGTCGGCGGCCTGACCACGCGCGAGATCGCCGACGCGTTCTACGTGCCCGAGGCAACGATGGCCCAGCGGATCAGCCGGGCCAAGCGCACGCTCGGCGGGCCGACGGCCGCTCGGCTGGACCGGCCCGGCGACCTGGCCGTCGTGCTGCGCGTGCTCTACCTGATCTACACGACCGGCCACGCGAGCCGGATCGACCTGGCGGACGAGGCGATCCGCCTGACCCGCCAGCTGACCCTGGTCACCGACGAGCCCGAGGCGCGCGGACTGCTCGCGCTGATGCTGCTGGGCCACGCGCGGCTCCCGGCGCGCTTCGACGCCGAAGGGCGACTGGTCACGCTCGACCGTCAGGACCGCACGCGCTGGAACGCTCGCGAGATCGCCGAGGGCGTGCACGTGCTGCAGTCGGCGTTGGCGATGCAGACCGACGATCGGCCGCCGGGCCGCCACCAGATCGAGGCCGCGATCTCGGCGCTCCACGACGACGCGGCCACGGCCGAGGAGACGGACTGGCTGCAGATCCTCGCCTGGTACGACGAGCTGGTGGCGCTGACCGACGACCCGGTGCGCGACGACCCGGCCGCGGTGCTCGGCCGCGCCGTGGCGGTCGGTCACGTGCTCGGTCCCGCCGCGGGCCTGCGCGAGACCGACCGGCTGCGCGAGGTGCTCGGCGAGCGGCAGAAGTGGCACGCCGTCCGCGGGTACCTCCACGAGCAGGGCGGAGACCTCGCAGGCGCGGGCGCGGCGTACGCGGAGGCGGCCGAACGGGCGACGAACCTCGCCGAGCGCGATCACCTGGTGCGGCAGGCCGCGCGGGTGCGGGCGGGGACCGGACCCGCCGAGGACCGGTAGATGGAGGAACGGCGGCGCCCGTCCCGACCGGCACCACGACCGGCCGGGACGCGGACGACGGGACTACCGGGTCAGCGCCGGGCCCCGCTTCAGGCGTCGGGACCGAGCGGGGCGAGCTGCTCGACGCCGTCCTGGGTCCAGAGCAGGTGCGCGCCGTCGAAGCGGACCGAGTCCGGGTCGATCAACCCGGTCCCGAGCGTGCGCAGGCCGCCGCCGTCGGCGCCGAAGATCGTGCGGTTGCCGTCCGCGTCGGGCTTGCCGATCACGCCGAGCCAGCCCCGCGGGGAGAGGCGGGTGGACGCGACGTCGGCGGTCGGGTCGTAGGTGGCCTTCCGCTTTCCCGTCCGCAGGTCGTACGAGCCGCCCGTCGAGTACGAGCACTCGGAAGCGCCCCTGCCGCTGTACTTGGTGCACTGGTTGTCCGAGCCGAACTGCGCGTAGGCGACGTAGTAGCGCGTCCACCGCACCTTGCGGATCGTGATCGACGTGCCGGCCTCCCACTCCGAGATCCGCACCGGCTTGGCCTTCGCGTGGCGGCAGGCGAACACCGCCTGCGGGGCCCCGTAGAGCCCGTCGTCCTCACCGGTGTAGGCCACGAACAGCGACTGCCCACCGTGCTTGGCGACGGTCGTACCGGCGGGCCCCCGACACGGGGCCGGCCGGGTCCGCGCCTCCGCGGCCGCGGCCGACCCGAAGGTCGCGACCAGCACGCCGACGAGGGCAGCGAGGATGACCCGACGAACCATGTGTGCAGCGTACCGGCCGGGTCCGGCGGCGACCGGTCGCCGCACCTCGCGGGGCGATCCGCCGGGCTCGCCGTGATCGTCCTACGGACGCGCCGGCACGTTTCCGGGCCGCCCGTCAGAACGCCATCGCGAGGGGTTCCTCGAGCAGCTCGCGGATCCGCGCGAGGAACCGCGCGGCATCCGCCCCGTTGAGGATCCGGTGGTCGGATATCAGCCCGAGCGTCATCAGGTCGCCGACCGAGACGTTCCCGTCGTCGTCGGCGATCGGCTGCTTGCGAATCGCCCCGACCGACAGGATCGCGGCCTGCGGCGGGTTGACGATCGCCGTGAACGCGTCGACGCCGAACATGCCGAGGTTGGAGACGGTGAACGTGCCACCCGAGAGCTGCGCGGGCGTGACGGTCCCGTCGCGCACGGCGGCGGCGAGGCCCCGCGTCTCGCCCGCGATCACCCCCAGCGGCTTGGTGTCCGCATCGAACACGGTCGGCACCACCAGGCCCTCGTCGCTGGCCACCGCCATCCCGACGTTCACTCGGTCGTGCAGCGCGAATCGGTCGTCCCGGTAGGAGCCGTTCGCTCGCGGATGGTCACGAAGCGCCAGTGCCGCCGCCTTGACGACCATGTCGTTGACCGACGGCGGCCGGTCGTGCAGCTGCTTCAAACGCGCCCGCAGGCGCAGGCAGGCGTCCATCTTGACGTCCGCGAACAGGGTGAAGTCGGGAACCGAAGCGGTCGCCTCCACCATCCGCCGGGCGACCAGCCGTTGGGTCCGCGTCGGCGTCTCGTACCGCACGCCCGACGCGGCGGGCGGGTCGACCGAGGCCGGCGAGCTCGACGCAGCCGAGGCGGCCGGAACGCGCGCCGTCGCCGGTGGGGCATCGACGCGCGGCGCCGGACGGACCGGACCGGCGGCGGTCGACGCGGAGGAGGCGGCCAGCACGTCCGCCTTGACGATCCGTCCCTTCGGGCCGCTGCCGGCGATCGCCCGCAACTCCAGGCCCAACTCGCGGGCCATCCGGCGAGCAACCGGCGAAGACGCCGGACGGGGACCCGAGCCGCCATCCGGCGTGCCTGCGGAGGCCGCCGACGGCGCCGCAGTCGTGCTCGCCGCGGCCGGGACGGTCGCTCCGGGAGCCCCGAACCGCGCGATCGGCTGATCGAGCGGCACCGTCTCGCCCTCCGCGACCAGGATCTCGAGCAGCACGCCGTCGGCCTCCGCCTCGTGCTCGACCGTCGCCTTGTCGGTCTCGATCTCGACGATCGACTCCCCCTGGGCGATCGCGTCGCCGGGCTGCTTGAGCCAGCGCACGATCGTTCCCTCCTCCATCGCGTCCGACAGACGCGGCATCACCAGCTCAACGGACATCGTTCCCGCCCTCCAACGTCAGTTCGCGCAGCGCATCGCCGATCCACGCCACCGCCTCACGCGCCTCGCCGAGCGTCACCGTCATCGGCGGCGTCACGCGCAGCACGTTGCCGTACAGCCCGCCGCGCCCGATCAGCAGGCCCCGCTCGCGGGCCAGCTCGAGCATCCGCACCGCGGCCTCCGGATCCGGGTCCCGGCTCCCGGCCCGCACCAGCTCGACGCCGAGCATCAGTCCCTCCCCGCGCACCTCGCCGACCAACGGCGAGTCCTTCGCGATCGACTGCAGCTCGTCCTTGAGGAAGCGTCCGACCGCATCGGCGTTGTCCTGCAGATCGTGGTCCTCGACGTACTGCAGGGTCGCGAGCGCGGCCGACATCGCGACGGGGTTGCCGCCCGCGGTCGAGATCGAGTTGGCCTCGAGTCCGTTCATCGTGGTCGCATCGGTCACGACGCCCCCGATCGCCAGGCCGTTGGCCAGCCCCTTCGCGAAGACGATCGCGTCGGGCCGCACCCCGTGCGCGTGCATCGAGAAGCAGGCCCGTCCGGTGCGACCCCAGCCCGACTGGACCTCGTCGGAGACGAGCGGGATGCCGAACTCGTCGAGCACCTCCTTGTAGCGGCGGAAGAACCCCGGGGGCGGCACCGCGAAGCCACCTGCGCCCTGGATCGGCTCGGCGATCATGCAGGCGACCGCGCCGCTGGTGCTGGTCTCGATCATCGTCCGCAGCTCGTCGGCGCAGGCCTCGACGAAGTCGGCATCCGGCAGATGCCCGAAGGGGCTGCGGTAGCGGTAGCCGCTGTGCGCGTAGGTCACCTGGAGCGGGCTGAGCGACGTCGCCGACCAGGCGCGGATGCCGGTGGCCGCCACCGTCCCGAAGGTTCGCCCGTGGTACGAGCCGCGCAGGGCCAGGACCTGGTTGCTGCGGGAGCGGGCGCTCATCAGCAGGAACGCCGTCTCGACCGCCTCGCTGCCCGAGTTGACGAAGAACACGCGGGCGTCGGGGATCTCGCTGCGGGCGGCGATCAGCTCGGCCAGCTCGACCTGGGCCCGGATCAGGTACAGCGTCGAGGAGTGCAGGATCCGGCCGGCCTGGCGCTCGATCGCCTCGCGGATCTCGGGGATCTCGTGCCCGACCATCGTCGCCAGCAGGCCGCCGAAGAAGTCAAGGTAGGTCCGGCCGTCGTTGCCGACGACGTGGCGCCCAGATCCACGCACCAACTCCAGCGGGCGCTCGTAGTAGAGCGCCATCCAGGCCGGCATGACGGCACGATGGCGCTGCAGCAGCTCGTCGTCGGGTTCCTGTCGGTTCATCTGCATGGTCCCTTCGGTCATCGCGCGATCTCGACGGCGAGCTTCCCGGCCGTCCGTCCCACGCGCAGGTCTTCGAGCGCCGCCGCGGTCTCGCTGAGCGCGTAGACGCGACCCACCGGCGGCACGATCTCGTGCTCGGCGACGAACCGCAGCATCGCCGCGAACTCCGGCGCGCTCGCCATCGAGCTGCCCTTGATCTCGATCTGACGGAAGAACAGATCGCGCAGGTCGAGCGTCACGTCGGGAGCGGTCGTCGCCCCGAAGCTGACGAGCACGCCGCCGGGGCGCAGCAGCTCGATCGCCCGGCCGTAGGCGGCCGAGCCAACCGAGTCGACGACGAGGTCGATCGGTCCGAGCCGCTGACGCGTCCAATCGTCGTCGTGCAGCAGCATCTGATCCGCCCCGTAGCCGGCCGCGTGCTCCAGTACGGCGGTGCTGCGCGACGTGACGGTGACTCGTGCCCCGGCCCGCTTGGCGAAGATCAGGGCCATCAGCGCGACGCCGCCGCCGATGCCGGGGATCAACACGTGGGCGTCGGGACGCAGTCCCCCCTGCGTGAAGAGCGCGCGGTAGGCGGTCATGCCGGCCAGCCCGAGGCTCGCCGCCGCGGCCGGTTCGAGGTGCGTCGGCGCCCGGTGGACGTTGCCCGCCGGCACCTTCACGTACTCGGCGAGCGTGCCGTTGCGCGGGTCGCCGAGCACTTCCGGCACCAGCGGCAGCACCGCGGGGTCGTCCCAGCCGAGGCACGGGTTGATGATCACCCGGTCGCCGACCGCCGGGGCGCCGTCGCCGTCGACCGCCTCGAGCACCCCGTGGCCATCCGACCCGAGGATCAGCGGACGCTCGGCCGTGCCCCGGTCGTCGATCACGAACAGGTCATGGCGGTTGAGCGCCGCGTGGTCGAGCCGCACCAGCGCCTCGCCCGTCGCCGGCTCCGGCCGCTCCACCCGTTCCAGTCGGATGCCGTCGATTCCCCCGCGGACGTGAACCGCGGCGCGCATCGTGTCGCTCACTTGACCCCCCACAGCTCGAGGTAATGGTCGCGGTAGTCGCTGTCGCCGTCCCACATCCCGCCGCCGTCGGCGGCGGTGATCTTCGCCGCGACGTCGCGGTCGATCAGCTTCACGCCGATGCCGTACGTCGCCCCATCGAGGTCCGCGCCCGCGATCACGCGGATCATCTGGTCGGCCGCGGCCCAGCCGATCCCGTCGAGCGAGAACGCCGTCGTGGCGTCCTGACCGCACTGCTTCGCGATGCAGGTGGTCGCATCGACCGTCCCGTTGGACGAGAGCACCTGGACCTCGTCGGCGCGACCGGTCGACCGCAGCGCCTGCAACAGCGGCGGCACGGCGTCGTCGTAGTCGACGTAGATCACGTTGAAGTCGGGGTGGCGCTGGACCATCTGCTGGACCAGCCGCGGCACGCCGCCGGCCAGGTCAGCAGAGGTGAACGCCTGGGTCTCCAGGACCTCGCAGCTCTCGCACTCCTTCAGCCGCGAGACGAAGCCCTCGAACCGCGGCTGCAGGATGTCGAAGCCGGAGTCGTGCAACACGAGGGCCTTCACGGCTCCCTCGCTGCGGGCGATCGCGAAGTCCGCCAGCAGCGTGCCGGTCTCGGTGTAGACGTCGACCGTCGGGCTGCTGGGCGCGTCGACCAGATCGGAGTCGAGCGTCGCCAGCGTGACGACCTTGACGCCCTGCTCGCGGGCCGACGCCAGCGCTTGCTGCACGGTCCGCGGGTCGATCGCCGACAGGATGATCCCGTCCGGCTTCAACGTCAGCGCCTGGCGGATCGCCGCGTTCTGCTTGTCGCTCGTGCCCTGCCCGTCGATCAGCTTCGCGTCCCAGCCGGCCGCCTTCAGCGCCTCGACGGCACCGACCGCCGGCTGGTTGCACCCGGGCTGGACGCGGTTGCAGGCGACGACGGCGACCGTTTTCCGGCTCCCGGCGTCGACCTTGGCGTCGGGCAGCTTCGCGGTCAGCGTGCCGGTCGCCTGCTCGACGCGTTGCTGGGCGGCCGTGACGTCGCCGCCGGCGCCCGCGTTGGTGCTCGTCGTCTCCGACGCGCCGCAGCCGGCGATCGCCGCTACCGCCGCGATCGCCACCACGGCGCGCAGCGCGCCGTTCACCGCCTCAAGATGCCTCATGCTTGACCTCTCTCGTTTCCGTTCCGCCGCCCGGACGGGCGGGGCTTCCTGATGTGAAGACCGCGGACAGCTCCCGGGCGGCGCCGACCAACTGGATGTCCGCGCCGTGTCGCGCCGTCAGCATCAGCCCCGTCGGCAGACCGTCGACCGGCGTGCCGGGAACCGAGATCGACGGGTGACCGGTGACGTTCGCGAAGCCGGTGTTGGCCAGTACGCGCCATCCGCGGGCGACCTGCTCGGCCGGATCGTCGATCGGCCCGAAGGGCAGGCACGGCGTCGTCGGGTTGAGCACGAAGTCCGCGCCCTCGAGGACCGCGTCGAGCTGGCCCCGCAACGTGCGGGCCGCGACGAAGGCCCGGCTCCGGGCCTCGCCGGGCCACGTCTGCGCGATCCGCTCGGCGGCACGCAGCGTCACCTCGATCGACGGACTGAGCTGCGCGCGCCGCTCGCGGACGCCCTGCTGCAGCGCACGGACGTACTCCAGCCACGGCCGCTCCTGCGGCTCCGCGCCGGCCAGCGTCGCCGCCAGACCGTCGACGAAGAGGCCGGTCGACACCGGACCGAGCCCCGCCGGATCCCAGTCCGTGAGCTCCACCCGCAGCCCGAGCGACCGCAGTCGCTCCACGTCGCGATCGAACGCGACCCGGACCGGCTCGTCGCAACCGTCGAGCAACGCGGTCGGGACGACCGCTCGTCGACCGGCGAGCGTGAACGACTCCTCGGCTCCGACGCGGAAGGCCGCGTGCGCCGCGGGGTCGTGGCGGGCGTCGAGACCGTCGGGTCCGGCCAGGGCGAGCAGGACCCGCCCCAGCGTCGCGGCGTCGTTCGCGAGCACCCCGACGTGGTCGAGCGACGGTTCCATCCCGGCGACGCCCGTGTACGGGACCAGCCCGCGCGTCGGCTTCAGGCCGACGACGCCGCACCACGCTGCCGGGACGCGGACCGAGCCGCCCTGGTCGGTACCGATCGCCACGTCGATCCCGTCGTAGTGCAACGACGCAGCGGCCCCGCCCGACGAGCCGCCCGCCAGCCGGGAAAGGTCGTGCGGGTTGAGGACCGGCCCGTAGCGACTGCTGTCGCCGGCCCCCGAGAAGGCCAGGTCGTCCATGTTCGTGATCGCGACGATCTCGGCGCCCGCGTCGAGCAGCCGCCGCGTTACGGTCGCATCGCCGGACGGCGTGAAGCCCTCCAGCGCCGCCGAGCCGCCGGTCATCGGGATCCCCGCGCAGGCGACGCAGTCCTTCAACGACACGCGCAGGCCCGCCAAGGGTCCTTGGCCGTCGCCCACGACGCGGACGTGACGCACGATCGCGTTGCACGGGTCCGGCGACGGCGCCGCGATCGACTCGCGGCGGGTCGTGCGCGCCGTCGGCAGCGGCGGCGGCACGGGCAGCGCCTCACCCGCCGCGGCCAGCGCCACCACGATCTGCTCCAGGCCCGGATCGTGCTCGTCGACGCTCATCGGGCTTCCACCGCCCCGACCGCGGGCAGCACGGCCGTCGCCGGCCAACCCCGACGCAGGTCCGTGACCTGGCCGAGCTTCAACGTCACCGACGCGAACCGCCACTCCCCGTCGACCAACCGCAGCCGGTCGTCGTAGGCGCCCGTGGCCACCACCGACGCGTCGTGCGCGTCGGCGGCCGTGCCGCTGGCGAGCTGCAGCAGCACCCAGCGGGCGCGCGCGGTGCCCGCCGCCAGGTCGACGTCGATCCGCGGGTTGCCCACGTAGTGGATCGCCCACGGGAAGTGCTCGCGCCCGATCTGCTCCATGAACGCCGCGATCGCGGCGGGCCCGGCGATCGTGCCGTGCACGTTGCTGTGCCAGCTCCCGTCGGCCGTGAACAGCCGGGCGATCGCCGCCCCGTCGTAGCCGCCGTCGCAGAGCGCGGCGTACTCGTACTTGCGTTCCCGGATCGCCTCGCGCGCCTCGAGCAGCGCGAGGCGATCGGCGAGCGACGGCCGATGCGCCCGGCCGGTCATCGACTGAACCGCCCGCTCGTGATCGCCACCGCGACGAGCAGGACCGCACCCTTCAGCAGCGACTCGATGTAGAACGGCAGGCCGAACTGCTGCAGGCCCGCGACCAGCGCGGCCAGCACGAAGACCGCGATCACGGTGCCGATCACGTTGTAGCGGCCGATCGTGTAGATCGCGGCGCCGAGGAAGACCGCGGCGAAGCCCGGCAGCAGGAAGCCGGCCCCCACCTGGGGGTTGCCCGATCCGAGGATCGCGGCCTCGACGACGCCGGCGGCCCCGGCGATCGTGCCCGAGGCGACGAACGCCCCGATCGTCAGGCCGGAGGTCGGAAGCCCGACCAGCTTGGCGGCGTCGGCGCTGTCGCCCATCGCGTACAGGTAGCGGCCGGTCGGCGTGCGCTCGAGGATCCACCAGAGCACCAGGCAGACGACCGCCGCGATGATGAACGGCAACGGCACGAACCCGATCCGGTCGCCGATCGCGCGGAAGCCCGCCGGCACGTTCTCGGCGAAGATCGATCCGTTGGTCCACCACAGCGCGACGCCGAGCGCCATGCTGCCGGTCGCGAGCGTCGCGACCAGCGAGTTGATCCGCAGCCAGGCGACGCAGAAGCCGTTGATCAGCCCCACGAGCGCGCCGACGGCGACGCCCGCGACGCAGGCGATCCACGTCGGGGTCTCGAAGAACTGGAAGCAGCCGACCGTCACGATCATCGACAGCGTCAGGACGCTCGCGACGGAGAGGTCGAACTGCCCGGCGACGATCGGGATCAGCAGCGCCACGGCCACCATCAGTCCGACCGACTCGTTGTTGAGGACCGCCGTCAGGTTGGTCGACGTCGGGTACGTGCCGGGGAGCAGCGCGCTGAACAGCAGCACCAGCGCCGCGAGCGCGTAGAAGCCGAACCACCGCGGGTCGAGGAACCCGGGGCGTTTGGCCACGTGGGGCGGTTGGGCCGGCGCGCTCGGCGCCCGGCCGGTCTCGGTTGCGGGGGTAGCCATCTTCTCTCCAAGCCGTTCAGTCATTCGATGCGAGGTGCAGGAGCTCTGCTTCGGACACGCGGTCGCCGGACAGCTCCGCGTGGATCCGGCCGCGACGCATCACCGCGACGCGATCGGCCAGGGTCATCAGCTCGCCGAAGTCCGAGGAGACGACGACGACCGCCATCCCCCGCTCGGCCATCGCCGCGATCGCCTGGTGGATCTGGACCCGGGCGTGGACGTCCACGCCCTGGGTCGGTTCGTCGAGCAGCAGCAGCTTCGGCTGCGTCCGGGCCCAACGGGCGATGATCGCCTTCTGCTGGTTGCCGCCGCTGAGCAGGCCGAAGCGGCGCTCGGGGATCCGCGGCCGGACGTCGTACTCGTCCATCGCCTCGCGGGCGGCACGGGCCTCCCGCCGGTGCCGGATCCACCACGGCTTCGCGACGCCGTCGAGCGACGCGATCGTCAGGTTCTCCGCCGTCGTCATGCCGGCGAAGGCCGCGTGTCCGCGGCGGTCCTCCGGCACCAGCGCGACTCCCGCCCGGATCGCCGCACGGGGGTTGCCGGCCGGTAGGGCCTCGCCGTCGACGTCGATCTCGCCGGACCGGTCCTGGGCGCCCGCGATCAAGCGCAGCAGCGTGCTGCGGCCCGATCCGAGCAGGCCGGCGATGCCGACGATCTCGCCGCCGCGCACCGACAGATCGGTCGGCGCCAGCCGGCCGCCCTCGAGCCGCTCGCAGCGGAGCACGACCGGACCGTCGGCGTCGCCGGCATCCGGCCGTACGCGCGCCAGCTCCTCGCTCGCGTCGCCCGCCATCAGGTCGGCGAGCTGCCGGGAGCCGAGCTGGTCGGTCGGCGTCGTCGTCACCAACGTGCCGTCGCGCAGCACCGAGACCCGGTCGGACAGGTCCAGCAGCGCGCCGAGATCGTGCGTGATGTAGACCACCGCGATCCCGCGCTCGACCACCCGGCGGACGACGTCGGTCACCAGCTCGACCTCGTGCTCGGGCAGCGACGCGGTCGGCTCGTCCATCACCAGCAGGCCGAGTCGCCCGTCGCCGTCCAGGTCCTGCACGGCGCGGGCGATCGTCACCATCGTGCGCTGGGCCGGCGAGAGGTCGCCGAGCGGTGCGCGCAGGTCGATGTCGTGGACCCCGACCGCCGCCAACGCAGCGGTCGCCGCTCGTTGCTCGGCGCGGACCCGGACCGCGCCCGGACGACTGTGCCGGTACCCCGCACCCAGCGCCAGGTTGTCGAGTACCGTCTGGGTCGCGAAGACGGCCGGCTCCTGGTGGATGAAGCGGAAGCCGAGCTCCTGCGCGTGCCGCGCCGACATCGGGCGGATCGCCTCGCCGTCGACCGTCACGTCACCGTCGTCCGCGGTGTAGATGCCGGCCAGCACCTTGACGAGCGTCGACTTGCCCGAGCCGTTCATCCCGGCCAAGCCGTGGATCTCTCCGGCGCGGAACTCGATCGACACGTCGTCGAGCGCCTTCTGCGTACCGAACCGCTTGGTGACGCCGCGAACGCCGACGGTCCGGCTCATCCTTCGACGCCCCAGAGCTTGCGGTACTCGGCCCGGAAGTCGGCGCCGCCGTCCCACATGCCGTCCATCTTCTCGGCGACCGACCGGTCGATCAGCTTCACGCTGACCACGTCCGCCGCCGGCCGCGGATCCTCGCCGGCGAAGATCCGGTTCAGCGCATCGATGTTGGCCCAGCCGATCCACGGCAGCGCGAGCGCGGTCGTGGCCGTCTGCTCGCCCTTGCGGATCGACGCGATCGCGTTCGACGTCCCTTCGGACCCCAGCACCGTCTTGTCGCGGACGCCGACCGAGCGCAGGCCCTGGAGCACCGCCGGCACCGCGTAGTCGTAGTCGATGTAGACCGTGTTGAACTGCGGGTGACGCTGAGCCATCTGCTGCACCATCCGCGGGACCGAGGTGGCGAGGTCGGCGAAGGTGAACGTCTGCTGCTCCGCGATCTCGCAGCCGGAGCACTGCTTCAGCCGGTCGACGAACGCGCGATGGCGCGCCGCCAGCACGTCGAAGCCGGTGTCGTGCAGGACCAGGGCCTGCACATCACCGTCGTGCTCGGCGATCGCGAAGTCGGCGAGCAGCGAGCCGCCGAGCGCCCACGTCGCCTCGGTCGGGAGGTCGGAGAAATCGACGAGCTCGGAAGGCGGAGCCGACGAGGCCACCACCTTGATCCCGCTGCGGCGGGCCTCGGCGACGGCACCCTGGATCTCGCCCGGGTTGATCGCGAACGTGATGATCGCGTCGGGCTTCAACGCCAGGGCCTGGCGGACCGCCGCGTTCTGCGTCGCCGCGGTGTCCTTGCCGTCGATCATCGTCGTCTTCCAGCCGATCGCCTTGGCCGCTTCCTCCGCGCCCTTGGCCGGCGCGGCGCAGCCTTCGGAGGCGATCGAGCACGGGATCAGCACGACCGACTTCCCGGCCTGCGCCTCGGGCCCGTCGGCGGGCGCCTTGGCCTTGACGTCGACCTTCGCCGCCTCCACCCGGGCCTTCGCATCGACGACGACCGTGGCGCCGTCGCCGCCGCCCCGCGCCTCCGGTTCGCTCCCGCCGCAGGCGGTGATCGCCCCCGTCGTCAGCAGCACGGCCATCCCGGCCACCCAAGTCCTTCCCCGCATCTTCACCGCTCTCCTCTCTCGTCAGAACCCGACCCGCTCGCCCACTGCTGCCGACCCATCGGCTCGATCTCCCCGAGGTCGGCCACGTAGCGGCCGAACCCGATCGACAACGTCCCCCGCCCGTACGCCAGCGCCGCGTCCCCGCGGGGCGAGAGCAGGTGGACCGGATCGCTCCCGCTCGGTGCCCAGCGGTACGTGCCGCGGCCGTGCGTCACGCTGCCCTCGGGCGCGAACGACCACGGGATCCGCACCAGCTTCGCGACGTCGTACCCGGTGCCCTCGGCGCTCGGGATCAACTTCGCGGTCAGGTGCGCCGCGAACCACGGCGGCATCGGCGACGCATCGGCGTCCTCCGACGGCCGGAGCCCCGAGGCCTCGCCCGCGAGCAGCTCGACGCCGACGGCGTCGGTGATCGCGTAGCGCAGGCCGTCGTCCTGCTCGTCCAGCGTCACGGCGCGGACCTGCTTCTTGGGCAGGCCGAACAGCTCGCGTCCGAGGATCCCGTAGTTGAGCCCGCCGACGAAGGTCTCCAGGGCGTACGCCCCCGACTCGTCGTCGTGGCGGCAGGCGAGCGAGACGCCGGCCTGCCGGTAGGCGGGACGGCGCTCGGGGACCGAGCCGTCGGCCCGGAAGGTCGCGTCCGCGAACTCGGCGATCCAGACCGCCGCGACCGGGTCGTCCTGGGGCTCGAGCGGACGCACCAGCGCGCGACGGCAGAGCTCCGGGTCGATCGGGTACGTGAGCGTCATCCAGCGGACGGCCACCGTCTCCTCGCCGGGGACGAACAGCGGCGCGAACGCGGGCATCGAGACGACGGACGCGCTCATCGGAGCCCCGCCAGCGTCGTCGCCAGCACCAGCGCGGCCCGCTCGACGTCGTCCACCCGCACGTGCTCGTCGGGGGCGTGCGCGAGCGCGACGTCTCCCGGTCCGAAGACGATCGTCGGGATGCCCCGCCCGCCGAACTGGCCGGCGTCGGATCCCGCCGTGAAGCCGACGGTGCTCGCGGACCCGTGCAGCTGCTTCTGCGCGCCGCGGATCGCCCGCAGCAGCGGCGTGCCGGTCGACGTCTCCCAACCGGGAAGCCCCTCGTTGTCCCAGTTGATCCGCGGCGGATGCGCGGTCAGCCACGCGTCATCGGCGCACGCCGCCGTGATCGCGTCGACGAAGGCGCTGCGGACGTCGGCGATCCGCTCGCCGGGAGCCAGGCCGATCCGCCCGGACATCGTCGCCGTCGCGGGCACCGCGGCCCGGTGCGCCCCCGCTCGGACCGTCCCGATCGCGAACGGCAGCGCGGTCGGCACCGCCGCGAACGCCGGATGGTCGTAGGCGGCGGCGCGGCGGTCCGCGACGGCGAGCATCGCATCGCGCACCAGCAGCAGGTTGGCGAAGGCGTCCACGCCGTCCCACGGAGCCGAGGTGTGGGACGCCCGCCCCGCAACCTCGACGGTGAAGAACTGGACGCCCGTGTTGACCGCGACGATCCGGTTGCCGGTCGGCTCGAGTACGACGACCCCGAGCGGGTCCTCCCACCGGTCCTGGGCCAGGAGCGCGCGGGTGCCGACCCCGGTCGTCTCCTCGCCGACCACCAGTTGCAGCTCGACCTGGACGCGCAGCTCGACCCCCGCCTGCTCCAGCGCCCGCAGGGCCCAGAGCGCGGCGACGATACCGCCCTTCATGTCCGCCGATCCGCGTCCGTAGATCGCTCCGTCGACCTGCTCTCCCGAGAACGGATCGGCCGACCAGTCGGCGGGATCTCCGGCGTCGACGACGTCGAGGTGACCGTTGAGCACGATCCGCGGGAGTCCGTCGGACCCGAAGCGCGCGACCACGTTGCCGCGTCCGTCGGCCAGCTCGGACGGCGGGACGCCGTCGTCCGCCGTCAGCGGTCGCAGCTCCACCGGCCAACCGCGTGCCGCGATCCACGACCGGTGCAGCTCGGCCACCGCCTGCTCGTGGCCGCTGAGGCTCGAGGTCCGTACCGACTGCTGCAGCAACGCGACCAGCTCCGGTCGCAGGTTGTCGACGATCGGGGCGAGGTCGGTGGGGTGGGGAAGCATCGTGGTCTCCGTCGTCCGTCGGGCGATCAGCCGGCGATCGGGGTGGTGGCGCCGATGAGCTCCCGGGCGGCCGTGACGATCGTCTCGGCTCCGGGGACCAGCGCGGCCTGCAGCGCGGGCGCCGAGGGGATCCGCACGTCGGGGGTGCCGACCCGCACCACCGGTGCGTCGAGCAGGTCGAAGTGCCGCTCCTGGATCCGTGCCGCGATCTCGGCGCCGAAGCCGCCGGTGAGGTTCGCCTCGTGGGCGAGCAGGACCCGGCCGCCACTCTCCTCCACGGCCCGTGCGATCGACGCGTCGTCGAGCGGATTGAGCCAGCGCAGATCGACGACCGCAGCCTCGGTGCCCTGCTCGGCCAGCTGCTCGGCCGCGGCCAGCGCGGCGGGGAGCATCGAACCCCAGGTGATGATCGACAGGTCGCCGCCGGTCCGGTGCCAGCGGGCGCCGCCGACCGGCTCGACCGGCGCGTCGAGCGCCACGGGCCCCTTCGTCTGGTAGAGCGCGCGGGACTCGATCACGATGCACGGGTCCGGGTCGGCGATCGCGGCGCGCAGCATCGCGTAGGCGTCCTGCGGCGTCGCGACCAGGCCGACCCGCAGGCCGGGAACGTGGGCCAGCAGCGCCTCGAGGCTCTGCGAGTGCTGCGCGCAGGACCCCGGCGTGACGCCCTGCTGCGTGCGCACCACCAGCGGTGCCGTCAACTCGGAGCGGCTGAGGTAGCGGACGTTCGCCGCCTGGTTGAAGAGCTGGTCGAGCGCCACCAGCAGGAAGTCGCCCCACATGATCTCGACGACCGGACGCATCCCCGCCATCGCGGCGCCGACCGCGGACCCCAGGATCGCGCTCTCCGCGATCGGCGTGTCGAAGACGCGAGCCGCACCGAACTCCTGCTGGAGGCCGCGGGTGGCGCCGAAGATCCCTCCGGCCGCGCCGACGTCCTCGCCGTAGACCAGCACTTCGGGCCGCGAGCCGAGTGCGTCCTTGAGTCCGGCCGTGACCGCCTTGACGTACGTCAGCTCACCGCCGTCCGCGGGGGCGATCGGACCGAGCGTCGGCGCCGACGGGGCCGGCGCGTAGACGTGGTCCCGGGCGGTCGCGGGGTCCGCCGCGGGCAGCCCCCGTACCGTCTCGGCCGCCGCGTCGACCTCGGCACGGGCCTCGGCGTCGATCCGGTCCAGGTCGGCGTCGCTGTGCTCGCCGCGCTCCAGCAGCTGGGCTCGCAGTCGGGCGATCGGGTCGGCGGCCGCGGCCGCCGCGATGTCGTCCTTCGAGCGGTAGTGCTGGATGTCGCGGTTGTAGTGCCCGAGCAAGCGAACGGTCTTGCACTCGATCAGCGTCGGCCCCTCACCGGCGCGCGCCGCGACCGCGGCGCCGCGGATCGCGTCGCGCACGGCCTCCGGGTCGCCGCCGTCGACGACGCGACCGGGGATCCCGTACGCGGCAGCGCGATCCGCCAGGTCGTCGAGCAGCGCGGTGGATGCGGTCGGGGTCATCTCCGCCCAGCCGTTGTTCTCGCAGACGAGGATCAGCGGCAGGCGACGCGCGGCGGCGAAGACCAGGCCCTCGTGGACCGCGCCCTGGTTCATCGCGCCGTCGCCGATCGTGGCGAGCACCACGCGGCCGTCGTCCTGCGCCGCGGCGGCGAGCGCGAGTCCGGCACCGATCGGCACGTGTGCGCCGACGATCGAGTTCTCCCCGAAGAAGCCGTGGGCCGGAGCGGTGAAGTACGGCGATCCGCCGCGCCCCCCGTTCACGCCCGCGTCGCGCTGACAGATCTCCGCGAGCAGCTCGACGACCGGCACGCCGGCGGCCAGCGCCCATCCGTGACCGCGGTAGGTCGCGAGGATCCGGTCGTCCGATCCGAGGGCCGCGCGGGCGCCGACCGGGATCGCCTCCTGGCCGGCGCAGACGTGGATCGACCCGGCGATCTCACCTTCCGCTCCGAGCTCGACGCAACGCTCCTCGAAGCGTCGGATCGTGCACATGCGGCGGTACGCGTCCGCGCCGTCCAGCCCTTCGATCCCCGACTTCCTCACCACTGCAGCTCTCCTCGACCGTTCCCGCGACAACGTGCGAGGACAGTAGAGCCATAGGATTAGTTTGTCAAATGGTGATTTTGACTTTCAAATGCTGAAAGTCAGCCCCGGGGTTGTCTCGGGCTATCCCGACGACGCGTCGCGAGCACGGGCGAGCGCCACGGCGATGTACTCCGCCTCGTTCTCGAGGAAGCGCGGGGTCGGGGCCGAGACGGTGAGCGCGGCCACGACCACGCCCGACTCGCGGATCGGCGCACTGACGCAGGTGACCCCGAGCGAGTACTCCTCGCGATCGCAGGCGTATCCGTCCTCGCGCGCACGGCCGAGCTCCTCCCGCAGACGCGCTTCGTCGGTGATCGTGTGCGGGGTGAGCGGCCGTAGCGGCGTGGCGCGCAGCACCGTCTCCCGCACGACGTCGTCGGCGTAGGCGAGCAGCAGCTTGCCGGTCGCGCGGGCGTGCGGCTCCCCGCAGAATCCGGTGGCGATCGCCCCGACCGCGACGGCGTGCGCGCCCGCGACCTGCTCGAGGACCTCGATCTGCCCCCGTCGCCACGCGCTCAGGTAGGCCATCTCACCGGTCTCCTCTGCGAGTCGCCGCAGCGCCTCGACATACGATTCCGGAGGGGCGGCGTCGCGCATCATCGCGTGCGCGATCACGGCGGCCTGCGGCCCGACGACGTACCGACGCTGCCCGTCCTTGGCCAGCAGCCCCTCACCGGTCAGCGTGCTCAGCAGGTGGTAGGCGGTCGGCAGCGCCAGCTCGAACGACTCCGCGACCTGCTTGGCCGTCAGTCCCTCGGGCGTCGACGCCACCGCGAGCAGGATTCGCGCGGCCCGCGCCACCGACTGCACCGCGGGCTTGCGCGGCGCGGCCTCCCGAGAACCGATCGTACTCGTATCGCCCATCAGCTGCCTCG